>JABZFO010000038.1 GCA_014237405.1 Desulfosarcina sp. | reverse complement strand
TACGATATCATCAACAGAAGCCCGGCAGTTACGTTCCTTTGGAAAAACATAGAGGGATGGCCTGTTGAATTTGTATCGGAAAATGTAAAGAAGCTCTTTGGTTACTCAGGGAACGACTTTATCTCAGGCAGGATATCTTATGCAAAGGTTGTTCACCCCGACGACCTGGAACGGGTAGCAGGAGAGGTGGCCAATTTTAGTATAGGGGAAGAATCGAAAAGATTTACTCATGAACCATATCGTATTGTTACCAAAGACGGTAAAATAAAATGGCTTGATGATCGTACATTCATCCGAAGAAGCGATAAAGGGAAGATAACGCACTATCAAGGCATCGTATTAGACATCACCAAGCGCAAGAGGGCAGAGGAGGAACTGGAGAAGCGAACGATTGACCTTAACAAACGGGTCAAGGAACTAAATTGCCTCTACGGCATTTCGCAGTTAGTTGAGAAGCGGGGCATTTCGCTTGAGGAAATAATTCATGGGACGGTTGATCTCATCCCCACTGCCTGGCAGTATCCGGAAATCACATGTGCACGCATAATTATGGAAGATCAAGAATTCAAAACGAAAAACTTCAGAAAAACCGACTGGAGGCAAGCTTTTGACATCATAGTACATGGCGAGTTGAGCGGTACGGTGGAGGTTTATTATCGGGCGGAGAAAGAGATAAGATGTTTGAAAGAGAAGTTTGAGGACCTTTACCACAACGCTCCTATCATGTACCTGTCTCTTGATAACAATGGAATTATTATTGAATGCAATAATGCAATACTGGATAGACTTGGGTACACCAAAAGGAAAATCGTTGGTAAACAGATGATGACGTTTTTGACAGAAGAATCTGTCGCCAGCTTTAAGGAGGATTTTCCGGAGTTAATAAAAACCGGGAAACTAATGGGTGTTGAGAGACAATTGATTACCAAAAGCGGAGAGATCATTGATGTACAATTAAGTGTTTCAGGAGAATACGATGAACATGGTAAGGTGATAAAGACGAGAGCGTCATTTGAGGATATTTCCGGGCTCAAACGCGCTAAAGAACATATTCATACCCTCACCCATGCGCTGATAAATGCCCATGAAAGTGAGCGCCAGAATATTTCCCGTGAACTCCACGACCGAATAGCCCAGGACCTTTCCACGTTAAAGATCGCCTTTGACACCCTATTACACAACCAGGCAGATGTGTCTCTGGAAGAAAGCCAGAAAGCAGCGGAATTCTCTGAAATATTTAAAAACACCATCGCGGCCGTCCGGGATCTCTCATATAATTTACGCCCCCCCATTCTGGATGAGATGGGTTTGGTCGAAGCAACTTCCAATTGCTGTGAAAGCTTTTCTGAAGCCCATGGAGTGAATGTTCATTTTAATGCTGCAGGTATGGACAATTTAAGACTTAATTTTGAAACCGAGATCAATCTGTATCGTTTGGTTCAAGAAGGACTCAACAACATCATGAAGCATGCTGATGCTGCTGATGCCTTCGTCAAATTGATTGCAGCTTCTCCGAACATCATCCTCCGCATAGAAGATAATGGCCGGGGTTTTGATGTAGAGCACCGGTTGGGAGTCGCAACAAAAGGAACTAAAATTTTGATAAAGATTCCCCAAAAGAAAGGCAAAAATGGCACAAAAGAAAACGATACTGGTCGTTGACGATCATCCCCTTTTTCGGGAGGGGCTCAAGACTATTATTGGGCGTATTGCCAGGTATGAAGTGGTCGGGGAGGCAGGCAACGGGCGTGAAGCCCTCCGAATGGCCAAATGGCTCAGGCCTGATCTGGTTCTGATAGATTTGTCCTTGCCGGATCAAAGCGGCATCCAACTGACCCGGGAAATCCTAAAATTATCGTCTAAGATACTTATTGTGATCGTCAGCATGCATTCCAAGATCGATTATATCGTCAAAGCCTTCCAGGCCGGTGCTGTAGGATATGTGGTCAAAGAATCTGTCTCTGAAAAACTTTTGCTGGCAATTGATACCGTCTTAAAAGGCGACTATTTTATGGATACTCATGTCTCCCAGATGGTCGTTAGAAAACTTATGGGAAAACAGGGTAAGGAGGTAAAACACACGGATGCCGCCTACGGTGCTCTGACTCCCCGGGAGCAGGAAGTCATGGCGCTGGTGGCCGAAGGGCTTTCCACCAATCAAATCAGCGAAAAACTTTTCATCAGCCCAAAAACTGTTGAAAACCACCGCTCCAGTATCATGCGCAAGCTTGACCTCCACAGCACCATTGAAGTTGCTCGCTATGCCGCAAAGCTCGGTCTTATCGACATTGATCTGTGGAAAGAATAAATACGTCTTCAACAGCCATTAAAGTCCTCAGTCCGTCCTTAGTCGTATCCTTTCTTTGTTTCTTCACAAAGATACGTTACGTCGTTTAACTGACACCCCACTCATTTTTCTACATCCCCCCCTATTTGTAACTTTCCCGTTTTAGGCCAAACCTGCAACACAACTCCAACGTTCATGCAGATATCAGTTTGAAAAATTCCTGCGATGTTCGATTTTTATCACAGCGGACCAAATCTTGCGGCAGTAACCATTCCCGTGGTACACTCACAAGATGACCAAAGCATATCGGCACCTGTTGGCATAATTCCAATCAGCATGATGCTCTCAATAATTCACCAGACCGCACTTTACATTTGCTTTCCAGATAAATACATATAAGTAAGAATTGTTTAAATAATTACTTATTAAGTATGTAATATAATTCTCAACTTAACAATGCCACACAGTGGTACACTTCTAACTTATTGTTTACATATTATAATCCTTGTAACCAATCGTACGCTTTTTCTGTATGATTCTTGCAGCAACTCTACCCATACAGCAGAACAAGAAAAAACAAAACCTATTGAAAAATAGGGGCGGAAACCCACGGATTTTTTAATTTACGAGTTAGAGTTTAGCTGAGTCGACCGCTGGAGAGATAGCCCGGCTGCCGAGAGTGACTTTGAAAAAGCCACATTAAGGCTGTTCTGCTTTTTTATTTCTGAATTGAAAAAAATCATAGTAATTAACACACCTTCTTCACCAGGCATTAATATCAATTCGTTTGTATGCCCAATGCCAACCCTTTGAGGGGAGAATGTTATGAATGTTTTTGCATAAAATTTGAGGCTAATTTTCCCATGGGTAAGTTTGTCATTTTTGTTTAAAAAAATTGATCTATCATCAATGAAAGCAACAGAAGGAGGAAAATGAATCGAAAAGAATTTTGGATAGCAATTTATTCTGTAATTATTTTTGTTTTTCTTACTGGGAGATATAAGTAATGGAAAAAAAATTATCCGCAAATATAAATTGGAGTCAAACTCATTTCATTGACAAACCTGAGCGGCGAAAGGGAAGCGCCCGTCGAAAGATTAATTGTTTCATTGCTAATGATAAAAGAGGCACGATAGCATGCCGAAGGAAAGAAAGGCAACGAGAGATTGAAAGAAAAATCATGCTATCAAAGATCACCTTTCATCCTTTATATCCATCAAAGATATTGGAAAAGGTAAATTATAACATTACCCAAAAAGTGTAAATTTGATAATCAAATTTGAGTAATCGGTTATGGTAGGAAAACTGTGAGATCTCCAACATAGACAAACTTTAAGTGGCTTCTACAAAGTAATGATATCATGTTGTAACTGGGATAACATCTTACCTTTCGATTTGAAACTCAAGTATAGGTCAGGACAGCTTAAGGATATTAGTCTTGACGGTTTCATAAGCTTTTTTACGAGCTCATCAGACTTATGGCTTTTAGAATGACTATGTAAGAATTTATTGATTGGTGCGCTGCTGCTCGCCCCCATAGCGGGTCTTCACTGCCTCACGGTCGATGGTGCCATTTTTTTCCGGGAGTGATTCCACGAATTGCACGTACTGCGGCTTTTTGTATCTGGCGATGCGGCCGCCGACGAATTCGATCAGCTCTTTTTCGGTGAGGTTCTGGCCGGATTTCAACACACATACGGCCTTTATGCCCTCCTTCCACTTGGGATCCGGCACCCCGAATACCATGGTCCGCGCGACCGCCGGATGCTCCAGGATCACCTTTTCCACTTCCGCCGGATAGACGTTCTCACCGCCGGGCTTGATCAATTCCTTTTCCGGCTTGCGTCCGGCGTACCACAGGAACCCGTTTTCGTCGAACCGGCCCAGGTCACCGGTGTGGTGCCGCCCGTTTCGAAAGGTTTGGGCATTGTCTTCGTCCAGATTCCAATACCCCTTGAACACCATGGGGCCTTTGAGGGTGATCTCTCCCACCTGGTCCGTTGGTACCGGGTTATCCTCTTCATCCACCAGTTCCAACAGGCCCAAGGGGATGGGCCGTCCGGCCGATCCGGGGCGATCATCGTATCGACCCATGGTGGTGAGGCAGGAGGTCTCCGTCTGACCGTACATGCTGTAGAAACAGCCGCCGGTGACCGTCTGATACCGTTCGATGGTTTCCGGCGTATCCAGGCCCATAACGGATTGCAGCGATGAGATGTCGGCACCGGTTTTTTCCTGCGCGTCCAGGATGGACCCGAGAATCGGTGAAAAATCAAAGAACACGGAGACCTTTTTGGACTGGATCAGGTCTACCGCCTTGTCGGCGTCAAATTTGCTCATATTGACATTCAGTGCCCCGGCATGAAAGGCATTGATGGCCATGAACAGGCCTCCCACATGGAACAGGGGCAGCAGGTTCAGGTGGGCATCGGCAGGCGACAGGCCGAAACAGTAGTTGAGATGCAGACTGGCGCACAGCAGGTTGGCATGGCTCAACAGGGCACCCCGCGGCCGACCAGCCACGGCGGCCGTGTGGATGATGACCAGGCCGGAGTCGTCTCCGAGTGGATCAGCTGAAAAAGGAGTGTCGACCATCAGATCATCGAAGGCATCGAAAAGACCGGCATTGTTCAGGTTAAAAAAGCGTTTCACCGAATGAAGCTGATTCGGCGGAAAGGCGCCAGTTGATGGGCAGCACGATGGCTCCTAGTGCCGCGGCGGCACCATAAATCTGAAAGAAGGACAGGCTGTTTTTCCCCACCACCCCTATTCGGTCCCCGGCATGGATTCCGGCCTGCTGCAGCCCTGAGGCCAGTTGATCCACCTGCGCTTTGAATTGCCCAAAGGTGACGGTTGCGCCGGTGTCGGCTTCGAACCAGGCCGGGTGGTTCCGGTAACACTGGGCGTTGCGGCAGATCAGATCATAAAGGGAAAAATCGTAAAGCCCCATTGTTTATGCTCCTTGTGCTGTTGGTTTAACCATAAAAAACATAATCCTTTGGGTCAGGATTCTTTTTTTGCATGCGGCAAGAAGAACAGTCCACCGGTATGAGGTGACAACCACCTTCAGGCAGAGCCTCCTCATCTGTTACGCTTTGAGAATAATGTATTGTGCCGTTGAACCGAGAAGCAGCTTGCGGGTCCTGGATTTTTTTTCGATGCCCACGAAAATCTGGTCGATGCTGTTTTCCCGGGCAAAAATCACGATGTCCTCGCCCGGAGAAAGTCCTCTTGCCATCTCGTAGACGTCGTGCTCGACCCCGGAACCCTCGAATTGCTGTCGAACCCGCTTCAATTCCTTGTTTACCCTGGCGATGTCTTTCGGTTTTTCGCTGTGGCCCCCCTCCATGGAGGTGATGACAAACACATTGGCCTTGAACAACGACGCATGCTTTATCGCCAGATCAAGGGCTGCCCTGGACTCTGTTGAACCGTTGTAGGCAACGAGAAATTTCATACTTGTATGCCCTTTCCCGTCCGCCGCCCTGGGTAACGCCCATGTAGAACTCTTTGACGTCCGGATTGTCGCGAAGCTCCTTGGAGGGGCCTTCCAAAACGATTTTGCCGGATTCCATGATATAGGCATAATCGGACACCTGCAGTGCGATCTTGGCATTCTGCTCCACCACCAGGATGGTCGTGTCCATTTCCCTGTTGATGGCTTCGACGTTTTCGAAAATCTCCTTGACCAGCAGGGGCGCCAGGCCAAGGGAGGGCTCGTCCAGCATGAGCATTTTGGGCGAGGCCATCAGGGCCCGGGCAATGGCGATCATCTGCTGCTCGCCGCCGGAGCAGTACCCGGCCAACCGGTGGGTGATCTTGGACAGCCGGGGGAAGTGATCGTACATCTTATCGTTGTCTGCGCGAATCTTTTGGGATCCGTCTTTGCGGGTAATGGACCCCACACGGATATTTTCCGCCACCGTGAGGTGTTTGAATACCCGGCGTCCTTCCGGCACCATAACGGCGCCAAGTTTGACCACATGGGTTCCCAGAACATTGGTGATGTCGCTGCCTGCAAACTTGATATACCCATCACGGATAAAGCCGTTTTCCGGTTTGAGCAGGCCACTTATGGCCCGCAGGGTGGTTGTTTTGCCGGCCCCATTGGTGCCCAGCAGCGCGACGATGCCGCCTTTGGACACATTCAGGCTTACGCCGCGCAATACCTGGATGATATCGTTGTACACCACTTCAATGTTGTTGACTTCGAGCAGGTTTTCCGAATTCTGTTTGTCCATAAGGCAGTTTTCTAATCCCAGGTGAAGACAGTGCGCCCATGCACCGTCTACTATTCGGTTTCTGCTTTGGCACAAGGGGCGCAGGAACATTTGGCCGACCCGGGCAACCGGGCCGGCCGTTAACGATTTATTTAATTTTGCTCGTATACTCCGGAATAAACGGTTTGCCCACTGATTTGAACTCTCCGTTTTTCACTGCGTACAGCTGCAGGGTGTCAACACCGGCCTTGTCGGTCTTGGAGTAAGTCACAGGACCCACGGTAGTGACTGGGTAGAATGCATTCATGCCGTTCATGGCAAGCATTTCTTCATAGAGACTTTCTTGTGTAATCTTCACGCCCCTGGCCTTGGCGCGTCGAATGACTTCGGCAGCAACCTGGGCCACCATAACGCCATTGGCGTAATTATGGGAGTTGGCAGCCTTATCATTACGCCCGTACTTCTTGGCCAGGGCCAGCTGGGCGTCCGTACCTGCACCGGGCTCCGAGGTGACAATGTAGGAGGTGGTTCACCAAAGGTTTTGGCGACCATCCCCAGGCGACTGGCATCTTTCAGCATGGTGGCAACCGGAGACTGGATGGTCTGGCTGATGACGTATTGGACGCCTTTGCTGTTAAGGCGCTTCAACATGGCGGTGTTGTCCAGGTCCTTGCCGTGCTCGACCACTTCAACGATCTCCATGTCGAGGCCAGCGGCAACCGCTTTTTCCACATCAGAGACAGGGCCCCTGCCAAAGGCTGAAGGATGGATGAACATGGCTACTTTGGGAGTGCTGCCCTTATGGTTGTTGACCACGTACTCGGCCAGCCCGATGGCCTGGGCCGAATAGGAGGCGATGGGCAGGAAGATGTAGCTGGAATCCACCAGGTTTCCAGCATGGAAGGAGGCCGGAATGGTGGGCATCTTCTCCTCGTCAAAATCTTTTTTCAAAGCCAGCGTGCTGCCGGTGGAGTAGTTTAGGTAAAAAACAATGCCTTGATCCAGGAAATCTTCAAAATTCCGTTTGGTGATATCGGTCTTGTACTGGTCGTCCCTGATAGTACAATCGATTTTGTCATCACCCAGCAGTTTCATATCGTTGACATAGTTAAAATAGTCTTCAACGCCTTTTGAATAAGGGTCACCTGCATCAGAGGTCGGTCCAGTAATGGCCAGGGACAGGCCCAGCTTGTATGTCTGTCCGGCCTGGGCCTGAAAAGTAAATGCAACTATAAAAATAAGTGTAAGCGACAAAACAACGGTCATCCTTTTCCTGTTTTCCATGACTCCCCCTTTTAGTTGGTTGGATGTTGATTAGCAGGCTGAACAAAATAAATATTCATTCCCCCGGTGGTTCAGTACCGGAAAGGCCAAAGTTTTGTATAAGAGCGTACAATGCGCCACCAGTTAGCGATCCCTCTCGGTTCAAACATTAAAAACAGGACAATCACCAGGCCAAAAGAGAAGGGTTTTAAGGCTGTGGCAAGATTCCAGGTTGATGGCAATATTTGGCCGGCATGTTCGGCAAGGGTTTCCACCTGGAGTTCAAGCGTTATTATCGCGGCCGGACCCCAGAATGATCCGTTGAGTGTTCCAAGACCGCCCACGATGGCCATGGCCAGGTAGGTGATCGAGTGATGCAGGGTAAAGGATTCAAAACCAACACCCCGGTACACGTATGCGTGCAGGGCGCCGGCCACACCGGCAAAGAATCCGGCCAGACCGAATGCGTATACTTTGGTCAGGCCGGGATGCATTCCCATGGCATCGGCGGCTCGGTCATTGTCCCGGACAGCACTCAGGCAACGCCCATAACGGGTTCTAAGGAGGTTTCGCACCATGAATCCCGAAAGGACGACCACTACAAGAAGCACATAATACCAGAAGAGGTAGTGATCTTTTCTTCCCAGTTTACCAGTGAACCAGAACACCCTGCTAATAGAGATGGTCTGCCCCTGGTTAAAAAACTCCAGGAAATTGATGGTCCATGTAAATATCATCTGGAAGCTCAGGGTGGCGATGGCCAGGTAAAGATGTTTCAGGCGCATGGCAGGAAGCCCGACGATGGCACCGAAAACCGCGCCCGTTAACCCGGAAAGAACAATCATCAGCGGCCAGGCATGTGTGATAATGACATGACTGTCACCCAGGGTTCTTGAAAAAGATGCGACGGTGTATGCCCCGATACCCACAAAGGCGGCATGCCCGATGGATATTAAACCGGCAAATCCGGTTACGATGTTGAGGCCGATAATCGCAACGACGGCAATGAGTATATTGTCTATTACAAGCATGTACTTGTTGCTTAAGGTAAAAAGCAGGGGCCAGACAAAAAGCAGTAAAAGAAACATGGTGAGGATAGTCCGGTCCAAATGTGTAAAGAATAATCTCTGCTCGTCCTGGTACGACGTAAAGTAGTTGCCGGTTGCTAACCAACGATTTGTTGACATAATCTATACCCGTTCAATTTCATGGATGCCGAAAAGACCGTGGGGCTTGAAAAGCAGGATGATTAACAAAATGATATAGGGCAGCACTTCGGCGGTACCGTTAAGTCCCCAGTTGCCGTCCAGATATCCGCTGGCAAACTGCTGAATCACTCCCATGATGATACCTGCCACCACGGCGCCTAGGATGGAATCCAGTCCCCCCAGAATAACCACTGGAAAAACAGTAATCCCAAAGGCTTGCAAGGTCTCAAAATTAAGTCCGGTAATATTGCCAATGATGCCACCGGCAGCGGCGGCACTTAACCCGGCCGTGGCCCAGGCGAGACCGAATACCCTTGGGACGGAAATGCCGACAGACATGGAGGCAAACTGGTCATCCGATACCGCCCGCATGGAGATGCCCACTGTGGATTTTTTAAAAAACCATGAGAATCCTCCGATCATTAAAACTGTCACTATTACGCCCACCAGTTGTGTCCAGGAGATAGACACACCTCCAAAAGATATCAGTTCTTGAGGTAGAAATTGGGGAAAAGAAAAGTTTACAGAGCCAAACGGTGTCAAAAAAATTAAACCGTCTATGATGGACATCAGTCCTATAGTTACCATGATGACAGAGATGATAGGCTCTCCGATCAGCCGGCGCAGAAATATCCTCTCCACGCTCATCGCCAGGAAAAAAGTAATAACCATACTCAGCAGGAAGGATATATAAATCGGGATTCCCACCCAACCGGTAAGGGCATATGCTATAAATGCACCGGCAGCAATAATTTGTCCGTGGGCAATATTGAGCACCTTGCTTGATTTGTAGATCAGGACAAATCCCAGCGCCGCCAAGGCATAAATTGAGCCCACCACGATGCCGCTGACCACAAGTTGGAAAAAATAACTCATCAGACCCCTTCCATAGTGTAAAAGGATATTTTGGTTTTCACGGTTGTCGTCTGGCCGTCCTGGTACTGGAAAATGGCTTCGACCTCTTTTTCCGATATGCCTTTGTCGTAGAGCGCCTGGTAGAGATTTTCGTACTTCTCTTTGACAAACTTGCGTCGAATTTTGCCGGTTTTGGTTAATTCGCCATCATCCATGTCCAGCAGCTTGTAAAGGACAGCGAACCGTTTGATCCTGAAATGCTCTTTTTCGGCCCGCGAATTGATTTCGGCCACCTGCTCGTTGACCAGTTGGGCCACTTCGGGCTTGGCCGAAAGATCCATGTAGGTGGTGTAGGAGATGCCCCGGTCTTCCGCCCATTTGCCCACCACGATGGGATCGATGTTGATCAGGGCGGCCACATAATCCCGCTCGTTTCCGAAGATCACCGCCTCCTTGATATAGGGGCTGAACTTGAGCTTGTTCTCCAGGAACATGGGGGAAAACATTTCACCCGCTTTGTTGTGCATGACGTCCGACAGGCGGTCGATGACAATAAGGTGTCCACTTTCATCAATATATCCCGCATCCCCTGAATGGAGCCACCCGCCCTCAAGCAGTTCCTCCGTCTTTTCCGGCATTTCATAATACCCGGGTGTCACACAGGGTGATCTTGAAAGGATCTCGCCTTCATCTGAAATTTTGCATTGGGTCTCCGGAAGCGGTTTGCCCACGGTATCGGGCCTCACGTCGCCGTCGCGGTGCATGTAGGCAATACCCACAATTTCTGTCTGGCCGTAGATCTGCTTCAAGTTGACCCCGATGGCCTGGTAGAAGGTGAACAGCTCCGGCCCGAGGGCGGCTCCGCCGGTATAGGCGCGCCGCAGTCGCAAAAGACCGATCTGGTTGATAAGCGGCCTGAATATCATCTGGTAGCCCAGCCAGGACTTGAACCTCAGGCCAAGGGGCATCGGCTTACCGGTCATACGATAGGTGGCCGCCTTTTCGCCGACTTTAATGAAGTAGTTATAAAGCTTCCGGTTAAGCCAGTAGGACTCATCAATTTTGAGCCAGATCTGGGAGCGGATGGTCTCATAGATCCTGGGTGCGCCAAACATGAAATGGGGGCCGATCTCTTTGAGGTCCTCCATGGCGGTCTCCACCGATTCGGGGAAGTTGATGGTGATTCCGGTGGCCATGGCCACACCAAAGGAGTTCATCTGCTCACCGATCCAGGCAAAGGGCAGAAAGGAGACATATTCATCCGTGGGTTCAAGGGCATCCACCTGGGTAATCTGCAGGCCCATACTGATGTAGTTTTTATGGGTGAGGATGGTGCCTTTGGGAAGGCCTGTGGTTCCTGATGTAAGACACAGGTGGCAGGCGTCGTCCGGTTTTCCGCTGTCCACAAACGACTCGAAAAGATCCGGGTTTTCCGAATGGACCTTTTTCCCAATCTCATAAAGGTCCTCAATAAACATGAACCAGTCGTCTGTTTTATAATCCCGCATGCCCCGGGGGTCCTCGTAGATCACCTTTTTGACAAGCGGCACCCGATCTCTTATCTCGACAAGCTTGTCAACCTGCTCCTGGTCATTGCAAAAAACCACCGTGACTTTCAGGTATTCAAGCAATTGTGCAATCTCATCGGGCATGGTGGTCTGGTAAATGCCTGCCGAGATACCGCCCAGGGCCTGGGCGCCCAGGGCTATAAAAAGCATTTCAGGAATATTGTCGCCGATCAGGGCGATGAGGTCCCCTTTTTTGAACCCGGTTTCTGCCAGGCCAAGACCGACTTTGCGGACGACATCATAATACTGGTTCCATGTGTAGTTGTTCCAGCATCCAAAATCCTTTTCCCGCAAGGCGACTTTGTCGCCTGTTTTTTCAACGCGCCAGCGCAGCAATTGTGGAATGGTGAGCGACTGCAGGTGTTCCATGTTTTTCGTGTTCAATTAATCTTCTCCGATGTAAGCCTCGATAACCTTTTCGTTAGCAGCCACTTCTTCCGGTGTTCCCGATCCGATAACTTCTCCGAAGTCCAGCACATGGATGTAATCGGAAATATCCATGACAACACCCAGATCATGTTCGACCAGAATGATCGTCGTGTTGCGCTCCTTGATTATGTCCATGATGAATCGAACGACATCCTCTTTTTCTTCGATGTTCATACCCGCCATGGGCTCGTCCAGTAAAAGCAGTTGGGGGTCCAGGGTGAGCGCCCTGGCGACTTCAACACGTTTCTGGATGCCGTAGGCCAGATTGCCCACCGTGCTGTTGCGGTAAGGCTCGAGCTCCATGAAATCAATGACACCCTCCACGTAGGCGCGGTTTTCGGCCTCCAGCCGCGATGCCTTGCCCACGTAAATCATGGCCTGGAGAAAATTGTATTTCAGGTTGGTGTGGCGGGCCAGCATCAGGTTGTCCAGCACGGAGAGGCCGCTGAACAGTTCCAGATTCTGAAACGCGCGGGCAATGCCCAGTTTTGTCACCTGGTGCGGTGAAGCGTGGGTCAGGCGCCTGTCGCCATATCTTATCTCCCCTGCGGTCGGGTGATAAAACCCGGAGATGCAGTTCAGTATGCTCGTTTTGCCGGCGCCGTTGGGGCCGATGATGGAGGTGATCAGCCCCGGTTCGATGATCATGCTGACATCGGAAAGCGCGTTCAGTCCGCCGAAGGTAAGGGTAACGTTGTCAATGGATAAGGTGGTCATATAGGCTCAACCTGGTTTGTATGACAGCTGAAGATTTTTTACCGAGGCCCCAAGGACCGGTACCGCAACGATGTCGATTAAAAGGCGTCCTTAATATTTCGTTTGGTGTTTAAAAAATAAATTTTGTTCATATTTTTGTTCTAAGATCCCCCATATTAAATTTTTCGGGGAATTTTAAGCCTTTGGGTTGCGTTGCTTAAGGATTTAAAACAGCGGATGCAATTTAAGCGCTCATTATGGTTTTAACGATCAATAATGTCAAGTTGATAAAATAGCAGGTAAATAGTGGTGGAAAACCACTACTCGTCATATGAGAGGAGATGGGTCCTGAGGTTGATTTTCTTGTTTTTGAGCCCCAGTTTGGTGCGGATGTGGTGGCGGTGAAATAAAACCGTATTCTTTGAGATCAGGAGTAATTCGGCGATTTCCTTGTTCGTTTTTCCTTCCTTGATGAGGTTGGCCACGCGGATTTCGGTGGGGGTGAAGTTCAGGTATCGTGAAGAGAGCTTACTGATAAAGGGCGAAATAATATTGTCCAGGTTGGACTGGAGGATCTCAAGCATGGTTTCCTGGCGGGGCTCCAGGTGTCCCCTTTTCAGGCGGACCAGATAGGGAGACACCAGTTCCTTGACATTGGACAGGACATTTGTCTCCACTTCTTTTTTGTCCTCTTCCCGTTTTTTGAGCAGTACCCGCAGCGCCGTGTTTACCTCTTCCAGATGGCTGGATTGGGCTTTGAGGGCCTCTTCCGCCCGTTTTCTCTCATCAATCTGCTGTTTCAGGCGCCGGTTGGTATCGGCCAGTTCTGCAGTTCGCTCCTGGACCAGTTCCTCCAGCTGGTCGTGATACTGCCCCAGGGCCTCTTCCGCCTTTTTCCGGGCACTGATATCTCGAAGGGTAACGATATTGCCCACCGGCTGGCCCTTTTGATCCTGGAACAGGGTTGAGCTGATCTGGACATCCAGCACCCGTCCATCCCTGGCCAGCCGTTTGGTTTCGAACATGGTGATTTTTTTTCCGCTGAGCATCCGGTCGATGGCGGCCTTGGTCTCCGGCCAGCACTCTTCAGGGACGAAATCAATCTGTTTGCCCAGCAGTTCAAGGCGGGAGAGACCGAAGGTCTGCTCAAAGGCGGGGTTGACGTAGGTAGCCACGCCTTTCATGTTGTAGACGACAATGGGGTCCGGGGAAGACTCAAGGAATGACCGGTACCGCTGTTCGCTCTCACGAATGCGGGCCTCTGCCTTTTTCCGCTCGGCCAGTTCTTTGGTGACTTTGCTGTACAGGGTAGCCTTTTCCAGCGCCAGCAGCGCCAGGGCCGCAAAGCGTTCCAAAACGATAACATCTTCCTGGTCAAACTGTTTTTCCGGGTCCACGTGGGCCAGGCCGATGACACCCTGGACCTGCTGGTCTGATTTTAACGGGATGCCAACGATGCAGCGCAGGCCGTCCAGAGCCGGGTCGTCCAGCCGCCCCGGCCAGTTGCGATAGTCCGCCACCAGTACCGGTGTTTCCGCCTGCCAGACGCACCCACCCATGCCTTCGCCCATTCGGACGGACCGGCCCAGCTGTTCGGAAAAGAAACCCTTCCCCACCCGCATTTGCATCACCTGCGATTCCGGTTCCAGCAGGTAGATGTAACCATGCTCGGTGCCGGTCAGGGCGGCAGCTCTCTCGATAATGGTCTCCAGCAGCTCCTCTTTATCGATTTTATCCAGCAGCCCCATTGCGGTTTCGTGAAGTGCCCGCAGGGACGCATTCTGGCGCTGGGCTGCAGGATCTGCTGAAGTTGTGGAAAAGGTTTCCGCAGATTCGGATCCCTTCTGCGCTGAATTAGACATTGGTATCTTGTGCTGATTCATGGGCGCTGTCGTCAGACCACAAGGATTTTTCGGACCATGCCGACAATCTCCTGGGGATTGTCCAGCACCTGAGTTGAACCCTGGAATCCAGTGCCGTCAATTGCTTTGGAGTGAACGGCATACAGCCGCCCCACTATACGGATCACCCTTTTCCCTTAAAGCCCACGGACACACCGATTACGCTGATATATTCTACCGGTGCTTCCCCCTTTGCATAAGCCTCACGGGCCGCTATGGTATGGGGTCACGAGTTTTTGCCGAAGATGATCACCTTTCCGGTCATGGCCGTCTCCCAGGGTTTCAGATGTGTATGGCAGTCAGTGAGGGGTTGTGGATCCTACTTGAATTTATTGGAAATAAGCATATCCTCAAAGGCCGGCTATTGTCAATGTTTACGCATTGACATCGTTTACGGCGGTTGATAGATAATTCAGGTTGAATAAAGGGATTGTTCCCTTTTTTTATTTTTGGGATGATCCGGAAGGCCGGTTTTACCAAACCGCATTCGGCTCCCTGAAAGGGGAGCGAGTCATCAGAATTATGGATAAAATGAAACCGGCCCAATCCATAACCCTTCGGATCGTCAATGACTTGGGACTTCACGCCAGATCCGCCGCCAAGCTGGCCAAACTGGCCGGAGAAGCCAGTGGCGGGGTGTGGATCCTGAAAAACGGGAATACGGCTGACGCCACATCCATGCTGGACTTGATTCGTTCCGGGTTTGGAGAATAATCGTTCATGGAAGATCAGGAATCCCAGGAAATCATCCTCAAGGGTATCGGCGGATCCCCCGGAATTTGCATCGGCAAAGCCTACCTCGTGGACAAAGAGGGGGTGGATGTCGTTAAAAGATATGTGATCCGGGAAGAATCCCTGTCCGCCGAAGTGGGCCGCTTCAAGACTGCGGTGAAAAAAGCCCGGGAAGCGCTGCGTCGGATCATCGATGATATGCCCGAAGAGTTCCGCCAGCACGCTCAAATATTAGAGACCCACATGCTGCTCCTGGAAGACAAGATGCTCTACGACCGGACCATCGACGTTATCGAAAAGGAGCGGGTCAATGCTGAATGGGCGCTGAAAAAGGTGGTTTCCCTGGTCAAACCCATGTTCGAAAACATGTCCGATGACTACCTCAAGCAGCGGGCCGAGGACATCACCCATGTGTCGGACCGCATCATGGAAAACCTGGTGGGAGCGGACCAGGTGAACATCGCCAGCATCGACAAGCGGGTGATCCTGGTGGCGCGGGACCTGTCTCCGGCGGAAACGAGCCAGATCCAGCTTGAGCGGATCAAGGGGTTTGTCACCAATTGCGGCGGCCGGGACTCCCATACCGGAATTATCGCTCGGACCCTTGAAATTCCCGCCGTTTTAGGGGTGGGCAACGCCACGTTGAATATCAAAAATGACGACATTATCATCGTGGACGGCAAGGCCGGCATCGTGGTGGTCAACCCCACGGAACAGACCCTGTTGGAAACCGAAGAGCGCAGGGAACAATACGAAATTCGAAAGGCACTCGTGGCCAGAAAAAGCCATCTTCCCGCCCAGACCGAGGACGGCATTCGGATTTCGGTCATGGGCAACATCGAACTTCCCGAAGAGGTCGTTTCCGTGCTGGATCACGGCGGCGACGGCATCGGTCTTTACCGGACGGAGTTTCAGTATCTCAGCCAGCCGGATTTTCCCGGCGAGGAGGTACTGTTTGAAAATTACAAAGACGTGATCGACGTGATGGGCAACCGTCCGGTGACCATCCGCACCCTTGACATCAACGGCGATAAAGCGGTGGATTACCTCCGGGACAACCAGGAGCGCAACCCGGCATTGGGGCTTCGGGCCATCCGGTATTGCCTCAAGAAACCCGAAATTTTTAAAACCCAGCTTCGGGCCATCCTGCGGGCTGCAGCCTTCGGCAATGTCCGCATTTTGGTACCCCTGATTTCAGGGGTCGAGGAAGTGGATCAGACGATCCGACTTCTCGATGAGGCCGCCCAGTGCCTGGAGCAGCAGGGGGTCGCCTACAAGCGGGACGTTCCGTTGGGAATTATGATCGAAGTGCCATCAGCAGTGGTTACCGCGGACATTCTGGCTGAAAAGGTTGATTTTTTCAGCATCGGCACCAACGACCTGATCCAGTACACGCTGGCCATCGACCGGGGCAACCGGCACGTGGCCCACCTGCACCAGCCGCTCCACCCGGCCATCCTTCGGATGATCAAGCGAACCTGCGATGTGGGCAGGGAAAAAGGCATCAAAACTTACATGTGCGGTGAAATGGCCGGAGAGCCCCTTTTTGCCCCCATCTTGCTGGGGTTGGGGGTGGATGAATTGAGCATGAACCCCCAGGCCATCCCATTGGTGAAGAACGCCATCCGGTCCATCAACACAACGAATATGGATGCCTTCATGGATGAAGTGATGGGGATGACCACTCCCGATGCCGTTGAAGCGCTTGTGCAGGATACTTACGGCACCATCGTATCGAAGATCGAGCCCGCACAACAGGAGCAATAGCCCCGTGGAAAAGAACCATATCAAACTGGTGGCGAAGAATCGCAAAGCCAGGCATGACTATATCATTGAAGATAAGTACGAAGCGGGCATGGTGCTGACCGGCACCGAGGTCAAATCCCTGCGCATGGGCAAGGCCAACCTCAAGGATTCCTACGCCCGCATTAAAAACGGCGAGGTCTTCGTCTACCAGATGCACATCGGCGCCTATCCCTTTGCCTACTACGATAACCACGAGCCCCTGCGCCCGAGAAAGCTTTTGCTGCACAACTACGAAATTAAAAAGCTCTACGGCAAGGTTAATGAAAAGGGGTATTCTCTCGTTCCTTTGAAACTCTATTTCAAGGCCGGCAAGGTTAAGCTCAGCCTGGCCCTGGCCAGGGGCAAGCAGAGTCACGACAAGCGGGAAACCATTCGGCGCCGGGACCAGAAGCGGGAACTGGAACGGGAACGAAAAAACAACCGATGACCCCGAAAGCAGGACCATACCCGCACTCCCCGACCCGGACGCTTCGGGCCTTACATGCAGGGACCGTTGCCAGAACCATGAATTCAAAGCGTGTGCGATACAAAAAAAAGCCCCCGGCGTTCACAGGCCCCAGGGAACGATTCAGCCAGATGTTGGTCCGCATGCGCCAACTGGAGGGCAATCCCCACTATATTGCCCTGGGCATGGCGGTGGGTATTTTCGTTTCCATTACCCCCATTATTCCCCTGCAGACCGTTGTTGCCGTTACCCTGGCCTTTCTGGTTCGGGGAAGCAAATCGGCCGCGGCCCTGGGCACATGGCTGAGCAACCCGCTAACCATTCCCCTGGTCTACTATGCCAATTACAAGCTGGGGTGTATGATGTTGGGGTACCAGAAAACACTGGACAGCCTTGCCTTTGATTCTTTTTCCCAGCTGATGGAACTGGGTCTGGAGGTAACCTGGGCCATGATTGTCGGCGGTGTGTTCATCGGGGCAATTCTGGGCGTGGTGGCCTATTTTGTCACCTTCCGCGTCTTTATCACCATCCGGCGCCAGTCCCGGCAGGCCGATACCGATTCAGGGTCAGGTCAATGACATCGCCACGGGCCCTGCTGACCGCCTGGAACATCCAGGCCAAGAAGCAGCTGGGGCAGAATTTTCTCAACGACCCTAACGTAGCCCGGGCCATCGTGGACAAAGCCGGTATTTGCGGCGACGATGTGGTTCTGGAGATCGGCCCCGGTCTGGGGGCCATTACCATTCCCGCCGCCGCCGCTGCCAGTCGGGTAGTTGCCGTGGATAAGGATGGCCGGATCATCGGTCTACTCAGGACGGAACTGCTGGCCGCCGGCATCGATAACGTCGAGATCCGGGAAGCTGACATTCTCCGGGTGGACCTGGAATCGGTCTCCCGTGAGGCCGGCCGGCCGCTGGTGGTTATGGGCAACCTGCCCTACAATATCTCATCCCAGGTGATCGTCCAATTGATCCATGCCAGAAGCCGGATCGACCGGGCGGTGCTCATGCTCCAGAAAGAGATGGCCCAGCGCATCTGTGCCGGTCCCGGATCCAAGGACTACGGCCGGCTGTCCGTCATGCTGGGGTATTGCGCGGATACACAGGTGCTGATGCAGGTGCGGGCGCCCCTGTTTTTCCCGGCCCCCAAGGTGGATTCCACGGTGGTGGGCATCCGGTTTGCCGGCCCACCCTCCTGTCCGGCCGATGACGAAGCCTTTCTTTTTCGCGTGGTCAAGGCGGCATTCGGCAAGCGGCGCAAAACCTTGAGAAACGCTTTGTCCCAGAGCGACCTCAATCTGCTGCCAAGCACATGCGAAGGGCTGCTTACGGAAGCTCAGATCGATCCCATGCAGCGGGCGGAGCGTCTTTCCGTGGCGGAGTTTGTTCGATTGAGCAACATCATCGGCAAACATCGACAAAGCCATGCGACAGTGCCGCCGCCCCGTCGGAAGACGGGGTTTGATCGGAAATGAAACCATATTCCCGGAACGCTGGGCCGTGGTCTTGATTAAAAAATTGAAAATCGAACGTTGAACATCGAATGATGAGGTCGCTACGCTCCACCGATTTATGAAATGGATAGAATACCTTATTCGACGTTCGACGTTGGATGTTGGATGTTCGATGTTGGGCGTTCAGCTGTTTAATTACGGGTATTGAAGTTTCATACAAGGAAGGTAGGGACCTTTCCCCCGCCATCATTGGCGCCTTCGATTGCCCGGACAATGATCGTTTCCTGCCGGATTGCCCAACGCACATTGATGTCGTACAACCGCACGCCGAATTCTGTTCTTTCGGAACGCGTGCCAACGTACGCGGGCCGGGGATCGGCCCTTAACACCTGGATTACCAGATCGGAGAATCCCGGAACCGTTTTTTCCAGCAGCGTACAGGCCTGTCGGGCCTGGGCCGTAAATTCAATGGACAACGATGGTCGAGGGGGGTCAGCCGCAAATCCGCCGGTTGCACCCGGAATCCGGTCTGCATAGGGCAGGTAGGGCTTGATGTCCAGCACGGGAGTCTGGTCCAGAAGGTCGATACCGGACAACTCCAGGAGAAATTTTCCTTTGTGCCGGCGGAGGCCTGGCCGCACCGTGGGCTGCCACTTTCTGTCGTTAATGCCGTGGAAGACAAAGACGATCCACAGGTGAGAAAAGTCATCGAGTCCTCTGAAGGCCTCGTCCCGATTATAGGGCGGTAAAATCTCCAGGGTGGCCCGGGCGGCAGGCACCAGCCCCGTCTGTCGGGGAATGCCGAATTTCTCGGTAAAGCACGAGTGGATAATGCCGATGGGATGAAAGATGAAATCCGTATCCATGAGGGTTTCCGAATTGCCGGAACGGCTGTTTCACAGTCCACGATTCAATGCGGTTGTATTATACTCTGACCTGAAGCTTGCATGAAAATTGATGAGAAAGATATAAACGTATTAAATATAGCCACGTTGTACCGATTTCACAAGAATTTCTATTTTACCCGAATGGTAAATCGGATGAATATCTATTTTTCTCATCAATTTTCACCTTAAAGGTGCGCCTATGGCTTCCATCTACTTCGTTATCAAGGGTTCGCAGTAAACGACTACAGCTTCACCCTTGAAGCCTCGCATATGAAACCCATAGACGCGTGCAAGATTCAGGTATGAACAGAGCTTTACCCTTGACAGGGCACCTGCCCTCCTTCAGAATTCGGTTCAGTAGCGAACGTGAGTCTGTTGCCACTGATCTTTTTCTCAATATCCATATGATACGGGGAGACCATCATGTTTAATCCTGAAAAACTACTTGGCGGACTGATACGCAGCAGCACCCGGGGCAGCCGGGGTGGTCTTGGGGGCCTGGTTTCAGGTGGTGCAGCCCTGGGTGTGCTGGGTGTGGCCATGGAGGCCGTTGAGCATTTCATGAACAAGCCCCAGAGTACAACGGGCGTCCCGCCCCGGACACCCGGTTCACCGCCGCCCATGCCCGGTTCTGCGCCACCATCCCCACCGGTCCTGGGTGGTTCCTCGGCTGCTGCTCCGCCGCCACCGCCCATGCCGGGGAAACTATCGTCTGTTTCCACGCCACCGGTGGCAGCCAAACCTGCCGGCAACGGGGATGCAGTTCTGCTGATTCGGGCCATGATCGCCGCCGCCAATGCCGACGGCGTGATCGACCAGGAAGAGCGCAAGAACATCCTGGAGCGTCTGCAGGCGGTGGACCTCTCTCCGGATGAGCACGCCTTCATCGTCCAGGAACTGCTTTCACCGGCGGACCTGGAAACCATTGTCGGCGGCGTTACGTCCCAGGAACTGGCCCGGCAGGTTTACACCGTATCCCTCATGGCCATCGAGGTGGACACTGAAAAAGAGCGCCAGTACATGGACACCCTGGCCAGCCGACTGGGGTTGGACGAAGCAGCTGTTGCCCGGATTCAACGCAGTATGGAGCTTGAGTGATGTATGATTAGAAGGGTTCAAGGGGTCGAGGAGTCGAGGGTTCAAGGGAAGAACAGAAATCCTGTCTTTTTAATCATCGACATCGCGCAGCGAACCATTCCTTCGACATTCGTGATCGGATATTGGACATTATGCGGTTCGATTTTTCCCTGTCCCCTCGACCCCTCGGATCCTTGAACCCTTTTTTTAAATCAGGAGGTACCCTAAATGACCCAATGGTATCTGAGTTTTGACGGCAATCAGCAGGGCCCCATGGATCTGTCCCAGGCCATCGCCCAGGCCCGGCAGAATCCCAACGGTTTTGCGTGGCGGGACGGGTTTGCCGAATGGCAGCCCATCGCCAGCATCGCCGAACTCAACTTGGCACCCGGTGCGCCGGTACCCACGCCACCGCCGACCGCCGCCGTGCGTGCGGGTGCCGACGAGATCGATTTCAAGATTTTCGGTGCCGAGATGCAGTTCGTGGAGGTGGAACTGGATCCCGGTGAGAGTGCCGTTGCCGAAGCCGGCGCCATGATGTACAAGGACAGCACGATAGACATGCAGACCGTTTTCGGTGACGGATCAGCGCCCTCCGGCGGCGGCGGGTTTATGGATAAGCTCATGGGGGCGGGGAAACGGCTGCTCACCGGCGAGGGCCTCTTCATGACCGTATTCACCCACACGGGCCAGGGTGAGGCCCACGTGGCCTTCGGTGCCCCTTATCCGGGCAACATTATTCCCGTTCCCCTGCCAAGCGTCAATGGTTGCCTGATCTGCCAGAAGGACAGCTTTTTGTGTGCGGCCAAGGGGGTTTCCATCGGCATCCACATGCAGAAGAAAATTCTTACCGGTCTCTTCGGCGGCGAGGGCTTCATCATGCAGAAGCTGGAAGGGGACGGCATGGTTTTCGTCCATGCAGGCGGCACCGTGGTGGAGCGCCAGCTTGAATCCGGCGAGGTACTGGATGTGGACACCGGCTGTATCGTGGCTCTAGAGAAAAGCGTAAACTTCGAAATCCG
>JABZFO010000008.1 GCA_014237405.1 Desulfosarcina sp. | reverse complement strand
TTGGTGGTCTTGCCGCGGAGCTTCCTCACCCGTTTCTGAACAGCCTGCCGGGATATACCATGATCGTTGGCGATATCAGCAAACGAGTCACCAGCGTCAACCCGTCTCAAAAGCTCGGCAGTACTGAGTTTTTTCACGGTCAGGACCCTTTTCCGGGGTTGTCAGGGGTTGTCAGGGGTTGTCGGACCGGTTGTCATCAATGGCGAATCCGGATGTGTTTATAAAGTTGCCGAAGCTCATTCGTAAAACCGTCCAGATCCGCGCGCGCAGGCCCATAACTGCAAATGAAAGAGGAGGCCCTTCTGAGTTCCTGCAACTTAGCGTCGGAAAACTCATGGCGTAGCTCGGCCTTTAAACTTTCGCAGGTTGCCAGCACCTGCCGGAAATCGGCCTTGCCGGGTCCCTGGCGATCCATGATGAGTCGCGTCTCCTCGTCGTTTTCCGATTTTCGTTTCAACAAAGTATCCAGCGCTTCGGCCAATTGCCCCGACATCTTCTTCACGTGCCGAATTTCAAAAAAGATTTTCACCCCGCGGGTGCGCAGGCGGGATAGGCGTAGTTGGTCAAGGTCGATGGTTAAGGCGTTCATTTTTTTCCCTCTGCAGTAACCTACAGCCGCGGGGCACTGCGATCACGGCCACCTGGTCGCCGTAGGCTTCATGGGCCGCGTCGATGGCTTGGTTAAAGTCATTGCCCAGGTACTCAACAGTGACTACCCTGGGGCTTTTTTTTTTGCTCGATCTTCATCACGGTTCCTTCATCAGGTTTTAAGTTTTGGAACGGCCCCCGGTGGCGGCCGGGGACCGTTCCTCTCTTGCTGGTGAGGCGGCACCGGCAAAATTATAGGTCTTCAAAACAACTGCGCCAGTCGATCCAACGTAGCTTGACAATACCGGTCGGCCCGTTCCGATGTTTTGAGATACTCAATTCTGCGATTCCAGGCTCTTCGGTGTTGGGATAGTAGTATTGATCCCGGTACAGGAAACTCACGATGTCGGAATCCTGTTCGATAGCACCACTTTCCCTTAAGTCCGAAAGTCCTGGCCGTTTGTTGTCTCGGCCCTCTACTGCTCTATTTAATTGGGAAAGTAGGACCACAGGGACATTCAGATCCTTTGCGAGTCCTTTCAAAGCCCCGGTAATGTCCGCTATTTCAAGATCCTTGCGTTGGCCCCCATCACCCCTGATGAGCTGCAAGTAATCGATTACGACCAGTTTGACGCCATATTCCCGGATGGCCTGACCACTTCGCCTGACGATTTCCATGTAGTGCAGCCTTGGGGTGTCATCGATGTGCACAGGAAGTCCATGAAGCCGGCTTTGTGAGTCAAGGATCTTTTGCCATTCGTGGGGTTTGATGCCACCTAATCGAAATTTTTGGCCATCAATCCGGGCTGTTTTCGCGGTCTGCCGGCAATAGAGTTGACTTTTTGACATTTCAAGGGAGAAGATCGCCACCTGGAAACCATGCGAAGCCGCGGCCTCGGCGATATTCAGGGCCAAAGCAGATTTGCCCATCCCCGGCCGCGCGGCAAGTATGATCAAATCAGAGGGCTGAAAACCGCCTGTCAACTTGTCAACATCCGCAAGCCCCGAGGGGACCCCTGTAATGCCCGTGTCCTGGCCCAGTAACTCCCATTTTTCCGGCATTATCTCGGCAAGTTCTCCATAACTGGTGAAAACGTTTCGGCCATGGTCTGAATCTACGTCGCTGAATGCCCGCTGCGCATTCGTCAAGAGTGTTTCGAAATCTGGCTCATCGTATGCCAGCGCTGCGAGTTCGTTGCACTTGATGATCATTCTTCGGCGGGTGGCAGCCTGTCTAATGAGGCCGCAGTAATGGGGGATGTTGACCGCCACGGGGATGGTTTCCGTTAGTGTTGCCAGGAAGACGGCGCCGCCAACACGTTTTAGATTTCCATTCCCACGAAGGTGTTCGGCGACCGAAAGCAGAGCAACCGGTTGCCTTTTGGAGTGGAGCTCTGCAATTGCCATAAAGGTTAGCCGATGCGCTTCCCGGTAAAAGTCAGTTTCTTCTAACAATTCACACGCCTCTGTTTCAAACCCCAGCAGGCAAGCGGATAAAATTGACTCTTCTGCCTCCACCGTTTGCGGCATCACGCGAAACGCTGGATCTCTATTCTTCATGAAATTGGTTTTCAAAATCGAACTCCTTGACCTGTGCGATAATAGCTGTTGGTGTATTGGCTGGTTTCGCGTTCTGCAGCCAGCCATTGATAAACCGCTTCGCGCCTTTGCGGGTTTTTCTCTTTGATTCGTTGGAGTAGCACCACGCAGTTATTTTTTTCAATTCTCCGTCAACATCGACATTTGGGAAAGATTCTTTGAGAATCTGATAAAACTCATCGTTGACTGTAAAGGTTGATCCGCCTTTCAGTAAAAAAGATCTGGCATCATTATGAATGGTATTATGAATGGTAGACTGAACCTCTTTCAGTGCCTTAATGTCGTGAGGTTCAGCGCCTTCTGTATGAGGTTCAGTGCCTTCTGTTAAAGCTGCTGAACCTCCTTCAGTGCCTTGCTGCTGAACCTCCTTCAGTGCCTTATCGGGTGTGGCCGGTGTATAGGAGTGTAACTTCCATGCCCGACCCTCACCTGTTTTGATATGTTTTCGAATCCATCCAGCACTGGTGGCAATATCAAGGTGGGTGCAGACACTTCTCTCAGATAAGCCGGTTGCTAATCCAAGTTTCTTGGTCGATGGGTAACAGGATCCACCGTCATCATTCATGTAGAGGCTCAAAGTTAGCAGGACATGCCGCGTGGTAGGCGATTTCGGGCCTTTTTCCGATGAAATCATTCGCTGCCAATCAAATTTAGATATTTCCGCCATTGCACCGCCTCGCCATGGTTTTCACTTTCCAGCGTTAATTTGCGCTTGGTGCCCTCTGATTTTCGGAATCAGGAGTAGAATCATCTCCCGTTTTCGCTCCCAGTTGTGACGACGAAGTCCGAAGATTACCGATTTCATGGTGCGGATCCGGGCGCGGAGTTTTTCCTGTCGCGTCATTTTACCCCATCCCCGCAGCAGTTTGCCTTCGTATCCATTCCAGCACAACGACTGGCTCGAATCTCAGGTATTTACCAAGCTTCAACCTTGGAATCGCTTCCGGCCCGGTCTCGCGTGTCTTGCCGTAAAGCCACGATTTGGGGACATTAAGAACCTCCGCCATCTGATCAATGTTCAGCAATTGGGGAGGGGGCTCGGGGTGTAAAAGGTGAGCGATCTGTTCCGATTTGCGATCGACTGCTGAACCTTCCGAATGGATGTCGCTACTCATTTCGGCTCCCCCCCTGCCACTCATCGTTGGGCGTTTCGAACGCATTCGTGGTAATGAAACCCGGTGCAAGGAAAATTTCCTCGGGTTTAACCCCCAAGGCTTTGGCGATTCGGGCGGCCTCATCCTGAGTCGGTGGAAGACCGCGTTCAATCAGCGAAATCTTATACTGGCCAATTCTGGCATCCTTTCCAAGATCCGTTTGCCTCTTTCCGGCTGTAACCCTCAAGATTTTCATTCGCGACGCTTTCATGGGTGGCCTCCTTTTATTTTTGCGATGCTCATTCCATACCATTCCCAAAAACTTGCGTCAAGTATAAGGTATTGATATCATTGATTAAATTGTGGTAAGTTTTAGGATAAAACTAATAAAAAGGATGGGGGGCGGGACGATACGCTACAGGGTTTATTTGAATAAAAACAGGGCGTTAATAGTGTGGTAAGTTTTGGGAAAAATTGGTGAGGTTTAAGGCGGGGCGAGGAGGTTCCTTTCTATCTATGATTAGTTTTAGGTCTTCGCGGTCTCAAACTGAAGCGACAATACCTCCTTGGGAGAGGACCTTTTTGGGCGAACACCTTGTTTCTCTTTCGATTCCAGAGCCGATAAAAATATAATTTAGTCTTTTCTACCCCTTCCAGATTGTCTTCCCAGAAACCTGTTGCTGCAAGGATGATAGCCATGCTCCCTAAAATTTTGCGTTGATTGAGTGGCGGTAAAAATTCTTTATAAAAGTTATAGATTTCAGATAGGGCATAATCCTCGTGATCCTTTACGTCAACCGAAGGACTCTGTTTTTCCGAGGGCTGTGGAAAAAAACAATCCTCATTATCCTTGATAAAAATATTAAGCTCTTTTTTAACATTCTTCACGACCTTACTGACCGCCCCTTTGCTCAAACCCTGACTCTCTAAAAATCTGCGGGTGTCGATCATTGAATCCTGTGCTATCTTTTTGATGAATTCTTTTTTTAAAAAGCGGCAGTCGTAAATTTCCAGGGCTACTTTTCCAACGAACTCTTCGACCTTAACTTTTAATTGTAAAATTTGTATGAGTTTTTCTTCGGGGCTGAGTTGGTCTTCAGGAGTGTTTATTTCTTTGATCTCTAAATCTAATCGATGGCGGATTTTATTGTGTGATGAATCCAAAATGTACAGATGAGTCAGTGCTTTAAAGGAAAAGGGGCGCGCTTCGTCACTTTTTTTTGGACAATTAAATTTCTCTTCTTTGAAGGCCGTTCTCCTGATCTGCATTTTTATTTTTTTTAACTGATCACTGTCTCTATCGTCCATCATCGCACCTCCTGTTGTGCACCTGGTGGAAAGATCAGGGGAAGACCGGCCAGGAAACCGGCGTTTCGGGAGCTACCCTATCCCCTGAAATGTGATGTAATAAAAACAAGTCAGATTCATAAGCTCAATTCAACGGTAAACTCGGTAGCTTTCACCACCGGTCTGACGGTGCCCTTTTCCCGGACTAAATCCACAATGCCATAATTTGAAAGGGTCTTCAGGGTCCTGGAAAGGTTTGATTTTTTCCGGCCAGAAGTCTTTTCAAGTTCTGTTAGGGAAACTGGTCGACTATCCATGATCAGCTTTAAGAGCTTCTGGTTCTGTCCGCTCAAGATTTGCCCGATGGATTCCATTGATTCAAACCAGACCTTGGGTTCACCCTTTCGGGGTTTATACTCCCCCTTTGCAATGGTGATAGTCCGCTTTCTATAGTCTTCCTTTGAGAGGATGCCTATTTTCATCACGTTCCTTTTCACGATGTCATTCTCCCATCTGTTTGTCCACGGCCCCCCAAAAGTCATTAAGGAGATGGCCGGCAGATTCGAATTCGTAGGGTTCCACCTTGTCCATACGGTGTTTATGATCCCAGGTCACTTTTCGCCCTGAAAATCTTTTGCGGCCTTTCGGCTTGATTGCATGAGCATTGTCGAACCCCACCACCCGAGCATTGTTTCTATCATGAAGAGTCAACGAATACCGGATGCCATGCGGAATTGAAGGCGAAGGCGAAACCCGCTTAGCTTCAATTTTCACCCAATAGCCGGTATCCATCATGTAAATTTCGCCGTTCAAATCAAGAAGCGCTTCGAGGGAGCCGGCTTCACCTTGGATATCGTTGCTCATATGTATTGTATGTTATCATCAGATGATAATATGTCAACAAGAAACCTTCATGGTTACTATTTCTCCTATCGTTCCATTCCAGCTTTTTCGGGTGGCCTCCCTATCCCCTGAAAAAGTGTCATAGAAAAACCCGATAGTCCGGGGTATTAAGAGTCTTAGCCAGCTTTTCAGCCCGTTTTTTTCCTATCGTCCGCTTTCCGTTTTCCATTTCGGATATATGGCGCTGGGGGATCCCGGTTTTTTCTGCCAGGGCCTTTTGGGTCAGCTCTGCTTTCAGTCGGGCACCACGTAGCACGGTCCCGCTTTCGTTCCCCTCGAACTCGGGAAAGGCCTTCCGCCATGGAATCGAATCGGAGGTGTCCACGTATCCAAGGCGGGAAAGATTATCTATTGCCGCCTGCCGGTTTGATTCCGGCCCCAGGAAAGTAAGAACAACGGTTTTATCAGTATGGCGCTTTTTCGTGTGTTCCAGCATATGTCACCTCAATAAGCCGTATTGTCCGGTCGCGCACCTCCCAAACCGCCACATAACAGGGATTGCCCTTCTTGATGTGACAATGGTGCACGTCCTTTTTGAGTTTGCCATAATTCGGCCAATTGCCTCGCACCGGTCCGCTTTTGGGTATTGTCAATATTCCTATAGTTGTGGCTGAGGACGCTGTCAAATTGTGACCATTTTGTGACCACAACAAAAAATAACACGGTAAAAAGCCAAGAAACAAGATGAAAGATGTATTCAGAGTTTGTTATATATTTCTACATGTTGTTACACAATATTCGATATTGTTAATGATTTCAGATAGTTTCACACGGTGGAAGTCACAGGTTCAAATCCTGTATCGCCCACCAGAACAATCAAGGATTTGCAAGCATCAGACTTGTAAATCCTTTTTTGATGGGCGATTGGTGACTGTGAGGGAAGCACGCTTGTGGGTATCTCATCGCCCGAAAGTTGAGACTTGCATCCGGTGTTGACATCGCCAGAGGTCCTGAAGATTGGGCGATCTATTTTACAGTGGGAACCGGCCTATAGAGCAGAGCTTTCTCAAAGGAGAGATGGAACTGTGATTTGTTCCAACGATGTTCAAGTTTTGACATGCGCCACTTGCCTGATGTATCTCTATGTACCACAACCCGTAAAAATTATTTGATATATACAAGGACGGTATGTAATCACCACTCGATCTCCAATCCGTCTGACCACAATATATGGGATTTCATCTCAAACAGTCTTGATTCCAGGTGTTTGGACCCTCCTCTTTAAGACCTCATTATTCTGCAGACCTTGATACCCGATAATTTCAAATGAAAAATCCCAGGATATATTTACCCGCGACAAACAGCACGCAAGCACATAGCATAGCTTTGATATATTTGGCGGGAACGTATTTCTGTGTTCGTGCTCCAAGATACATTCCTAAAATCCCACCAGCGCCGAAGAGAACCCCCAGAGACCAGTCCGGGGCTACCGTAAGATGAGGATAAAACTGGGCCAGGAACTGATAGAAAAGCACCCCGGCCACCGAAGTTACAAACGTGCCCATCAGAGCGGCACCTGCAACCGCATAAACCGGCAGACCAATAATGGCCACAAAAAAAGGAGCGACTATGGATCCACCGCCGATCCCATAAATTCCCCCTGCAATTCCCACTAAAAAGCAGATAAGATAGACCAGTGGTGTGGAAAACTTAAACATCTCGCCGCCATATTCAAACGCTACTCTACGAAAAGTGGAAACGGTGACACGCACGGAATCGGATGAAGTGGCCACGTCAGATGGGCCTTTGTTTTTGTCTCGGCGTTTTATCACATCCAGTAACAACCGCGACCCAATGTAGAGCAGCACCAAACCGACAAAAAGTTTGAAGCTGTTGGGATTCGGCAGATATACAATTCGAATCCAGGCCCCGATAAAGACACCAGGTAACGTCCCGATGATTACTGCCCATGTCAAAGGCCAAAGCATTCGCCCCTCTTTGATATAGCGATAAACACCGCTGGGAATTGCCACGATGTTGAATACATGATTGGTTGCGCTTACCGATGGCGTTGTATAGCCCAAAAAGCTGACCTGAAAGGGGAGCAGCAAAAAAGCGCCGGATACCCCGCCCATGGAAGTAAAAAAGGAGATGACAAAGGCGACCAGAAAGGGAATTAAGGGATAAACCTCGACGCCTGACACCGGAAAATACATTGGAGCAGCCTCCTTTATGTTATTTGATGTGTGTTGAGGTCCTTACATCATGAACACCGAGCCCACCGGCTGAAAATTGCTCTATGATTATTTCATGGAATCTTCTTTTTTGAGTAGGTGTAAGCAATAAA
>JABZFO010000027.1 GCA_014237405.1 Desulfosarcina sp. | reverse complement strand
TTTGAAACTTCACCGATGATGTCAGCTGCCGGCTCAGTAAATCTGCGGACCGTGACGGGTCAGCCGGGTAGGGCGCTGCGGTTGCATTGGCGTAAACCGGAATCCGGGTGGGGGTAAACGTTGCCTTTCCGGCAGCCTGGGAAAAGGGTTTTCTTGCACCTTCCATCAGTGGGCTGTGAAAGGCGGCTGAGACTGGCAGGGAAATGGTCCGGTATCCTTTCTCGGCACATTTTACCTTTGCCAATTCAATGGCTTCGGTAGTTCCGGACAGCACACCCTGGTCCGGGCTGTTGATGTTTGCCAGCACCACATCGGGAAGCCGCTCGACCAGCACCTTTAACGCGTCAATCGGC
The DNA here is from genome assembly GCA_014237405.1 of Desulfosarcina sp. Lineage (GTDB taxonomy): Bacteria > Desulfobacterota > Desulfobacteria > Desulfobacterales > Desulfosarcinaceae > Desulfosarcina. Next base: position 13,505 of record JABZFO010000027.1, on the reverse strand, counting down.
GCTTTTACCGCCAGCATGGTACCCGCATCGCAGTTTCTTCCGGAATCTGCCATCAGGCGGCCGCGCGTGACGCTCAAGGCGAAAAGGGTTTCCCGGTCGATCCAACCGGCAGCATATAGCGCAGGCAGTTCCCCGTAGCTGTGGCCGCAGGTGGCATCCGGCCGCACATTGAAATAGTGTAGAACCGAAAGCATGGCCAGACTGACCGCGCCGATGGCTGGTTGGGCCACATCGGTCTGGCGAAGGGCATCCGCTTGCTGCTGTCGCTGGTCGTCGGAAAGGGCGGGGCGCGGAAACAGGGTTTCCCACAGCGGCGTTGAGTGGTCAAATTGGCGACTGGCAGCTTCGATGGCTTCCATGGCATCGGGAAAGCAGCAGGCCAGTTCACTCCCCATATTCGTATACTGGCTGCCCTGGCCGGGGAATATGAAGGCGATTTTCCCGGTGGCCTGCGGTGCCGCAACGTAATAGATGCCCTGAGCGGACAAGCTGGCCGATTTGCCGCCGGAGACAACCTCAATGGCCGATTGAAATCGTCCTTTGAGGTCTTTGACGTCAAGGGTGGTGTCCACCACCATAACCATGCGGTGTGGATGGCCTGCCGAAAAATTGGTTCGCAGCGCCCTTGCCGTCCGGGACAGCACCGCAGGGTTGAAGGCTCCACCGAACCATCCCAGGCGATCTCCTTTTTGTCACGCTGATACTCTTCGAGTACCACGTGAAAATTGCTGCCGCCGAATCCAAATGAGCTGACCCCGCCCCGCCTCGGATTACCGTTTCGCGTAAACCAGGGCCGCGCGGCGGTATTCAGGTAAAAGGGGCTGGTCTCGATTCCCAGGTTCGGATCGGATTTGTCAGCCTTGAGCGTGGGCGGAAGAACCTTGTTGTAAAGGGACAGTGCCGACTTAATGAGACCAGCCGCCCCGGCCGCCGCCTTGGTGTGGCCGATCATGGACTTTACCGAACCCAGGGCGCAGTGGTTGCCGTTGGGATTGACAGCGCCGAATACGCTTTTCAGGGCGGTGAATTCCACCTCGTCCCCCACCCGGGTACCGGTGCCATGGGCCTCCAACAGTTCCACCGTTTCAGGCGAGATGCCGGCGTTCCGATAAGCCTCGATCAGGGCACGCGTCTGGCCTTCGGCCCGCGGTGCATAAATGCTTTGCGATTTACCGTCGCTGGAGGACCCGATACCGCGGATAATCGCATAGATCCGGTCGCCGTCCCGTTCGGCATCGCCGAGTCGCTTTAATACCAGGATACCGATGCCCTCACCCAGAACCGTGCCGTCAGCATCGGCGGAAAAGGGCCGGGCATCACCGGTGTGTGAGAGGACGCCGGTCTTCGAAAAGCACATATGCATGAAAATGTCGTTGATGGTGTCCACCCCACCGGTGACCACCATGTTACTTTTACCGGCAACCAGTTCCATGAGTCCCAGATGAATGGCGCCCAGACTGCTGGCACAAGCCGCATCCAACACACAATTGGTGCCGCCAAGATTCAGGCGGTTGCAGATCCGGCCAGCCACCACATTGCCCAACAGGCCTGGAAACGAGTTTTCCTGCCATGGGACATAGCTGTTGGAAATGTCCTCGATGATGGACGCTTTCTGCGGGTCGCTGAGGCCCTTGTTTTCGAGCGCCTTACGCCATAAGGGATGCCCCAGACGTGATCCCAGGGAAATGACCAGTTCCTGGGTGCCGGTAACCCCGAGGATCACCGAGGTATGTTCTCGGTCGAATTCTTGGTCATCGCCGTATCCGGCATCGGACAGCGCCATTTTGGCGGCCACCAGGCCCAACAGCTGAGAGGTATCCGTGGCTTCCAGGGCTGCCGGTGGAATACCGAACTCGGTGGGGTCGAAGGGCACAGTAGGAAGAAATCCGCCGCGGTTGCAGTAGATGTGATCCGGCCGTTTGGGGTCGGTATCGAAATAGTCGTTCAACTGGCAGTGTGTGGCCGGCGGGTCGGTAATGCAGTCGATGCCCTTGAGCAGCGTTCGCCAGTACTCCTTCACATTTCTCGATTTGGCGAACATGCCGCCCATGCCAATGATGGCAACCGGTTGTTGCTCAGATTTTGTATTTGTTGTCATTTTAATATGTTGTAGTTAATTTGAGTTGTGATCATAACGATGGGCCGAACATGAAATGTTTCTCACGCGTTCAGCAACCATCCATTTGCCATTAAATCAAACACAAAATATACTTCATTGATGCATAAATTGCAAGGGGTTGACATAATAGCGGTGACTTGTTAAGTAGATATAACAACTTATCAAGTTGAAGGCCTATGATTCATTACTATACCAATCGGGAAATATCGGAAAAACTTGGGATCAACCTCGCCCGCTGGAAACGCTGGTCCAGGTCCTTTTTACCGCCGGATCCGCTGGGGGGAATGCAATCGGGCTACGCCAGGCAGTATGTCTTCGAAGATCTGTTCAAAGTTTTTCTGGGCGGTCATCTGCTGTCCCATCTGAAACTGCCCGTACCGGACAGCCAGCAGGTACTGGCCGATTTGTCTCCGTGGCTGAAAAAGAATGGTTTTTTCGATTTGAATGGCGCCAATGGGATAGGATTGGAGAAGGCGGCACAATCGGACGGCTATCGCATCTATTTTTCTCCTCTGAGTCCGGTTGGTGCAAAAGGCGGATCAGGCTTTCGTTATCTTATCCGTAAAACCGTCGGCACTCAATCCGAAGCATCGGCGACATTTCACCAAATCATGGAAACGTATGAAGAGACAATTATCCATTCTGATGTGCCGGATGGAATTGTCTTCCTTCAGGATTCGAGTGTGCGCATGATCAACCTCACAGCGCTGTTTGCCGTTTTGCTCGAAAAGCTTCGCCATTAATCCCATTGTAGCCTTCCCACGGCAACCTGTGGTAATTATTCACCGTATTCGTTTCCAATCCCTAACTGGTCGGGGTTGATCCCGGAGCTTCATGGATGGGATAGGGATTGTATCTGCGCGTCGGTGATGGGGGAAACGGTACCCGCCGCAAAAGGCAGATCGATACCCTGGTTTTTCAAACCGTTCAGTCGCGAGATCACGGCGGCTCCGTAAAGCAGATTCATGGCAACGGACACCGTCTTACGGTTTTCAGGTGGCTCAAGAGAGGATCCTTTGACCCATTCGTTGAAGGCGCCCATGGCCGGACCGCACCAGATCTGATAATCGATGGCCCGATCCGGCACACCCCTTTTGGCCCACAGCGAAGCCTGCCCCAGGTAAGAGCGAAACACCAGGGCCATTTTGTGTTTGGGATCCTTTTCCGCCCGATCGACCTGTGCCGGGTCCCGCTGTTCGAAAAAGGCCCGTGTATTTTCCCACTCCTGTTCGAACGAGTATTTCAGGAAAGATCCTTCCACCAGTTTCCGCTGGCTCTCCGGTACATCTTCGAACCGATCATAGGTTCGATAGATGTCGTAGAGCTTGGATCCCCGCATGGAAAACATGGTGCCCCGTTTGAGTACCTGAACCTTGACCCCCATCTCGAACATGTCCGCTGCCGGTGCCATGATGACGTCCGCCTGGCGCGCCTCGGCCAGCATCTTTTTAACCAGGCCGGAGGTGTCGGCCTCCACACAGGATTGGTTGACAGATCCGGTGAGGATGTAGGCCGCTCCCATGGCAAAGGCGGCGGCGGCCGATTCAGGAGTGGCGATGCCGCCGGCAAGCCCTACCCGCAAAGGAATGCCGTAGTCGTGCTGCACGGCCATCTCGTCCCGAAGGGCTTTCATGGTGGGGAACAGGCACAGGGCCGGACGGTTGTCGGTGTGACCGCCCGAATCGGCCTCGGCGGTCAGGTCCTGGGCCATGGGAATCCGCCGGGCCAGCGTGGCTTGCTCAGCAACAATTTTCCCTTGTTCCACCAGCCGTTGAAGGTGCTTTTCCGCCGGTGGGGAAAAAAATTTACGGGCCACCTCTTCCCTAGATACTTTGGCAATAATCCGGTTAGGGCAGACGATCTTCCCCTGGTTGTTTCGATGAATGCCATGGACCCGGTATTGAACCAGGGGTGTCGTCAGGTCCAAATATGCAGATGCCGATACCAGGCGGACACCCTTGGCCAGATAAAGATCCACGGTCCGCTGTTCCAACGCCATGTCGTTGGGGCTGTGAATCAGGTTGAAACCATAGGGTGTTTTACCGAGACTTTGCTGAAGCGCACCGATAGCCGATTCTATCTGGTCGATGGACAGCCCACCGGCACCGAAAAAACCGATCATACCGGCTTTGCCGACAGCCTCCACCATGGCCGTGGAGGTGATGCCGTTGGCCATGGCCCCGCAGATGTAGGCAAACCTCAAGCCGTGATCCGATTTAAAGTCCTGATCCCCGAAGGATTCAAGGGAAAGACGAGGCGTCCATCCCAACAGACGGTAGCTGTCAGACGCCGGTTGCTGAAGCGGTCCGAGAGTGGCGATTCCATCCTGCGCTACACCAATATGGCCGTTCACGTCCAACACCACATAGATTGGCCGTGAAAGATTGCGCAGGGCTTCGAAAAAAGCCTTGTCACCGGTTTTTGGCAAATGGTGGTCCGGTTTCCAGCAACCGTGGGTTTTCATCGTCGTATCCGTTTGGGTCACGTGGTGCCCCCTGTTGGCGAATAGTTTCTAATCGATTTGCATGTCCGAATGGGTTATCCTCTGGGATGGTATTTTTTGTGGGCCTCCACCAACTGCCGGTGGGCCACATGGGTGTAGATCTGGGTGGTGGAGATGTCCGCGTGCCCCAGCATCATTTGAATGGCGCGAAGGTCTGCACCGCCTTCGAGCAAATGGGTGGCAAAAGAGTGTCTTAAACTGTGTGGGGTAACCTTCTTCTTTAACTTTGCCAGCCGGCCATACCGACCGATCAGGTTCCAGAAGCTCTGCCTGGTCATGGCGCTTCCCCGGCGGGTGACAAACAGATAAACGCTGGAACGGTTTTTCAACAGCAGTGGCCGCGAACGGTCTAAATAATCCTGGACGGCGGTCAGGGCCATCCGGCCGACGGGAACCACCCGCTCCTTGGATCCTTTTCCGAAAACCCTGACAAATCCTGCCTCCAGATTGATGCCGGTCATTTCCAAGAGGATCAGTTCCGATACCCGCAAGCCGGCTCCGTAAAGCAGTTCCAGCATGGCGGCATCCCGCAATCCTTCCGGTTTGTTGTCGATCTGTTTCGCCGGATTCTTTTCGATGATCTTTTCATTCGTCAGAAACTTGAAAAAACCCCGCAGGCTGACCAGGTGACGGGCGCGGGACCGGGCGGTCAACCCATGGTCCCTCTGGTGGATCAGGTAGGTCAGGATCAGTCCTGTGTCGATGTCGGAGACAGCGGTTGCTTTTTTCTTTTCCAAAAACAGGCCGAACTTCATCAGATCCGCGCTGTAGGCAGCGATGGTCTTTTTGCTCAGGCCTTTTTCCATGATCAGAAAGGTCCGGTACTGATCCATGCGTTGCAGGTAATCCGACGCGCTGTCCATCACCTAGCCCCCGACCCGGGGATCAAATGGTGCGGGATCGTTGAGCACCTGGGCGCCATCTTCCCGGACCACGATCTGGTTTTCCATGCGGATTCCCCCCCAGCCCGGAAGATAAATGCCCGGCTCCACCGTGACGATCATACCCGGCTCCAACCGTTCGTCTTTGATCGGACTCAACCGGGGGGCTTCATGGACCGCCAAGCCGGTGCCGTGCCCCAGGCTGTGGCCGAATTTTCCCTCATAGCCGTTCTGGTTGATGTGGTCCCTGGCAATCTTGTCCACCTGGGTGCCGCTGGCGCCTGCCTTGATGGCGGAAATGGCAATGTCCCTGGCCATGACAACCGTGTCGAACACCTTTTTAAAGCGGTCATCAGGTTCACCCATCACCACCGTTCGCGTAGTATCCGAGCAGTATTCGTCCAACCGGGCACCCCAGTCGATGAGGATGGGTTCGCCCCGAGCCAGTTTGCGGTCCGTGGGAATGGCGTGGGGCAGTGCGCTGTTGGGGCCCGAGGCTACAATTACGGGAAATGACAGACACTGGGCACCGGCTTCGCGCATGGCCTTTTCCATGGCCCAGGCCACCTGCTTTTCCGTCATGCCTGGCCGGATGGTCTCCAGCACCTGTGAAAAGGCCTTTTCGGCCAACTGCAGGGCGTTGATGGTACGATGGATTTCGTCCTCAGATTTAATTTGGCGAAGTGTTTCCACCATGTTTTCCGTGGGCGTTAACTGAACCGACGGATTCACTTTACTGAGTGCATCGGCATAAGCAGAATGATTTTTATGGGAAAGGCGCACACTCTCAAAACCGAGCCTGTGAATGCCCAACGCGTTGGCGATGTTCGGCAGTTCTTTTTCAAGGCTTTTTTTATAACAGACAATGTCGAATCCAACCGCCTCTGCCTGCGCCTGTAGTTCATAGCGGCTGTCGGTGGCCAGTACCAAGTGGCGATTGGAGATGATCAGCACGCCTGCTGATTCGTCGAACTGGGTGTCTTCACCGGTAAACCCGCTAAGATAATACCGGTTCTCCTGGACGGATACCATCAGGGCGTCCAGTTCCTTTTCGACCAGCGTCTGCCTGATTTTCGTGATGCGTTTCTGAATTATGGAATTCAAAGATTCTCCCTTAGTCTAATGGTGTAACCATCGCGCAATGGATTGACAGCGTTGCCTCCTTTTTATTATGATTAATTTTTCTTTTCAAGCCACACCATCGTCATTCAACCGTTTTAATTGTCATTGACCCGGGCAGGTCCGCTGTCCGAAACGCACTGGAGGTCAGGATGAAGATCGACACCCATCGCCATATCGACCAGGCGCTGTGCGGCAAACCACTGTCCGTGGAAGGCGGAAACAGCCAGGTTGAACTCGTGACGAGCCCACAAATGGCCGCCGACGAACAGGGCCTGGTCCACGGTGGTTTTATTTTCAGTGCTGCGGATTATGCGGCCATGATTGCCGTGAATCATCCCCATGTGGTCCTCGGAGCATCGGACGTGAAATTTCTTAAACCGGTGCGGGTAGGTGAGACGGTGATGGTGGAAGCGCGGGTCCAGGAGGTCAAGGGTAAAAAATACTGGGTCTCCGTGAGCGTGACCAAAGATGGTGAGGAGGTCTTTCAAGGCATGTTCACCTGTTTTGTTCTGGATAAGCATGTACTGGAATAACCACCGCTTTGTTGTCATTCCCGCGGAGGATGAAATCCAGTATTATCAAATGGTTGTTTCCAGTTTATCCGGGTTAGGACTTTGTGCGAAACCATCAAATTTAACAGGCAGTGAAAGGATTGAAAATGGCTAAAAAAATCGGTGTGCTATTGTCCGGGTGCGGCGTTTTTGACGGTGCGGAGATTCATGAGGCGGTGTTGACCCTTCTGTTCTTGGATCGTTCGGGGGCATCGGTCCTGTGCATGGCTCCGGATGTGGATCAACTTCATGTTATCAACCATCTGACCCAGCAGGTGTCTGATGAACGGCGAAATGTACTGGTGGAGTCCGCCCGCATTGCCAGGGGGGATATTCAGGATATCAGTGCGGTCGGCGCCGACGACATCGATGCTCTGATCATCCCCGGAGGGTTCGGTGCGGCCAAGAATCTCAGCGATTTTGCGGTCAAGGGACCCGAGGCCCAGGTCCATCCCCAGGTGCGGCGTCTGTTAGAAGGAATGGCGGATCGGTCAAAACCCATCGGCGCCGTTTGCATTGCTCCGGCCACCGTTGTCTGCGCCTTGTCCAAACGGTCTCCCCAAGTGACCATTGGCAACGATGTCGGAACGGCCTCGGGCATCGAATCCATGGGCGGGATACATACCGTTTGTAGCGTGACGGATATTTGCATGGATGAAAAGAACCGACTCGTCACCACACCGGCCTACATGCTCGGACCCGGCATCAAGGACGTGGCCACCGGCATCGAAAAACTGGTAAACAAAATACTTTCCCTTTGCTGAGCAGCCTTATTAAACCGGCAAATGATGTACGGTGTCGAATCGGACTCGATTTTATAATCTTGTTAGTACCATCTCCATGCTCATTGCGGCTTCGTAAAACAGATGGGACCCTTTAAATGAAAACAATCGTCGGAACCAGCAACCGGATTATCGAGATTAACTTGTCGACGGGACAGGTGACGGACTTTCAAGTGGGTGACGATGACCGCCGGCGATACCTGGGCGGCAAAGGCCTCGGCCTTAAATTGCTCTATGACCGCATGGATCGGGGGATAGATCCGCTGGGTGAGCAGAACCACCTGGCATTCATGATGGGCGTGCTCATGGGCACCGGCGCACCGTGTACAGGGCGCTTTTCCGCCATCACCAAATCGCCGCTGACCGGCATCATGCTGCATTCGTCCTGTGGCGGGCCCTTCGGGATGGCTTATAAGACCGCCGGATACGACGGCTTGCTGATTACCGGCAAGGCACCTGCACCGGTGGTGATCGATATCGACGAGAGCGGTGCCCGAATCACGGACGGCACCGCCATTTGGGGGCTGGACACCCATGAAACCCAGAATCGATTGAACCCGGATGGCAAGGCCGGAATTCTCGCTATCGGACCGGCCGGTGAAAACCGGGTGCTCATCGCCAACGTAGCCTCCGGCCACCGATTTTTAGGCCGCGGCGGTATGGGGGCGGTGATGGGGGCCAAAAACCTGAAAGCCATCGTTGCCCGGGGAAAAGCCTATAAAATCGTTCCCACCAATCAAAAACTGTTCGCCAAGGCAAAAAAACGGGCGGCCGGTTATATCGAAAACAATCCGGTCACCTCCGACAACTACCGAAATTACGGCACCAGCAGCCACGTCAACTGGTGCAACGACAGCGGCATCCTGCCGGTGAAAAACTTTCAGGGAGGCAGCCATCCCCAGGCCGATCAGGTGTCCGGCGAGACCATGCGGCAGCGATACAACGCAAAACCCAGCACCTGCAAACCCTGTTCGATCATGTGCGGGCATAAGGGCACCTTTGCCGACGGCAGTGTTCACCAGATTCCAGAGTACGAAACCGTCGGTCTGCTGGGCCCCAACCTGGACATCTTTGACCCGGATGCCATCACTGCGTTCAGCGACCGTTGCGGCCTTTTGGGGATGGATACCATCTCAGCCGGTGCCGTTTTGGCCTGGTGCATGGAAGCCGGTGAAAAGGGATTGATCACAACCGATTTGAAGTTCGGCGTTGCTGAGGGCATTGCCCAGGCCCTGGATGACATGGCTCTGCGACGGGGGTTCGGCGACGAAATGGCCAACGGCACCCGCATGCTGTCCAAACATTACGGCGGATCTGATTTTGCTATCCAGGTCAAGGGGCTGGAGATGCCCGCATACGATCCCCGGGGATCCTGGGGGCAGGGGCTGGCCTATGCAGTGGCCAACCGGGGCGCCTGTCACCTGTCCGCCACCACCTTTGCCCTGGAAGTGGCCTTTGGCTTTCTCAACCCCTATACCACTCGCCCTAAAGCACGATTCGTCAAATTTTTTGAAAACCTCTATGCGGCGGTCAACTCACTGCACACATGCCAGTTTACATCGTACGCCTATGTGCTGGAGCCGCCTATCGTCAAATACACCCCGAAATTTTTACTGAGCCTTACCATGCAGTACCTGCCGGCCACCGCAATCATGCTCATGGACATCAGCGTCTTTTCAAAACTCTGGCGGTCGGTGACCGGTCTGCGGCTGAACCAGTGGCAGATGCTCAAGGCCGGCGCGCGAATCCATGTGCTGGAGCGCTACATGAACACCGGTGAAGGGATCTCACGGAAGGATGACACGCTGCCCCGGCGCTTTTTGACAGAGGGGCGTGGATGTGATGACAAGCAACGGACAGTTCCCCTGCAGCCCATGCTGAACGCCTATTACCGACTACGGGGATATGACCCCCAAGGCATTCCAACCGAAAAAACGCTGAAACGGCTGGGAATAGAACCCAAATGGGAAATGATGACCGATGAACGCCTTGGTCATTTTAAGATGGTATCGCCCGGCGGCAAGCCCGTCAAATGGGTATACCTGTCCATCATGCTCTGGTTTGTGGGGCGGGCCATCCAGGCAGGCGCCCGGGTGGATCGGGAGGTGCGCAAGGCCTTCGATACCATCCCCGACGGATTCACCTTCGCCCTGACCGTAGCACCGGACGGCCCGGCCATGGTCGTGGGCAAGGACAAAGCAGGCAAGGTGAGATACCTGGGCGCCAATCCCAGGCAGCGCTATATCGATCTGAAGCTGACCATCAAAAATATCGAGGCGGCGATCTTGCTTTTCACCTTTCAGGAATCCACGGTCATGGCGGTGGCCAGGGACCGGCTGATCGTGGATGGGGATATCCCCGCCGCCTGTACAGTGGTTCGCATCCTGGACATGGTGGAGGTGTTCCTCCTGCCCAAGCTGCTGGCTTCCCTGGCGGTCCGGCGATACCCCCAATGGCCGCCCTTTCGAAAATACGTTGGCCGCACGCTGATCTATTTGCGTACGGTGGTGGGCCTCTAAGGGCCTCGGAAATAGATAAATCCACAGTCTTGCTTGTCTTTTGGCCCGTCTTCAGCGTTGCGCCAAAAGTCACGTATAACAAATACGCTCCCTTTGGCGCGCCTTGCCTGATTTTAATCTCTTGGGGTAAATTCCCCGCAGCTTGCTGCGTTTCCTTTTTAGCAGTTAGCGGTTGATACCCCGTCAGCTCTGCTGCGGGGTAGTTCATTGAAAAACCGGCGGCCCCAAATCCGGCGCAATCTTTGTGGATTTATTTATTTCCGCGACCCTAAAAAGCGATCTGTTTTGAACAATTGAGGAGGGATCGATGCGTTTGCCTGAAGAATTTTCCTTTTCCTGTCCCTTGAAAATCAACTGCGGCAGCCGTGCGCTGGCGCACCTGCCCATTGAACTGTCCGCCGTCAATGCCAACGCACCGCTGATTCTGGCCAACCATGACCAGATTGGAAAAAAAAGGGTGAACACCATTGTCGATGCATTCAAAACATCGGGATTGACACTGGGGATATATGACCGCCTGCCGGACCAGCCGGAACCGGGCTTGACTCCCGTACTGTCGCGGATGTACCGGGACGGTGGCTGCGACAGCATCATTGCCGTTGGCAGTGGTTCGGTGGTGGATGCAGCCAAATACCTGAACTTGATGGTTTCTATAGGTGAAAACGGGGAATTGGACGACTCCGGCAGGAAGATGGCCGACCCCGGACCGCTGCGGCCGTTGATGCTGGTTGCCACGGCCGGCGGTAACGGTGATGAGGTTACCGGCTACGCCAGCGACGGTGTTCGGCGTTTGTGTTCTCCCCGGCTGGTTCCTGACGTTGCATTCATCGACCCGGCAATGATGGGGGATCAGAATGACAGCGATGTGGTCAATGGGGCGCTCATCGCCCTGGTTCACGCTGTGGAGGCGTTTCTCGACGATTCCGCCGGCCCCATGTGCCGCGCATATGCCCACACAGCCATTGACCTGATTATGGAAAATCTGCCTAATGCCCTTCGAAAAAAAGATCGGAAAAAAAGCCTTAGTGCCGTGGTCAACGGCCAGGTGGCTGCCGGTTGCGCCTTTTTTGCCTCCTCGCCGGGCATCTGCCACGCTCTGGCCATCCAACTGAAGAAATGGACAGAACTGCCCCTCGGCTTTTTAATGGCGATTCTGCTTCCCCATCTGTTGGGTGAGGCTGGCGCCGTTCAGACGGAGCGGGTGGGAGATCTGCTCTACCCCATAGTGGGTGCGGATATGTTCGCAGTGACTGCCGACGACCTTAAAACGCCTCGCACTATTGCGCTTTTTTGGGAGTTTTTCGATGCGATCAACGCTGAACTGGAGTTGAAAATTCCATCGTCTCTGAGTGATGCCGGGCTGACGGATGAACAGATCAAACGGGTTCAATCCCGGGTGGGCAGCGGCCCACTGGAAGACCATGTGGCACGTATTATCGACGGGGCCAGAGAAGGCGCCACCATGATGGCCGGCTAAGGGCCTCGGAAAAAATAAAATCCACAGAGATGACGCCGGATTTTTGTTTGTGGTCAAGGCGCGTCGATGGTTTCATACTGGTTGTATGTGGCCATCGACGCAACGCAGAACACGGGCACAAAGACAAGTAAGATCGTGGATTTAATTATTTCCGAGGTCCTAAATTCCGATTATCCAATTTTTGTTTCAGAGGAGTTGATCATGCACTTCCCGGGCTATTACGAATTCTTCTGTCCCGTTAAAACCGTCGCCGGTCACCAGGCGCTGGAAAAGATCCCTCAACTGCTCAACGGCCTGGGTGCTCAACGCCCCATGATCATCACGGACAAAGGGGTTGCCGGCGCCGGGCTCGTGGATATCGTAAACGCGGCTATCACACCGGGAGTCCGAATCGGTGCCGTTGAAGACGAGGTGCCGCCGGATTCGGACTTGAAGGTGGTCAACCGCCTTGCCGGGGTTTACCGGGAAAGCGGCTGCGATGCCATCGTTGCCGTGGGCGGCGGTTCTGTCATGGATACGGCCAAAGGGGTGAATATCGTGGTATCTGAAAATGCCGATGACCTGATGCAGTTTTCCGGTGCCGGCACTCTGACACGGCCGCTAAGGCCCCTGGTGGCCATTCCCACCACCGCCGGTACGGGGTCGGAAGTGACCCTGGTGGCGGTGATCGCCGACCACGACCGGAATCAAAAAATGTTGTTCACCTCCTATTTTCTGTTGCCCGATGTGGCTGTCCTGGATTCTCGCATGACTCTGACACTGCCGCCGGCCATCACGGCGGCCACGGCCATGGATGCACTGACCCATGCGGTGGAGGCGTATACCTGCCTGGCCAAGAACCCGCTCAGTGATGCCCATGCCCTGCTGGCCATTGAGTTGATAGGTAAAAACTTGTTGAATGTGCTAAAAGAGCCGGACGATCATTCCCTGGGCCATTCGGTGGGTGCGGTTTGCGGCGTGCCCCACGGCACCTGCATGGCCATCTTGCTCCCCTATGGCCTGGAGTATAACATGCATAAAAACGGCCATCTGACCGCCCAGCTGCTGCTGCCGCTGGCAGGGGCTCGGATTTATGCGCAGACGCCGGCCCATCTGCGGGCGCAGCAGGTGGTTGCCGCCATCCGGCAGCTGAACCAGCGCCTTCACCAGGAAACCGGCGGCCGCCACGCCCGTTTTTTCAAGGAAATAACAGGACCGGACGGCAGTGCCCGGGTGCCAGTGGAAAAACTGGAAGCCATTGCGGAAAAAGCACTGGGAGACGGCTCCATTTTCTACAATCCCGAGGAACTGGACCACGACGACCTGGTGATGGTCATGTCCCATGCATGGGAGGGTACGCCTCTGGATCGAAACCTCGTTAAAAAAGGCAGCCTTCAAATTCGATGACAACCGGCAAAAAGAACACGTAACTGTTCACGGGTTCAGAGGTTCTGGGTTCAGAGGTTCAACCCATAATGGATAAGTCATGAGAATAGATCGATTTTAAGATATTGAGGCATGGCAGTTGGCCCGGGAGCTAGCTTGCAAGGTCTATGGCCTGACAAAGACGGC
>JABZFO010000028.1 GCA_014237405.1 Desulfosarcina sp. | reverse complement strand
AGGAAGGTCTATTTTTTGAATCCTTGATTACCAGGCTTTTACAACTGCTCTAAGCCCTAAGCGCACTATATATACGGCTTTCAAAGAAATATTCTGTTTTTGGCGCAAAATTTAAGATAAAGTATCTATCCCATGGTATCAATGCCTTGAGATAAATTGAGAGATCTTAGTAATTGGAAATTAAAGAAATTTTACCGATATGCTTTGGTGATCCCTACGGTACCACGTGAACCGCTATTTTAGCAAGTTTTGGCCCGTTGTGATTATTTTCAAACATCGTTGAAAAATGCTGCGGCTGATATCTACTGGATCGTTGGAGAAATCAAAGAAATCTGTTCCCGCTTTTTTCCTAAGATAGAAGAATCTATACTCAACCGTTGATCGATAAGGCCATCTATCATATGTTCGGTATCTATTCGCGGGTAAGCCTTTTTAAAGTCATCACAACAATGGGTATTGGCTGATGGATCAATTATCATATCATACAATTTATCACATATCGTTGGCTTCATATGATTGGTTAGCAGCGATATAACAAATCAGATCACAGGAAATGAGCAATGCGACTGAATAGATCAAAAGTGCTTCTTTCTATTTTATTTTGTTTGCTTTTGTATTTAAGTCCCATTGAAACCAGTGCACAATCTGAAATAATCGACCAAATCCTCAATCAGGCACTGGAGACATTAGGACCGGAACAACAAGGCTCATTTTATGCGGCACTTGCCAACTTTTCGGTCCATCCTGAGATATCGACGGCGACTTACAACATAGGAGTTGAGGGCAATGATGACCCGACGCTCAGTGTATATCGCATTCCTTTGCAGTATGTCTTTACGCTGGAAGACCAGAATTGGCAACCACTTGTGCAAGCAAGTTTCGCTTACCAGACATTAGAAACGCATATCAACCCTATATCTGACGAATCGGTCAATTTAGAATGGAAGACTTACGGTGGTTCACTATCTGCGGGTGTCAAAGTGCCACTCAGCAATAACCTTACTCTTGTGCCGGTGATCAATGGGGGTGTCCTTCGAATTGAAAACAATGCGGATTACAGCGGTTTTATTTCGGAAACATTGCTTAGGCCGACATTCGACGGTATAGTTTTTAATTGGGACGCCGATGCGTGGCTCCTCGGAGCTACCCTTGGGATTGACTACCAACGAGAATTTCAGCATTTCAACCTTAGCGTGCACGGCAGTTTGACCCACAACTACGTTGAGACTTTCGACTCGTCGAGCGGGCTCATTGATTTTAATAGTCAGATAACAACCTTGGATATCATTTTGGAAAGCGTAATTCCCACCTATATGAAAATCAGTGTTTTCCCAATTGCGCTCGTTGTAAACGTCGGTAATACCACTTTCTTTGGCAGTGACAGCGATGCTTTGGGGTTTAACCACTTCTTCGAAGGCGGAATCGCATTTGAGGCTGATGTATCACCCAAAAATTGGATATTAAGAAAGCTGCGTCTCGGTGCTAAAGCAATCTATGGTGAAGACGTGACGGGTTGGAGCGTGATTTTTGGTTACCGATTTTGACAATTATGTCAGTGTCGATAGGGAACTCTTTTTAACCAATTTGTCATCGAAATTATGATTACATTCCAGTATTCCTATGTGCTAGGCTACAGATAAATTGAGAGTGGCTTACAATCTTGGGACTTGTCAAAACCTGAGATCTCCATCAGGCATCTGTATAGAGCGTTGGGCGGTGGTAAGTTGGTATCGGGAAAAATCGCCATCAAGTTTTCCTTGTGATAGCAAATTGAAAGTCAACAAATCATCGAAAAAAGCCAACCACCAGATATAGTGGTCTGTCTATTTTTTTATCAAAACAGTGCCTAATAGCAGTAAGCGTACGTTTTCGAAATCGTGTGGTACGATCTGGCTATTACTGAAATCAACTCTCAATAGATGCCCGCAGTTTCCCTCCGTTATCAACCATTAGTCCTCGGACTTCTCCTTCTGACTTCAGCTTGCAGTCTTCGGACTTTTACCACCCTTCCACCTAATCATCCGGATACATTGCGTTGATCGTTTCCTCGTATTGAGCGAATGCCACATTCTTTTTGAGTTTCATCGTTGGCGTCAGCAGGCCGTTTTCGATGGTGAACTCCGGTACGATGGTAATCTTTTTGATCGTTTCGAAACTGGCGAATTCCTTGTTCTTTTCGGCCACTTCCTTCTCGATCATCGTCCGCACCTCGTTGTTGGCCATCAACTCTTCCAGTGAGTTGAAAGTGATCCCCTGGGTCTGTGCCCATTCCGGCACATTGTCAGGATCGATGGTGATGAGCGCGCTGAGAAATTTCCGCTTGTCGCCGATGATACATATCTGATTGATGTACTTGGACGTGGCGATGACCCCTTCTATGGCGGACGGTGCAATGTTTTTACCGCCGGCAGTGATGATGAGATCCTTTTTCCGACCGGTGACTTTCAGGAAGTTTTCGCTGTCGATCTCACCCAGATCACCGGTGTACTGCCACCCGTCGGGTGTTATCGTTTCAGCTGTCTCTTCCGGCATTTTGTAATATTCCTTCATGATGTTTCTGCCGCGATACATCACTTCACCGTCGTCGGCAGTTTTCTGCTCGATGCCGGGACCTGGAGGCCCGACCCAGCCGAAACGATAGTTGTCGTAACGGTTGAGATTTGTAAACGATGTATTTTCCGTCATACCGATGCCCTCAAGAATCAGAATGCCGGCGGCGTGGAAGAACTTAGCAATGGAGGGGTTCAACGGTGCTGCGCCGCTGATGCACCATTTGACCCTGCCGCCCAGGGCTGCCTGCACCTTGCTGAAGACCAGTTTGGTGGCCAACGCATATTTGATTCCCAAGCCGAAGGGGATGGGCTGTTTGTTGAGCTTGCAATCGCTAACAGCTTCTCCCACTCCACAGGCCCACCGGAATATTTTCAGTGCTGTGCCGCCCTTGGCTTCCGCACCGCTTATGACCTTGGAGTAGACTTTTTCGTAGATGCGGGGCACGCTGGCAAACCAGTGCGGACTGGCCACGCCGATATCTTCGACGATGGTTTCCATGCTGCGCGTGAATGTCGTTGCACACCCGGTGAGCAGGGTTGCGTAGACACAGATGCGGGCGAAGACGTGGGCCAGCGGCAGGAAAAGAAATGCTTCCTCCCCTTCACTAATAATGGTGCTGCCTTTCGCCGATTGGGCCGTAAAGGTGATGTTGTCGTGGGTCAGCACCGCGCCTTTGGGAACCCCTGTCGTGCCGGAGGTGTAAACGACGCCCGCCGGGTCTGGCGGTGTCACGGCGTCCGCCCTTGAATCGAAATCGGCATCGGCGACATCCTTGCCCAACGCCAGAAAGTCTTCGAAGCTGATGACCCAATCGTCTGCCGGTGCGTCTCCGGCAAACAGAACTACCTTGCGGATGTTGGGAATCTCGACCCGGATTTCCATCAACTTGGCCAGTTGTGCATTGTCCTCGGCGAAAATCATCACTGCATCTGAGTGATCGACAATATAACGGACATCCTTGGGCAGGTTGGACTGGTAGATGCCCACCGTTACCGATCCGATGCTGGTGATGCCCATATCGCAAAGCACCCACTGAAAACGCGAATAACTGAGAATGTTGACCTTGTTACTTTTTTCCACCCCAAGCGCCATAAGTGATTTGCCCACCTGTCGGACCTGATCGTAAAACTGGTTCCAGGTCACCGAATCGGTTTGCCCAGGTTCCGTAAACCACTTGTAGGAAGTGGTCTCGCCATATCGGTCGACCGTTTGTTTAAGCATGGCGTGAATGTTGGAATAATCGATAAACTCCATATCGTTTCCTCACCCTTTGTGCGGCAGAGGCCTGCCGCGGTCTTTATGCGTTGCACATAAAACTCCCCAGAACAACGAATACCACAGGGCGATGAACCTTGTCCACGCAGATGCGACATCTTTTGGGCTTATGGTGAATTCGCGGGCATGGCCCGATCCTACAAGGCCGGCGACATCGGATGGGCGTCGCTTAAAACCTTCTATAAAACCGGCACACGGGATGAAAAGGCCGTGCCTGGCGCTGTTTTAGCTATACAGATTTTCGGGGATTTAATTGGGTAGGGTTTCATATTCTGGGCATGATTCCAGAGTAATTCCATATATCGGGTTCTGTAAGTTACGCAACCCCAATTCGGAAGATAGATATGACCCTTGATGAAAAAGAAGTCCCTATTAACAAGGCATATAGAGCGGGATCCTTTGAATAAGTAGATGTGTTTCTCAGGTGAGAAAAACTTTCTACTTGGTGCATTGAAGGACAGATCAAGGGTTCTGAATCCATTTGCGCATACGCTCTTGCCAGATTACTTGCCATAAGATTGGATGGAGGCTAATTCATAGCACCGCTACATCTTGCAGTCAGACGATATTTCGGGTGGGTGGTGATTTCACATCAGTCAACGAAAATATCTGATAACATTTGACCTTTGCCCGTGTTGATTTATTGAGTTATGTTGCGAGTGACCCTATCCCATTGAAATTGTTACCGTTTTTAGCGCCCACCGTCCAAATCTAAATTCAATGTAAAAACAATAGGTTCCTGACCATTTTCTAAATTGTTCAAAAAACTGTCAACATAAAAATTATCCTCTTGGCGAACCTGTATGTGATCGGCCGCCAGATCAACGCCCGATTACAATGTGTCCAGCCAGGCCAGCGTATCCTGTTTGTCTTCCCAGCCGATCAACGCATCTAATTGTGGATCTTGATTGAGCAGTGACTGGTTGTACAGGATAAATTGCTCTTGTATGCTTCGCTTGTGAGTCAAATCCATCTGCAGATAGGTCATTGTGGATTGGAGATTTTCGTGTCCCAATCGATTCTTAATGTCAGTAATCGAATCACCGGTGCAAAGCATTCTCACCGCACAGGCATGCCTGAAGCTGTGAACCGGATTAATATTTTTGAGACGTTTCGAGTCTAATGTTCGTCGAAGATACTTCTTACAGATTCGATTAATCCCGTGTCGGGTAAGGCTGTCACCGCGTTGATTGATAAATAGCCGCTGTCGAGACAAGCAATTCGGTTTTGTACGATGCTTGGCGATGTATGTTTCGATCAACTGAGCCGTTTTCGGCCACAATTGCATCTGCCGGTAGCGGTCGGCCTTTCCTAAAATCGCCAAGGTTCGATGTTGCGGGTCAAAATAATCCAGGTTCAAGGTTGCGATCTCACTGGCTCTGGCCCCCGAGTCATAAAGCAGATGCAAAATGGTGTAATCGCGCATTCCAACGGATTTTGAAAGATCAACGGCTTGATAGACTTTCAAGATTTCATCCGGATATAAAAACCCGATCAACGGTCTTTGCGATCGTTTTTGGGGGATGGCCCGGATCGTGTCGGCAATATTCCTTTTTTCCGGAACCATAAAGCGGATCATTTTGGCCAATGATTTGATGGCTGCCAGGCGTTGGTTGCGGGTTGATGCTTGATTGCCGCGCTCAGATTGAAGGTGGTCGAGAAAGTCCAGGATCACATCGATGGTCAAATGGTCGACCGTCAACGACTTTATTTTTATACCATGATAGTCAGCGGCAAAGGGCAAAAACAGCTTAAAGGCGTCCCGGTAGGCCTTTATCGTTTGCCCGCTGCACCCCTTGATGCGGGACAGGTACTGCACAAAATATTGATGGATGCAACGGTTTAGATTCATCGTTTTCGTGTGCGCACAAAATCCAGCAGATGTTGACGCTGGTCGGCATCGATCATTTTTAAATAGTTGGCGGTATATCTGTATTCGACATGGCCCATGTAGGTCGCCAGAACCGGCAGTGCATATTGCGGCGATCCTTTCCGGGCCTTGATTCTCAATAGCGTATTGACCGCAAACGAATGCCTCAGGCTGTGGATGGTAGGGGCGCTGAAGTTGGTATGTCCGATGACCCGCCGGGGTTGATCGAGACCAATGGTTTTAACCGCTTGCCGAAAGACCTGCCGGATGCGCTCGTAACCGAGGCCACCGTGTCTGGACCCGGCCAGCAGATACGGATTGTGATGGTCTCCCCATATTTTGTCACGTACGTTGAGATAATTGCGGACGTGTTTGTCCACCGTTTTCGGTATCGGGATCAGTCGATCCTTTTTGAACTTGGTCTTTTCGATGTAAAGGGTTCGTTCCGAGTGACGGTAGTGATGTTTCAACAATCGCAGGGGTTCTGATATCCTCATTCCACAGCGGACTAAAAGTACGAAAGCCAGGTACACAGACAGATCCTTGATAAAGTATTTGGAGTCCTTACGGATCGCCTTACATACGGTTAAAAGCAACTGATCCACTTGCTCGTCGGTAAAAATAAAGGGGATGATCTCATTTTTAGGTAATAGCGGGATGCCTTTTACCGGATTGGTCGTATAGGTGCCGCACCTCACCAAATAACCAAAGAACGCCCGAACGGTGGAAAGCACTTGATCGATTGTGCGGGCTTCGACATTCAGATCGGCACGCAACTCAAGAAAAAACAAAGGCGGCAGCAGAACCGGCTCATTCTCTCGCTTGGCAAGATAGCGATCAAAAGTTCTCAGATGTGAGGATAGCGTTTTGATCGCAAATCCCAACGATTGACGATATGCAAGATAGTCGGTGAGCTGTTTTGCCAGAAAGCTGTTAAAGGCATTCATCGAAAAGTACCTTTCGCATCATCTCGATATGAATGTGCAAATACTTTTTGGTGGACTCAATACAGTCGTGGCCCAGCATTTCTTTTACTTCGTATATGGATGCACCGGCTTCCAATAGATTTTGTGCGTACGTGTGGCGCAGCCAATAGGCGGTGCCGTTCAGACCGGCGGTTCGCATGCACTTGCGGATATGGTGTCCGACGACATTGGCACTGAGCGGTCGATGGGGCGGATGCAGGGTTAAAAACAGGGTTCGATGCTTGCTTTTGGGACGGCCGCCGATCAGGTAGGCGGCAATGGCTTTGATCACCGCTTCGGGCAAAGGCAACCTGTCGGGGCGGTTGTTTTTGCGATATCGCAGGCAAAGCTCCGCCTTGCCGAAATTGATATCATTCAGTTTGAGTGAACGGATCTCGCAGGGACGCAGTCCCAGCATATAGCCAAGGTGAACCATGGCAGCGGTTCTGAGTTCGCTGGCGGTCGAAAACGCTAATCTCGCAAACAGTTTTTGGACCTCGTCTTTTCTTAAAAACGTAGGCGGCTTACTCCGCGTAAACGCTGGCGGGCCGGTCACCAGCGGTGCCAAATCTTTGGACACTAATCGGCGTTCATCGAACAGGTAACTTAAGAATCCGCGTAGATACCCACGGTAAACGCGGCCGGTAGCGGTTGAATAGCCGTTGAGATAATCGGCCAGGAAAGCGTCTATCTGCTCGATGCGCAATGTCTGCAGCTTGATGCGGTGTTGTTGAAGATATTTGGCAAAAGCACCGAGCACGCGATGGTTTGCGCTGATCGTCCGTTCGGGAGTCTGGCAATATTTTCGTTTGTAGCGCAGGTAATCCTTGAACACATCCGGTAAGGGTTTGGATGACTTTTGCCTGCGCAGCGGTGCAGCGATGTTTTTCTCCTCATGAATCCGTTCTGATTGGCTATTCCCATCCATCATGACGGCATCCGCTTTACGACCTGACCGGCGAATCGAACGATATCCATCGGTGGCGCTGTTTGCCTGCAATCCGTTTGTTTTCTGGCCGCCGATATCGAGTTCCAATAAGGTACAGATGGCATCGTAGCTGTAGAAAGAAAGCCCGTAGCGGTCTGAGGCGATCACCAAAAACAGGTAGAGAAGTAATTCTTTCTGCTGCAAAGCGGCTAAAAACCCTTGGGAGAGAAAGCGATGAGGAATAAAACTGAACCCACTATTGATGCGTCTGATGCGATCAGGATTGAGGATTTTCTTTTTGATCATATTGACCACCTTTTCTACCGGGTTAACCATAGCCGCGGCGGGGGAACTGCGCCACCAGATGTCCGGAGGTTCCACAAAAATGGCATCGAACAGTTGCGCCCATAGCACAAAGACGATTCTTTACCGCCTTAACTGGCTTCATACACCATGCCGCCAGCGCTATTGAAGATGGATCATCCATGTTTTTTTGAGTTAAGCCGTGACGACGACGATTTTCGGCCTCGCGATGGGCTTTTTTGCCTTTTTCGGTCCGCCGGTATCTTCGCTGAGCTTCGCGATGATTTTTTTGTCTGCCATAAAACCGACACGCATCGCTACAATACGCCTGGCCCCGGAAGCAGTTCCGGCAAATGCAAAACATTAAATCGCACCATCGGCATCGAATCGTGCGTAATAACAAGGCGGGCATCTCTCCGATCTTGCAAACGACCGGAAGATAGGTTAGACATGAATCAAGTTGGGGCTTCCGGCTGTTTGCGGTAGCTCTTTATGCAAAGCTCGAAGTTGCCGCTTCGAGCTTTTCCTTTTTGTACTGGAATTAAACGATAGAAAAGATGGAATGAAAAGAATGAAAAGGATTTTTAATTCTTAAAAAACAAGGAATGATATGGGGAATTAACTCGCAACATAACAAAACTCACGACATAAATTGAGATAAGATCCACCCTATAGCAAATATAATTTATGCCAGATGTGCTTCGGTCATTCCCAGCATACCATTGAAACCGCTAATTTCGCAAGCATATGCCTGCTGTGATTATTTTTCAGAATCGCAGGAAATTTTCAAACCGATATCTGCTGGATCGTTGGAGATATTTGCAATTTTGGGATTTGAAAATATTTGAGATTACCATAAGATATATGCAATTATTTGCGGTTGTCTTTTCATAGAAGCCGTTATCCACGATTCATAAATTTTGTGGGTTCTGCATACCTAATATAGAATATTCCGCAGAAACATATTTGATGGTTACTATACTATATGTTTTGGACACAAGTTCAGAAATTTATTCTCGGCTGCTCCTTACTTTACAACATCCGCTTCTTTGTGCTCCATGTGTGACTCCCTTAAAGAATTGATACACATAACTCGCAACTGGGTTCTGCCCACTGGCCGCTGGTTGATAGACAAGAGTTACGCCTTGATTAATGATATTGATTCTTAAGTGGTCGAGCTTGAACATACAATTGCTGATATGGGTCATCATCCTATGCCAAAGCACTTTCTCCTGTCAATTGTGAACTCCCCGCAACATTGATATGTAACGGTTGCCCGTCGTTTTGAGTTAAGTAAGTCGTCGTGGTCGGAAACGCAAAATTGATGCCTTCTTCTTCAAATCTTTGCATGATTTGCAAATTTACCTGTTGACTGTGTTGCATAAATCCCCAGTAATCTGCCGGATGATACCAGTACAGAACTAAGAGGTTCAGAGATGCAGGGTTAAACTCGTTGAAATACGCTCTTGGTGGGAACTCCGCATCCATACCCTCATGATTGTCAAGAATTTCTAAAATTATGCTTACGGCTTTTTCTACCTTTTCCTTCGGTGTATCATAGGTAATGCTGATATTGGTCAACCTGCGGATGTGAGGTCGGCGACCAATGTTTTCGACATCCGTTCTGGCCATTTCATCATTGGGGATCGTCGTGAGGTGTCCGGTGAGCAAGCGCATTTTGGTGGACCTCAAACCAATTTCTTCCACTATCCCGTCATGACCCTTCACGACAATGCGTTGACCCACGCGGTAGGGCTTATCCAGAAGGATCATAATGCTTCCGATAAAATTTTTAAGAGTATCCTGGGCGGCCAGGGCCACTGCAAGGCCACCGATACCGAGGCCTGCAAACACCTTGCTGACATCAAAGCCGATATTGTCAAGCCACAGTAAAACGAAAAATAAGACCACGACTATTTTTAAAAAAGTTCTCACTGGTTGCAGCAGTATTGAGGCAGCATCCTGTCCGGCTTTTAGCAACCGTTTTTCCCACCAGTAAAATACAATGTCGATCAGCAGCATTGATGCATAAGCAAACGTTATAGTCAGCAGCGTGCCTGCCCGAAACGCTGATTGAATGGTCGCCGATGGACCGATGATTTCTACTCCAACTCTCGCCAAAATGAGCCACAGAACCACTCGCATGGGTCCCTTAATGATTTTTCTGATTTGATGGCCCATCTCGGTATCTCTGCGACTCAGCATCAGTCCAATGATCCATGTCGCCAAAAGCGCTGCCAGATATCCCAGGCCGGTAAAAACAAGGAATACCACCCACTGCCAGGATTGCCATCCGAGGACCGTAAAATCGGGGAATAATTTTGACAGCCGCTCTTCAAAGGGTTTATATCCGAATTGACGATATAGATCGGGAATTTCGGCGACCGTTCGGTTTGAGAATTTCCAGATATAGACGCCATCTTTGCGTGGGACCTGCTGTAAAAGAATGTCAATCGTTCGGGTCGGAAGTTTGATCTGCCCGATGATTTCCCGATTTGCAGGCAAACCATCTTCCAGGTTTCCCTCCGCTTTGGTGCTTACCAGATCGGGATCAACCCACAGGCCGCCTCGATCAAGGGCAATTTTAAACTGACGCGCCAACTCAGACCCTCGGTTTTCCTCCATCCACCTGGGCAGATTGCGCAGATCAAGATACTTTTCAGAGCGCTCAAAATCCCCATTGCGGGCAGCTTTAAAGAAGCCTTTGACGCTGCTGCGTGGGTTGCCGCGTTCAAATTCGTCAAACGGGCCAGCGGACAAGGCTTTCTTAGGCTCATCCTTCTTCTCGGTCTTTTCTTCTTTCGAGTTCTGCTGGACGGCCTTTTGAGAAGCAGTCTGCGCAATAGCATTGTGTATGGTCATTAAACCGGTTAGAATCAGGCATACCGCAATGGTTATACAATGACCTATCCTCTGGTTGTTATTGGTCATGATTATTTTACCTCCTTTCATATCTTTCAGTTGAATTGAATAATTACTCAATTAAGGTAATTTATATCCTTGATCAGATTCCTCCTCGCTCGAATCCTCAACAGCCACGATGAACAGCTTGTTGTCGATCGGATTGGCTAAAAAATCTAATGCGCATTTCTTCATGAAACACACTCCCATCGTTAGGTCAACATGGCCGGTGATGAAAATGATCAGCACCGGATGTTCTGTTTTGTAGCACCGCCCCTGAAATCCGAGACTGATTAAGCCTGGCATCCGCCCTTCCAGGATGATTCAGCCGAAATGACGGTCATCAGGTTTGTTAATGTTTTTTTGTGGGTTGCCCAATGAACAATATACAAAATCTTAGGCCTACAATAATTTTGCCTTTCTTGCCTGATGGTGGACTTTTCAAGGGACTGAAAATTTGTTGGATGAGCTGACACAATATGAAAATTTGCGATTTTGTAGATTGGGCTTAATTTGGTTGAATTTTTCCGAACCAAAGTTTTAGATATCATGGCTTTGGTGATCCCCACGGTACCACGTGAACCGCTATTTTAGCAAGTTTTGGCCCGTTGTGATTATTTTCAAACATCGTTGAAAAATGCTGCGGCTGATATCTGCAAGGTCGTTGGAGAAATACAAGAAATTTGATCCCGTTTTTTCCCTGAGATATCAAATTCAAACCCAACTTTTTATCGAGAGAGGCTGATCACCATATGTTGTGGTCGATCATTTTATCTGCAGTAAACACAGGTCTTGGATTTAATATTTCAAAGCGAAATCGTAAAGATTTTATGATTTCAATTTTTCAATGTCCGAGGCAGGAATCAAGCATTGGAACCAGAAAAAAGTATGCATAATATTTTGAAAAACGATATAAAAAGGCAGGGGCAATTAACCCTGCCTTTTGCTTGTGGGTTAGGTCAACTTATTCTTATTTTTGCTTATTCGAAATAACCACCACATCTTCTCCTACAAATTGAGCGCTGCCATGCGCTTCACGCAGGTTGCCGCTCAGGCGAACAACCACTGCCTCGCCATCTTCGAGCTCTCGTCCCAACAATACCTCAAGCGACTGAACCAATTCCTGGGTGTTGAACCGCAGGGTGAGATCAGTGAGGCCATCCGGACCCGCAACGGTGCAGTCATCAGCGGTCTGCTTGTCTATAAATGGCTCATAAGGCGTTGCGACGTCTTCCAGCGCCCAGCGTAGCGGGGAGACACCTGCCAGTCGCATTGTTCCAGGGTCTATAGTCGTTACGTCGAGATCATTCGTTCCGAGAATGGCGATAGGTAGTACACCTCTGCTATTGACGTTAATCGGGTTCGGGCAGGACCCGGGCTTGATGTCGACAGCAACTTCCGGGTGTGCAGGTACAGCCAGAACACTGGGTTCCACGATCTTTCCATTGACCGTGACATCTTCATCCAGGCTTCCCCCATCGGTCACGTCGAAAACCGCTTGATTCCCGCTTATTGTCGCACCCGTGATGGGCAAACAAACGCCGCTTATGCATTTGAACAGTGTAGTTCCCGCAGGGGGTTCTTCAGGAAGCGTGAGAATAACGGTTACCGTCGCTCCTAAGTCCGTCGTTATTGTGAATGACACTGCCCCATACGGTGTCAAGAATCCATCAGGTATGCCGGCACCCGGATCCACTATTTCCGGAGGGACAGCAAAGCTGCCTTCCGAGATCGAGACAGTCATATCCCCCTCGTTCGTTGTGACTGTTGCGGAATCTGATAGGCCGATTTCTGTACGCTACGCATACTTTAGAGCCGCATTGTCGGAAGGATAAGACGCCAGGTAACTGATGCGCGGACTGTCTGAAGCATCGAGTGCTATTGAGTTGTAGTATCCCGTCCAGCCCTCTGAATCAACGGTTTCGATATGCCAGCTGCTTCCATCGAAATACGCATATCGAGTGGCTCCCCCCATATCGTAACTGATATGCGGATGACCCGAAGAGTCAAGCGCTATTGACGTGTATGTGCCGTATCCTCCGGACGTCCGATCGACTGTCTGTACGAGCCATTCTGTCCCGTTATGGTATGCATATCTTAATTCTGTGCTCCACCAGTTTTCCCGTTGAGAAAAGTAGCTGATATGCGGATTGTCCGCTGAGTCAAGAGCAAGTGAGCTGGACCAGTTATAATCCCCCGCATCCACGACTTCGATGTCCCAGCTACTTCCATCGTACCGTGCGTATTTTATATCGCTGTTATCCCAGTCCAAATAGCCGATGCGCGGGAGGTCGGAGGAATCAACAACTACCGACGTATGAAATCCCACCGAACCTTCCGAGTCCACCGTTTCGATTTTCCAGCTCACCCCGTCACGGAATGCGTACTTCAGATCGGCGTTCGTGTTATCCGTATAATCGCCGTAGCTGATATGCAAACCGCCTACCGAATCAATTGCGATGGACGAATGACTTCCTACCCTACCCCGATAGTCAACCGTTTGCGTGTTCCAGGTGCTGCCATCAAAGTGGGCGTATTCCAAGTTGCCAAAATCGTTGTAGCTGATGTGCGGTTTGCCGAATTTGTCGACGGCTAACGATGTAGAGCTTCCTGCATAAACCCCTGGATCTGCTATTTCAATATGCCAGTTACTGCCATCATGGGTTGCATATTTGAGGTCGTGGTAACCTCCGGATAAATAGGCTCGATAACTTATATGCGGATTTCCCAATGCGTCGAGCGCCAGGGATGCGGATTTGCTGAAATCGTTGAGTGAGCCGTCTACGGTTTCAATGCGCCAGACACTGGCAGTTTCGACCGAAAGATCGTTCGGAACTGGCAGTGAGAATTCCGATGTATTACCGGCAGGGTCTGTGACGGTTGCGGTTAAATTCCCGCCGGTTGCACCGGGGGGTGGAGTGCCGGTGAATGTGAAGGCATTGCCCGATACAGTCGCCGGACCGATATATATATATTCCCTTGATCTCCGGTATCCTGGAATATCTCGATGGTGCTCGAATCAGGTGCGGTGGAGGTTCCGACAACCTGGTTCGCCGTAACATCAGTAATGGCTGGGGCGGAAATATCTATATTTGCGCTGTTTCTTAAAAGAATCCCTCTGTCAAGATGGCCTTCACCATTGTCGGTTATGGAGTTTTGGGTGAGTGTATTATTCTCCGCTACACTGTTGTCAATAATAACTCCATAGCTTGTATTGTAGTGAATTATGTTACCGCTAACAGTATTGTTCAGTGCAGACCATATCTGTACTCCTTTTAAATTCCCTAACACAGAAGCACCAGTAATATCGGTCCCGATATAATTGCCGATAATTTGATTGCCAGTCGCACCATCCACTAATACAGAGACCCTATTATCATCATTTCCAGAGATAAGGTTGCGGGCACCCGAGGCAGTGCCGCCGATGATATTATCAGGAGCATTATGGATCATAATGCCATCAGCTCCATTTCCTAAATCAACTGTACCGGTAACATCGGTTCCGATAAAGTTTCCTAAAATCTGATTATTTGACGCTCCACTCGACACTTGAATTCCACGTAAACCATTGCTTGAAATCAGATTTCCCGCTCCTGTTGTTGTTCCTCCTATTATGTTCCCTGATGCTGATGATCCAACAAAAATTCCGGTGGTACCATTTCCCAGAGCAACAGTTCCTGACAGATCAGTCCCTATTTTGTTGCCCAGAACTTGGTTTCCCGTGGCGCCACTGTTACTGATAACAATGCCGAATACGTCGTTACCTGATATGACGTTACCCTCTCCTGTTTCAGTTCCTCCTATGATATTATTGGGAGCGTCAGCAATTCTTATTCCGTCCTCATTCCCCAGCGGCATCGTTCCTGATATATCGGTACCAATATAGTTGCCCAAAACCCTATTGTTTGAAGCAGTCGTTCCGCTTATCAAAATCCCTCTGATGTGGCCGCCAGAAATTATGTTACCCCTGTCTGGTTCTGTACCTCCCACCAGATTATTTGTTGAATTACCGCCGATGTATATGCCATAAATCGTATTCCCTAAAGCAGCAGTCCCAGGGGCATCAGTACCTATGAGGTTCCCCTGTATGATGTTCCCGCCGCTGCCGTCAAGAGATATGCCAGAATTGTTATTCCCCGAAATGATGTTTCTCATATTTTCGCTTGGCCCACCTATAATGTTGTTGTTGGCTTCGGACTTTAGTGTCTATCCAGAAACCATGAATTATGACACTGGTAAATTTCTCAGAAATTACTCACTACAGCAAAATTAGGTGTAGTAATCATTTTCTCATATCACGAGTTCAAAAACAGCACAATTATCTGAAAATTGGACGCACCGATCCTGTCATCTTATGAACGTTTGACCATAAATAATGCGGTTAGGCGGGTGCCAGTTTCTTTCTTGCCATCGTCAGCAAATTGGCGGCAACGATCGATGACAGTACGTAGCACTTGAAAGAACGAAATCCTTTCCAGGTGCAACGGGTCAGTCCGAAGCTGCGCTTGAGCCATGATATTCCGGACTCGATTCCGGCACGAAACCGCCTGAGCTTTTTGTATACGTATTCGCTACGGCACATATCCGTTTCTTTCAAACCGCGTTTTTTGGCAAAACAAACATCCTTGATCTTTCGCTCTTTGGCTTTCAATAAGTTGTCTTTGGAGGCGAATCCACCGTCTAAAGCAACCTTGAGCGGATACCAACCATAGATATGTTGCTGACGATCAAGCATCTGTTCAACCAAATCAGTGTCGGCGGGATTGCCTTCAAGAATCACACAATCCAAAATCAGGTTTGAAGCACCGCCTGTCAGGCAAATCTTATGACCATAGTGGGTATCCCGTTTATCCTTGATGATGATGTCAGTGTGTTCTTCGAAAATCGAAACCACTTTTTGGTCGGCGGGCACACTTCCGCCTTGGATGACACGCCGATAGGCTTGGTCGTATACCTGTCTGGCCAAATCGCCATAGTGCTTGATATCATTTAGTAATTCTAACAGTACGATATTCGTCGAGTAAAGCTGGCACAAAAGTTCCTCGGCTTTCATGGCGTAGCCGATGGTTTTTTGGGTGACCTTGAGCAGATCTTTATACAAAGGCTGTCGTTGTCTCTCGTTTTTGGCATACTGGATTCCAACCATTCTACGCTTGGCACGGCGCTGGTGGTCGGTAAAGGCAATCTTGATCCCAAACGCATCACGGGCTTTGTACAACAGACGGGTCAACACCCGTACACAGTCAAACAGTTGCACAGAATCAAAGGGTTTATGAATGTTGGTCTCAACCACCGTACAATCGATACGCGCCTTTCGCCCTTTCTCGATATTTTCGTCTTGTGCATGGCCCAACAGATCTCGAGAGATACGTTCCCAGGTTTTCGGGGAAATCCTTTTGATATTCGCGTTGAGAGCTGATTTTTGAAATCCCTTGTCAGCGATACCGATTCGGCAAAAACGCCTCAACGCCCGGGAATCATAAATATGAAAAGCCAGTTGTTCATAAGTGAAGTCGTAAAGGCGCATAACCACCGCCGTCCGGAGCACCTGATCAGCACTCATTCCTTGCGCCCCTGTTCGACGTTTGACAACTTTTCCTTCGTTAAGATCTTGAAGAACGTATTCACAAATGGTAGGAGTATTATCAATGAGAAGCGCGCATTTTGTGATCGGCTCCTTTCTCTCTTTTGTAGTAATATTGGTTATTTGTCGATTTCTAATATACTACAATGAGAAGAAAAAGGCCACTGCAAAATGCGCTTTTTTTATTTATACCAATCAGTTAAGTTCCCGGATGGACACTAATTACCACTTGTCTGACTAATGCGGATTCCGTGAGTAGTAGCGCCTGTATTGCCTGAGATTACATTTCCGGAACCTGGCACTATTCCTCCAATGAAATTACCCGTTGCATTTTGACCTATGCCTATTCCCCCCCGATCATTAGGAATAGCCAACGTGCCCGAGGAGTCCGTACCGATATAGTTACCTTGAATATGATTGTTGGAGGTTCCTGCTTCTTCCGTATCGCTTACCCTAATACCCACAAAAGTATTGCCCGAGATAATATTTCTCTCCCCAGGCGTGCTGCCTCCTATGATATTGTCATGTGCCCCGCGGGCGATATCGACGCCTACAGCTTGAGACCCCAATGCTGCTGTTCCGGAAGAATTGAGTCCTATGTAATTGCCTACCACGGTATTGTTGGATGTATTTGCACCACTTAAGCTTATGCCGGCTACAAAATTGTGTGAAATGACGTTACGTTGCCCCGGCGTCGTTCCGCCGATGATGTTGTGATGTGACTGTTAACGGTATCTCGATCAAACTCTATTCCTAGCCTCAGCCCGTTTAGTTGAAGGCCTCGGATTATGTTATTGGTTGAACTGATTGTCATACCCACGAAACTATTGTCAATACCGGTAATAATTACCCCACCGTTGCCGTCTATAGTGGTTCCGTTATTATCAACTATAGCTGGTAATGAAGATGTAAGAATAATCGTGGCGGGTGATGCGGGAGGAAACACAGCGGGATCAAAAGTTATCGTATCAGACCCCGGAGCATTTGCAGAGATAATCGCCTCACGCAGTGAACCATATCCAGAATCACTTGTATTATCCACGGTATAATTAGCTGCTGCAGCCATATGATAAGATCCGAAAGAGATGACAAAGCAATAGTACAAAGTATACATAAGTTTTCTTAAATTCATATTTCTGGCTCCTCGTAGATTGAATGAAATTGGTAAGGATTCTTTATTCTTGAGAAGTTGTTTTACGCTCCCAATAGAACAAAAGTACGCAAAAAACGTACAAAATTAGACAATTAAAACATAGTTGTAATTATGTTTAATAGTTATTTATGTTTTGGGTAAAAACAGATATGGGAATTCATCAAAAAAACGAATAGCGTTTTATCCGGTGATGTCCCCATATCGTTGACATCACATTGCTGGATAGGCCAGCAGCTCATCAAAGGTCCATTGGTGATCTGCTATTTTAGCAGCCATCGCCGGGGTCGTAGCTCGGAAAGT
>JABZFO010000052.1 GCA_014237405.1 Desulfosarcina sp. | reverse complement strand
AAATAATCACGAGTGGCTTTACGACTCGGAATTATCGTTTTTAAAAACTTACCATTTTCATTTTCAACAAATGGAACAAGATAGACATAATCATTAATTTCAACGACAAGTACCTGTTGGTTCGGATATTTTGACTGGTTGGGATGAGTTACAATATCAAGCAGATCACCTCGTTCAACATGCATGGCTATCTGCTCAAAACTGATACCACGTTCTGTTTTAAGCCTTTCGTTCTTTTCCTTATTCCATTTATAATAGTCCATGAATCAAATTTATTACAATGTGTGCCCAATGTCAACAAGATAGAGGTTTAAAGCCGAACGGCCGGGGTGACCGGCGAATTTGCGGTGCTAATGGTGGCTTGCGGCCGATTAGCATTGTAAATTTGCAGGTCGACTCCGTGGTTATCGAGGCGCGCAGCGACTCGGTGACTGCGGGGTCGACCGGGTGACGGGTCACCCCGGCCGTTGATCAAGGTGCGGAGCGCCTTGATCAACGGCTTAGTTCACCTGAACCCAAAGCCAGCAAAACCTACGGGCATTACAAAGCAGCTCGGCTTTGGGTGTCATGGTGAAACGAATGGTTAGCAGCTTTACCAATACTCTGGTGAATTTAAAGATGATGCGCACTTAACCATACCTTGTGTTTTGGTAAGGATGCCTTCTACAAGTTCCTGAGCCATCCAAGCTTCTTCAGGGTATTTCAATTTATGAGGCGGCTTAAGATTGTGGCCTGATTTGAAGCCAGTGCGCATGTAATAATTTGGATCACCATATACAAGCACTATCTCAGCACCACGCTCTTTTAGAGTTTCAAGCCCCTTATTAATTATCAGTGTTCCTATCCCTTTTTTTTGCTCAAACCTTGTAACTGCTAAGGGAGCCAGAATATAAGCTGAAACTCCCTCAACATCTTCAATGTTTATTGAACTAAAAATAATGTTGCCAATAATCTCGTTATCCTGTTCTGCTACAAGAGAAAGAATTGGTAGTGCTGTTTTGTCCTCTAAAAGATCAATAGCTAGTTGGGAGACAGTTTCTCCCTCAGATTGATCAAACGCATTTTGGTGAACCTTTCTGATAGACTTTTTATCGTTTTCTACTGATTCTCTTATTTTCACTGACTTTCCTATAGGCTGCTAATCGCGGTGCTGACCTGCGCCGGGGGCCGTGCAAGCAAACACAGTTTGATTGTGCGGTTAATCAGCGGCGCGGCCCTTTGCGTCCGCTGGATTTATGGGTCCACCTCCATGCTCTGATTTCTCTTTAATTACATGCAAAACTTTATTCGCAAACAGACCATGAAACGGCTTAAAAAGGAACCACCAAAGTTTTTCCTTGAAGGTTGGATTTTCTGCAATCAAGTCAAAAACTAAGCTCTGTCCCACCGTCTTTGCTAAACAAGGAATACCCTGTCCGGCAATCGAAAAAGAGAGACTTAAGAGAAAACCAATACTCCCAAGCTGAACGAAGTCCGTCCACTAATAGAATTCTTATGAAAAAGAATGGCTTGGTCTCCAAGAATTTGTAAATAGGAAATTTGTTCGGCATCCTGTAAATTAAATCGAATATAACAGGTGAGGGTGCGTTGATTTGAATTTTTCTTTTATCTTGGATCATAATT
Source organism: Desulfosarcina sp. (assembly GCA_014237405.1). Classification (GTDB taxonomy): domain Bacteria; phylum Desulfobacterota; class Desulfobacteria; order Desulfobacterales; family Desulfosarcinaceae; genus Desulfosarcina. The sequence goes on along the minus strand of JABZFO010000052.1, from coordinate 28,236 downwards.
CTTCCATCGCATTTGGGTGTTGCATCGCGGCGCAGTTGAGGAGCAAGCTCTGCTTGTCTGCTCGAACTGCGTTGATGGGCTGCGCTTCGCGAACCTGCCACGACTCAACTGCGCCCGATGGGCCTGGAGCGAAGCGACAGGCCCATCAAGTGATTATGTAGTTTCTGGGTATCATGCTCAAATCAATAAACTTTATCAATGATTCCCACAAACTAAAATCGTTGACAACAAAATTGTAAAATATTATCAACCTCATAGCTGTTTAACGCGTAAATTCAGATGATAAACAGAAGAAGGCTATGCAATGAAGAAGCTACCGAAAGCTTTGATTGCACAGTTTATGAAATTGTCGAATCCAAGATGAATGGTGTCCGAAATGAAAAAAGGCCATCGTCACCAATGGTCGTAAATTTTCTATTAGGGGAGAAACTATCCATCAGCAAACCGATTTGACGCGTTTCAACAATTGCAATGGAAACAACTGGTCACCCTCGGCCGGGGAAAACGGAAACCCGGCTCTCTGCGGTAATCTTGGCCATTCTCGTGATGATAGGGGCCGGCGTCTACCTACGTCAGTCTCACATCAACCCGGCAGTCGTCGCCCTCCGGCCGGAAGCCCATCGGCACGCCCTGCCGCCGGATTTGTATCAAGCGGCATTGATCGACACCAAGGGTTCCAGGATTGCCCCCTTTTCTCCCCCGGAACGGTTCGACCCGGACACGCTTTACGAAAAAATAAACGGCCGGGCGGATCTCTACCTCTCCTCGGGATTCGTTTCATTGAACACCCAGCGGTTTACCATGGATGAAACTGCTGGCAACTGGATGGAGCTGTTCGTCTACGACATGGCAACACCGGAAAACGCCTTTTCCGTTTTCAGCATGCAGCGCCGGGAAGGCGCCCGGACCGACGACATTGTCCCCAATGCCTACCGCACGGAAAACGCCCTGTTCATGACCCACGGGAACGTCTACCTGGAAATAATCGGCACTGACGCATCTGAGGATCTACAACAAGCCATGGGGTTACTGGCCCAAGTTTTTGTCCAAACGCACGGCGGCACAACCGCAGCGCGCGTACTCGGTGCCGACCTGTTTCCGGAGGACGGTCTCGCGCCTGAAAGCCTCCAGCTGATTACCGCCAATGCTTTCGGGTACGAGCAGTTGAACCAGATCTACACCTGTGAATACAATATTGACGGCACCCGGCTGACGGCCTTTGTGTCCGAACGGCAAAATACTGAAGACGCATCAGTACTGTCCGTTGAATATCAGCAAACATTATTGTCCTATGGTGCCACCGTCGTTGACAGTTCCGTGTCCGTCGACAGCGCGACCGTCATGCATTTTTTCGACACCTATGAAATTGTCTTCAGCCGGGGACGATACCTGGCAGGCGTTCATGAGGCCGGCAGCCTGGAGGCGGCGAAAATCCTGGCCCGGCGTTTAGCTGGGCACCTGGAAGTATCCGATGGAAAGTAAAACTCGAGACACATCCATGGATCGGAGGGAATTTCTGGGGCGATGCACCCGGGCGGGACTCTCTGTGACCGCAGCCGGGGCCCTGGGCATTGGATTATATGATGGCAAGCCGCCCGAGGCTTTTTCCGACACCACCGCATCGGTGAAAATCCCCGATTTTTCAATCGCCGAAATGAAAGGAAGGATCTGCATCGCCCGGGGAACGGACCGGTCGGCCACCGTCCGGCAGGCATTCGAGGCCCTTGGCGGCATGAAGGCATTCGTCAAGCCCGGCGAACGGGTGCTGCTAAAGGTCAACGCCGCCTTTGCGTCTCCGCCAGCCTTGGGGGCCACCTCCCATCCGGACCTGGTGGCCTCAGTGGTGCGGCTTTGCATTGATGCCGGTGCTTCCCGGGTAACCGTCACGGACAATCCCATCAACGACCCGGCCTCCTGTTTTGCCCTCACCGGCATTGGTGCGGCTGTCCGCCAGGCCGGCGCAGACGTGGTGATTCCCCGAGCATCCCTGTTTCAACGCTTCACCGTTGACAAGGGACGCCTGATCCGGGATTGGCCGGTTCTCTTTGACCCCCTGGCCCGGGCAGACCGTATCATCGGCCTGGCCCCGGTAAAAGATCACCACCGCAGCGGCGCATCCATGACCTTGAAGAATTGGTATGGCCTGCTGGGTGGGCGGCGTAACATCTTTCACCAGGATATCCACACCGTCATTCAGGAACTGGCCATGATGATCAGGCCCACGGTGGTGGTGCTGGACGGAACAACGTCCATGATGACCAACGGGCCCACCGGGGGTTCCCTGTCCGATCTCAAACCCACCGGCACCCTGGTCGTGAGCACCGATCCCGTAGCCGCCGATGCCGCAGGTGCCACCCTGTTGGACAAACGGCCCGACGACCTGCCTTTTATCGCCAAGGCCCAGGATGCCGGCGCCGGCATCGCCGACTACCGGTCTTTGGATCTGAAAGAAATTCAGTTCGGATGAACCGACAGCGTATCCGTTTCAGAAGCTGAAAACAGTCTATGAGAATCATAACCACCAGACGCATCAGCCAGATTTTTTTCTTCCTGCTCTTCCTGTGGTTCTGCGTGGCCTCCACCCTGGGCGAGCAGTGGTGGCAGCTGCGGGGGTGGCCGGTGAACTGGCTGATCCAGCTGGACCCGCTGGTGGGCCTGGGTACGCTGCTGGCCACCGGCACGCTGTACGCCGGGCTGCTGTGGGGTCTTTTAACCGTAGTGTTGACCCTATTGCTGGGCCGCTTTTTCTGCGGGTGGCTCTGTCCCTTCGGGGCACTGCACCAGGCGGTGGGGTGGCTGGCCAATCGGGGCCGCAAGGCAAAAGTGATGATCGCAGTCAACCGGTACCACCGGGGTCAGGGCGTCAAGTACGCCATTCTCGTATTCCTGCTGGGTGCCGCTGCCGGTGACCTGATCAGCCGGCTGTTGCGCATACCCTTCGACGCACCGGTGACCGTTGCAGGCATCGTCATTCTACTGCTCATGCTTTGTGCCATTGCTACTAGACTTGGTAAGAGATCCGGAAAACGGTGGATGACCGGCGTTGCCTTCATCGCCATCGGCTCCATGGTACTGGGTCTTTTCGCTGACGGTTCCCGCCTGCTGGCCGCCTCACTGCAGACCGGTCTGCTGGACCCCATCCCCCTCTTTTACCGATCGGTTAACTTGACCCTGCTGCCACTGGTGGACGGCCAATTGATCTCCCTGGCTCCTTCCAGCCGCATCTATCCCGGTATCTTTGCAATGGGCGCCTTTTTCTGGACGGCGGTTTTTCTCAACCTGATCATTCCGCGCTTTTACTGCCGGTTTGTGTGTCCGCTGGGTGCACTGTTCGGCGTGCTGGGAAAAAATGCCTTGTATCGGGTGGGCCAGAAAGCCGAGGGATGCACCGTCTGCGGCGACTGCGATCACCACTGCGAAGGGGGATGCGAACCGTCGTCCGTCATCCATACCGACGAATGCGTGCTGTGCATGAACTGCCTGGACAGCTGCCGTCACGAGGTGATGGGGTATCGTCTGCAGCCATCCGCCGCCGGAGAAATCTCCGCCCCGGACATCTCCAAAAGAGAATTTGTGGCGGCCCTAACCTCAGGCATAGTCGCCGTCCCCCTGGCCCGCTTGGCCGGTGGAACCGGCGAGACCTGGAACCCTACGGTCATCCGACCGCCGGGTGCCCTCCCAGAGGTTGAATTTCTCCAGCGCTGCATCAAGTGTGGCCAGTGTATGCGAGTCTGCCCCACCAACGTAATCCACCCGGCAGGTCTTCAAGCCGGTATTGAAGGAATCTGGACCCCGGCGCTGAACTTTCGCATGGGCACCAGCGGCTGCCAGCGAGGCTGCATCGCCTGCGGCAACCTGTGCCCCACCGCCGCCATTCGCCCCATCGCCCTGGACGAGCGGCTGGGAATCGGTGATTTCGAACTCCAAGGCCCCATCCGCATCGGCATGGCCTTCGTTGATCGGGGCCGGTGTCTGCCCTGGGCCATGGGTCGCCCCTGTATCGTCTGCCAGGAAAACTGTCCGGTGAGCCCCAAAGCGATCTTCACCCGGGAGGAATTTCGGCCGGTTCGTATAGGTGGTCAACTGCACATCCGGAGCATGGACGGCAACCGGCTTACTATCGACGGGCCAGTCCTTCCCTCCGGTCAGTTTTCCACTGGGGACTATTACATTTCCATAAACGGTGGCAGCGACATGCCGCCGGCCCGAATCACAGAAGCCGGTACCAATACCATTACCCTTGAAGGCAGTGCCTTCGTGGAACCCGCCGCCACGGAAGGCCGGATTGACCTACTGGTGCGGCTACAGTTGCCCTTCGTGGATCCGACCCGCTGCATCGGCTGCGGGGTCTGCGAACACGAATGTCCGGTCAAGACCCGGCGCGCCATCCGGGTGACTGCGGAGAACGAAACGCGGGAACGGCGTCATCAGTTGGTACTATAACGGTTGGATGTCCGAGGACAGAAGACCGAGGACGGAGAACTGATGACCGATATCGGAGGATGGCGTCCAGTGCTATCCACGAATTATAACCCTTTCTGGATCCCGGATCTCCGCTGCGCTACGTCCGGAATGACCCATTTGGGTGCTAATGAATGTTTCGTATTTTTTCATTCGGCGTTGGACGTTCGATGTTCGATGTTGGACGTTAAGCCTTTATCCTGCTAATAAAGAGGTGAACCCATGAACGATAAACCACACAGTATATCCCGTCGATCCTTTCTCAAATCCGCCGGCGCCGTCGGCCTGGGGTCAGCGCTGGCGCCTTTGGCCGGACGGGAGAGGGCAGCCGCCGCAAATCCGGCCGCTGCAGCTGATGTCGACAGAATGCCCACGCGGCCTTTCGGCAAAACCGGCGTCAATGTCCCTATTCTTTCTCTGGGGGGCATGTTCGACATCCCCTCCAACCAGACCATGCTCAAGCAGGCCATGCGGTGGGGGGTCACCTACTGGGACACGGCCCATATTTACAGCGGCGGGCGCAGCGAGGAGGGAATCGGCCAGTACTTCAAGCACTACCCCCGGCACCGGGAAAAGATCTTCCTGGTCACCAAGTCCACGGCCCGGACCCGCTGGGGCATGACCAAGGACCTGAACACCTCCCTGAAACGAATGAACACCGACCATATCGACCTCTTCTTTATCCACGCCGTTCGGGATGCCTCCATCATGGACAGCGGCATACGGGAATGGGCAAAAATGCAGAAGGCCGAAGGCAAGATCCGGCTATTCGGTTTTTCGACGCATTCCAATATGGAGGAATGCCTGCTGGACGCCGCCAGGTTGAACTGTATTGACGGGATCATGACAACCTACAATTTCAGGCTCATGCATGAGAAGAAGATGAAGGCGGCGGTGAAGGCCTGTGTGGACGCCGGCATCGGGCTCACCGCCATGAAAACCCAGGGGGGCGGCAGTGTGGGCACCGCCTCATCCCGGGATCTGGAACTGGCCGGTCGATTCGTGCAAAAGGGATTCACCGACAAGCAGGCCAAGCTCAAGGCGGTATGGGAGAACCCGCATATTTCCGCCATCTGCTCGCAGATGCCCACCATGTCCATTCTCATGGCCAACATTGCCGCGGCCGTTGACCGCACGTCTCTGACCGAAAACGACCGACACCACCTGAGACAGTATGCCCGGGAGACCTTTTCCAACTACTGCGCCGGCTGCACCCAGATCTGCCAGAACGCCATCGCCGGGAATATCCCCGTAGGCGATGTCATGCGCTATCTCATGTATGCCCGCAGCTACGAAGACAGCGATGAAGCCCGGCGTTTATTTGCTGCTATTCCCCATTCCGCCCGGCAACAGATGGCCCGGGAAGATTATACGGTTGCTGAAGCCCGTTGCCCCCGGCAGCTGCCCATCGCCCGACTGATGAACGAAGCCATCAAAGAGTTGGCCTGATCGGGCATATTTCTCTTGACCCTCGAAGAATTATAAGTAAAGGGAATCCGCATATTTTTTACTATTTTCCATACCATTACCCACCAAAGGAGGAATGATGGATCTCGAATGTATCATTTACGACAAACAGGAGGGCGTGGCCGTCATCCGGCTCAACCGGCCACAGGTGCTCAATGCCATGAACAAGCGGCTCTGGCTGGATATGCAGGCCGCCCTGGACGATGCCCGTGATGACGAGCAGATCAAGGTGGTGGTGATCACCGGCGAAGGGCGCGCGTTTTCCACCGGCGCCGATCTCAAGGAGACCATCGCCGCCATCAACGGCTACGCCATCGGTTCGGGATACGAACTGGCCCTGGCCTGCGACATCCGCATCGCCGCCGAAGAGGCCAAGATCGGCAGCCCGGAGGCCAAGGTCACCTCGTCGGTCACCGGCGGCGCTTTCCGGCTGGTTCAGGATCTCATCGGCCCGGGAAAGGCCCGTGAACTGCTCTTTACCGGCGAGTACATCGACGGTGTGGAAGCCCAGCGCATCGGGCTGGTCAACCGGGCCGTGCCGCCGGAGAAACTGATGGAGACGGTCATGGAAATGGCCGCCAAAATCGCCGCCAACTCCGCTTTTTCCCTGAAGATGATCAAGAAGGGGTTGAACATGGCGCTGGGAGAAGTAAGCCTGGAAGCCCTCATGGACTTCGAAGTGGAGGCATGCCTAGCCTGCGTCTCCACCAAGGAGCGGCAGACCTCCCTGACGGCATTCGAAGACCGGAAGAAATGATGGTGATTGAGGAATTTAGGAATTGGGGAATTGCGAATTCAAGAAAATAAAGGAGACAATCATGGGACTGGAGCACGTTTTGAACGCCCGATCCGTTGCCGTCGTGGGGGCATCCAAAGTGCCCACCAAGCGGGGTTATCAGACCATCCGAACCCTTCTGGCCGAACGCTACGAGGGGGCCATCTATCCGGTCAATCCCAAAGAGAAAAGCATCATGGGGTTGAAGTGCTACACCGCGGTGTCAAAAATTCCGGGGGATGTGGATGTGGCCCTCATCGCCACCCCGGCCCGGACCGTTCCCACGGTTCTTGAAGACTGCGGTAAAAAGGGAGTGAAGGGCGCCATCATCCTGGCCACGGGATTCGGGGAAACCGGGGCAAAAGGCAAGGCCCTGGAGGGTGAGGTGCTGGACGTGGCCGGCCGGCACCAGATCCGCCTGATCGGCCCCAACACCTCCGGCATGATCAACCTCAAGGACAACCTCAACCTGGTGGGGCTGAAAGATTCTCCCAAGGGCGACATCGCCCTGCTGACCCAGAGCGGCAACATGGCCTTGACCCTGATCACCGAAGCAAAATTGAAGAGCCGCAAAGGGTTCACCTACTACGTAGGCGTGGGCAACGAAGCGGACATCCGGTTCCACGAATACCTTGAATTCTTCCGGCAGGACCCGGATACCCGCGCCATTCTCATGTACGTGGAAGGGATGCGCGAGGGGCGCAAATTTCTCCAGCAGGCCTACAAGACCACCGAGACCAAGCCGGTGGTCCTGCTGAAAAGCGGCCGCTCATCCACCGGCAAACAATCCGCGGGCTCACACACCGGCGCCCTGGCCGGCATGTCCGAGGTGGCCAAGGGAGCCTTCGAGCGGGCCGGCATCATCGTCATCGAAAATTCAGACGAACTCTTCCCAGCGGCTGAATCCCTGTCCAGTCTACCACCCATTAAAAATAACCAGATCGCCATCCTGGCCGACGGCGGCGGGCACGCCACCATTGGCGCCGACACTCTCACCGACCTGGGGGTGAAGATTCCCGAACTGGAGGAGAAGACCCAGGAGAAGCTGCGGGCCATTCTCCCCGGCGGGGCATCGGTGAGAAACCCCATCGACGTGGCTGGCGGCACCGACGACAACCCGGCTGTTTTTGCCGACTGCGCCAAAATAATTCTGGGCGACCCCAATGTGGGCGGCCTGCTGATTGTGGGGCTATTCGGCGGCTACGGCATCCGCTTTGCCGAAAGCCTGGCCCTGATGGAAGAGGATGCGGCCCACCGGATGGGAAAGATGGTCAAAAGTCGCAAAAAGGCCATCGTGGTGCACAGCCTTTACAATTCGGAAAAACCCCACAGCCTGGACCTGTTGCGTTATTACGGGGTTCCAGTTTACGGCAGCCTGGATGTGGCCTGCAAGTGCATCGGTGTCCTGGCCCAATACGGAAAATATCTGAAGAGCTACCGCGCTAAAGCCGTCTATGACATGAATTGGGGCGCGAAAGCCAAACCGGAAGGCCAGCAGATCATCGACACCATCTATGGGCAAGGTCGAACTGCTTTCCTGGAGGCCGAAGCCAAACAGTTGCTCAGGCTTCACGGGGCCGCAGTCACCGACGATGTTCTGGCCAAAACGGCAGAAGAAGCCATCGAAGGAGCATCCAGCATGGGCGGCAAGGTGGTTCTGAAGATTGCCTCCACGGACATTCTCCACAAAAGCGACGCCAAGGGTGTCCAGCTCAACCTGTCCGGCAAGAATCAGGTGAAAAAGGCCTTCCAGGAAATCATCAAAAACGCCAAGGCTTACAAGGCCGATGCCCGCATCGAAGGCGTGCTGGTCTCGCCCATGGTGGGAAAAGGCATCGAAATCATTATCGGCACCAAAATCGACGATCAGTTCGGACCGGTGATCATGTATGGCCTGGGAGGCGTGCTGGTAGAAATCCTGAAAGACGTCTCCTTTCGTGTGCTGCCCATTTCCAGGCGGTCGGCGCAGCGGATGATCGGAGAAACCAAATCCCATCCCATCCTGGATGGCGCACGTGGCGACAAGCCCTACGACAAGAAGGCCCTGGTTAACCTGCTGCTGGTCTGTTCGGAGATCATCGAGTCCTATCCGCAAATCCAGGAGATGGACCTCAACCCGGTGATTATTCACCATGAAGGATTGAGCATCGTGGATGCCCGAATCCTGCTGAAACCGGCACCTGAAAATAATTCCAGCCGGTAACGGATATTCCATCGCCATGAACATCAAGGATCTGGTCCGTCAGTACGGCCAACGGGTCATCACCACCCGCCGGAAACTTCACCGCATGCCGGAAGTGGCGTACACGGAAGAAAAAACAAGCGCCTATGTGGCCGACTATCTGGCACGGGAGGGCCTGACCGTCACCACCGGCATTGCACGCACCGGTGTGGTGGGGCTGCTGGAGACCGGTCGCCCCGGCCCCACGCTGCTCATCCGGGCCGACATGGACGCCTTGCCCATTACCGAAGCGACAGGGCTGCCTTTTTCCTCCGGTCACCCCGGGGTGATGCACGCCTGCGGCCACGACGGCCACACGGCCATGGCCCTGGTCACCGCCACGGTGATGAACCGGCTGAAGGAACGGATCAACGGCTGTATCAAATTTGTCTTCCAGCCGGCGGAAGAGGGTCCGGGGGGCGCCAAACCCATGATCGCGCAGGGGGTCATGGACGATCCCCGGGTGGACTATGCTTTGGGGTGTCACATCTGGCCCGATATCCCCGAAGGCACCATCGGCATCCGGGCCGGCGCCCTGCTGGCCGCCATGTTCAGTTTTGACATCACCATCAAGGGAAAGGGCGGCCACGGGGCCATGCCTCACCAGTGCGTAGATGCCCTGGAAACCGGCTGCCAGGTCGTAAACGCCCTGCAGCGAATCGTCAGCCGGAAGATGAATCCATTGAGGCCCACGGTTATCACCGTGGGAAAATTCCAGGCGGGAACCGCCTTCAATGTCATCCCGGAAACCGCCAATTTGTGCGGCACCGCGAGGACCTTTGACAAGGCCACTTGGAAACGCTGGCCCGACATCATCGAAAAGATCGTCAAGGGGGTCTGCGATTCCATGGGGGCCGGGTACGAAGCGACGTACGAGCAGGGGTATCCCCCCACCATAAACGATTCGGATATGGCCGACCGGATGAAGCGCATCGCCGGCGATGTGGTTGGACCGAATTGTGTGGTCATGCCGGACAAAACAATGGGCGGCGAAGACATGGCATTTTTCCTGGAAAAAGCCAGGGGGTGCTTTTTCTGCCTCGGCGCGGGCAACGAAGCCTATGCCCCCATCCACAACCCGCGGTTCGATTTCAATGAGAAAATCCTGCTCAACGGCGTGGAGACCTTTTGCCGCGCGGCCATGGATCTGCTGGGTGAACCCAACACGGAGTGACCGGTTTTTATCCACCACCGACCAATGAATACGAGGTTGACGATGTCACACAAACCCATTGCTGCCGGCAAAAGCAGTTTCGATCTCATCGATTTTCCCGCCTTTCTGTCCGCATTGGATTTGCGCGGAGAAATTGTATTTCTCGACGTGGCCTGCGGCATCGGCAATTATACCATCGAAATCGCCCGGCAGATGAGGGAGACGGGAAGGATCCATGCCCTGGACCTGTGGGAGGAGGGAATCTCCAAGCTCAGACTTAAGGCCGGCTTCCTGGGCCTGGACAATATCGAGGCCGCCGTCTGCGACGTGAGCAAAAAAATTCCACTCGGCGATCACACCGTGGACATCTGCCTCATGGCCACGGTGCTGCACGACCTGATCGAAGACGGCACCCATGAAGGAGCGCTTAAAGAGATTGTCCGGGTACTGAGGCAGGACGGCCAGTTGGCCGTGATTGAGTTCAAAAAAATGCCCGGACCGCCGGGGCCGCCGGAAAAGGTACGGCTATCGCCGGAAGAACTGGACCAGGTGCTGGCGCCCCTGGGCTTTCAGTGCCGCGAATCGATCGAGTTAAGTACGGCCATCTACCTATCCCTGTTTCATCGGTAAACGCGATGGTAACGTCCCGCCGCTGCTGTTTTCATCTGTTATGGGTATAACCCCGGTGGTTCTGATTTTTTCCGAGGCCTTTCTCTACAGCAATCGGCAAAACCGCCGATAATCAGGGCTAAGGCGAGTTTATAGAAACCAGAAGAGGCCACCCCATTGGCAGGAAAAATCACAGCATACGGACAGCAGCTGAAGAGTCAACTCTTTGACATTCCTGCCGATCTACCCACCCGTCATCACCGCTACTTCATCGCCAGCAACTTCATGTTCGTGTTCGCCCTGGTGGGCCACAGTGCGTTCATCCCCATCTTCTGGATCTTGGGGGCCCCCCATGTATTTATTTACAACCTGTTCTGCGTGATCCTGGATGCCCTTTGCCTGCACCTGAACCATCGCCGGAACTATGCGCTGGCCTTCGGCATCTGGGTGGCGGAGGTGGCCCTTCATACCTGCCTATGCACCCTGGCCTATGGGTGGGCTTCGGGTTTTCACTACTATATCTTGAGCCTTTCCGTCTTCGTGTTTATCGCCCCGTGGGGAAAAACAGTGAACATCCTTTTTCTCTGCGCATTGATGGGCGTCTATACCGGGCTGAACACCTATTGCCATACGGCGACACCAGGCACCGTCCTGACCCCTTTGTTAATTTCTGCCGCCAATATCATCAACATCATGGTGAACTTCATTGCCCTGGGCTACATAGCCTACAACTATACCCATGCCACTGAAAAAGCCCAACAGGCACTGGCGGAGAGCGAAAAGACCCTGAAGACCACCCTGGCCGCCTCACCGATAGGGATCGCCCTGATTAAAAACCGCCAAATCTTCTGGGCCAATGACACCCTGGCACAGATGATCGGCTATGGGCCCGAGCCCATCGACCGGGACATCCGTCGCTTCTATCCGGACATCAGCGACGTGGAACAGTTTGAACATCTGGCCCATGAAATCGGCCAACCGTCCATCGACGTCCCCGACACCCGGCTGACCAGAAGGGACGGATCGACATTTCCCTGCCACATCAAGATCCGCCCCATCGTCCCCAAAGACACCACCAAGGGTTCCATTGTCGTCGTCATGGACATCAGCGAACTCAAGGCGGCCGAACAGGAAAAGGCGGCCCTTCAGGCCAAATTCCAGCGGGCCGAGAAGATGGAGGTGGTAGGAACGCTGGCCGGCGGGGTCGCCCACGACCTGAACAACATCCTGTCCGGCATCCTGAGCTATCCGGAACTGTTGCTCATGGACATGCCGCCGGACAGCCCCATGAAAAAACCCCTGGAAACCATCAAGCGGTCCGGAGAAAAAGCGGCGGCCATCGTCCAGGACCTGCTCACTCTGGCCAGACGGGGGGTGCCGGCCCAACAGGTGACCGACGTGAACGCCATTGTCGAGGAGTATCTGGGCAGCCCCGAACAGGAAAAGCTCTCTCACCACCACTCCAACATCCGTTTCGAAACCCGTCTGACCCCAGACCTGTTCAAGATCTCCGGCTCTCCCGTTCACTTGGCAAAAACGGTGATGAATCTGGTTTCCAATGCATCCGAGGCCATTTCCGATGGCGGGACGGTGACCATCGAGACGCAAAACCAGAATATCATGACCGCCTATTCCGGCTACGAAATCATCGAGCCCGGCGAGTATGCCGTTGTGTCGGTATCAGATACAGGCCAGGGGATTTCAGCAGATAGCCTGGAGCGGATCTTCGAGCCCTTTTACACCAAGAAAGTGATGGGCAGGAGCGGTACCGGCCTGGGGCTGGCCGTGGTCTGGGGAACGGTGAAAGACAACGGGGGGTATGTGGACGTTAGCAGTGTTCCGGGCCAGGGCACCCGGTTCGACCTCTACTTTCCGAAGACCGAACGGCCGGCAATTCAAGGTGATGACGGATCCCTTGAGGACCATCTGGGCCATGGGGAGCACGTGCTGGTGGTGGATGATGTGACGGAGCAGCGCATCATCGCCACCGGTATGCTGGAGAAACTGGGCTACCGGGCCAACGCCGTCGTCAGTGGGGAGGCGGCGGTGGCGTGGATGCAAGGCAACCGAAGCGACCTGCTGATGCTGGATATGATCATGGATCCCGGCATCGACGGGCTGGAAACCTACCGGCAGATTTTAAAGACCCGGCCCGGACAGAAAGCCATCATCGCCAGCGGCTATTCAGAGACGACGCGGGTGGTTGCGGCCCAGAAGCTGGGCGCTGCCCGCTACCTGAAAAAGCCTTACACCCTCTTCGAACTGGCAAAAACAACCAGAAAAGCACTGCAGGCGGATGATCGATGAGAAAACACCACCGCCACACAATAAGGTTGGGACAAACCGGAGGCTCAACGAAAAATAAACCCGTTTCTCAAGGGATCCCTCGGATCCATGAGAAATTCGTTGCGGCCGGTGATCCAGGCGCTGCCCTCAACCTGCGGGATGATGGCGTCGTGGGGACCGAAGGTGGTGGTCTCGACCACCTGCCCGGTAAATCGGGTGCCCAGGATGCTCTCGATGACGATGGGATCGCTCATGCCGATTTCTTTCCGGGCATAGTGAAGGGCCAGGCGGGCGCTCACACCCGTGCCGGTGGGACACCGGTCCACCTCCCCTTCGGCGAAGATGCAGACGTTGCTGGAGTGGGCCCCTTCGCTGTGCGGCGGGCCGACGATGATGGTGCCGTAGAGAAAGCTCAGGTCGGCCTCGAAGGGATGGGTGATCGGACCGGCAGCCATGACGGCCCGCTTGACCGCCATCCCCTTGTCGATCAGGGCGTTGAAATCTTTGGGCGTGGTGGTCACGTTCAAATCTTCGGCCTTTACGAAAGCGTAGAAAGCCCCGCCGTAGGCGATTTCGTAGCGGACAGACCCCAGGCCGGGAACATCGACCGTCTGATCCAGGGTCAACACGAAAGAGGGCACATTGTGGAAGAAAACGCTCTTGACCCGACCCTTTTCCATGCGGGCGTGAGCGGTCACCAGGCCGGCCGGGGCGTCGATGCGCACGGTGGTTACCGGCTCCACGGCCGGAATCATGCCCGTTTCGATGGCCACGGTGGTCACCCCGATGATGCCGTGGCCGCACATGGAGCTGTAACCCTCGTTGTGAAGAAACAGAACGCCGAAGTCCGCCTCGGTTGACACCGGCGGCGTGATGATGCAGCCGTACATGTCGGCATGCCCCCGGGGCTCCCACATCAGTGCCGTGCGCAGGTGGTCCAGGTGGTCGATCATGAAGCGCCGGCGCGCCAGAATGGTGTCTCCCTCCAGTTCCGGCAGGCCGCCGGTGATGATGCGGAAGGGCTCGCCGCCGGTGTGGGCGTCGATGGTGGTGATCTTCTGCCAGTTTTCAGGCGGCGTCCATTTTCTCATGGCTTCAAGCATGGTGACTTCCTGGTCTATAGTTTCTGGTCTCTGGCTTCTCTTATGAAACTTCAATACCCGTAATTAAATAGCTGAACGCCCAACATCGAACATCCAACGTCGAATAAGGTATTCTATCCTTTTCATAAATCGGTGAAGCGTAGCGACCTCATCATTCGATGTTCAACGTTCGATGTTCGATGTTCAATCTTTTAATCAAGACCACAGCCCAGCGTTCCGGAAATATGGTTTCATTTCCGATCAAACCCCGTCGTCCGACGGGGCGGCGGCGCTGACTTCCGACCTCTGACCTCCGACCTCTGACCTCCAACCTCCGACCTCTGTGATCATGACATCTTGATAACCGTTCCCAACCCCTTCTCCTGGGCCGCCTTAAGCACCGCAGCAGCGGTCACCGCATCCTGCACCGCCAGCCCCACGGACTTGAAGAAGGTGATCTCTTCATCGTTCTGTCGGCCGGGTTTATCGCCATTGATGATCTCACCGATCTCCGCATCGATAATGGCCTTGCCGATGATGATATCCCCGGCCTCGGCCATGGCGGCCTCCCGTTGGTCCACCACCACCCGCGCCCGGCGAATGGTGGTCTCGTCGACCTCCTGCATCTGGGGGGTAAAGGAGCCCACTCCGGTCACATGGGTGCCGGGTTTCAAATCGTTGCCGTTAAACAGGGGCGTCATTGTCGTGGTGGCGGCCAGCACGATGTCCGCCTGCGCCACGGCGGCCTGAGGCGAATCGACAAGCAGAACTTCAGGCGCTCCGGGCCATGTACGAATCTCGGTTGCCAGTCGCTGGGCAACAGCTTGAAAAGGATCCACGATGATCACCTGTTCGATTTCCCGTACGGCCATGGCCGCTTGAAGCTGGGCGCGGGCCTGAACACCGGCCCCGAACAGAGCCACGGTCTTCGCATCCGTCCGGGCGAGATATCGCGCAGCCACACCGCCCGCCGCCCCGGTGCGGAGCGCTGTGAGACTGTCCCCTTCCATCAGGGCCAGAGGCATGCCGGTTCGCGGATCCATAGCCAGCACCGTGGCCGCCACCGTGGGCAGACCGAGCTTGGGGTTGTCTCCATAAACGGAGACGATCTTCACGGCAAAATCGCCGGTTTCGTGGAGATGGGCGGGCATGAGCAGCGTCACTCCTTTTTCCGTGTGAAACCGGGAGCGTAGCGGCATGGTGGCCTTTCCGGCGGAAAGCTGTCCATATGCCCGGACCACCGCGTCGATAGCCGCGGTCATGGAAAGGGCCGAGCGGATATCCGCTGCCGTCAAAATACGGATTTGCATGATTCGGATACCTCATAGGGTTTGTTGAGTTCGTTTAGTTTACTGGGTTTATCGAGTTTGGACTCGGCAGATCGATCAATCCGCAATCCAAAAATCTGTCTTCCGTCTTCTGTCTTCCGTCCTCAGACCTCAGTCCTCCATCAACCTATGATGTTTTTCAATTCATCCCGGATGACATCCAGATGCTGGGCCATCCAACGGGCCGCACCGTCGCCGTCACCGGCTTCAATCGCTTCCACAACACGGGCGGCCGTCCGGGTGGAAACCTCACGGTAGGCCGGCGGCAGCAGGGCGGTTTTCAACGCATTGTGATGGGCCACGACCTTCTCAAGCACCAGTTTGGTCAGTTCACACAGCACCACATTGCCGGCAGCTTCAGCCACCGTCGCATGAAACTGGATATCCGCATCCAGAAAAATGGCGTAATCCGTTTCCGTTCCCATCACCTTTTTCATGGCTGCCTTCAGGTTCCTGATCTGCCCGGCATCGGCCCGGTCTGCTGCCAGGGCGGCCGACCGACACTCCAGCAGTTCTCGGGCCTCCATGAGATCGAAGATGGACCCGGCGGAGAAGGCGGCATTGAGCTTTTCGATTCCCGGATCGGTAGCGGGAAGCACATCTTTAATGAAGGTCCCTTTGCCCTGCAGCGGCTTCAGGTACCCCATCACCACTAGGGCGTTGATGGCTTCGCGAACCGATGACCGCCCCACCCCCAGCATCCGGGCCAGCTCCCGCTGGGCGGGAAGCCGGGTGCCGGGTGCCAGTTCGCCGCCGGTAATTTTTTTGATAATCTGCTCGGCCACCATTTCCGGTGCAGAACTCTTGCGAATAGTCTCGAAGGCCATTGATTTTTTTTCCTGTAATTTCGCGTCTTTGAATGGGCGGAAGCGGTTTCAGAACGCCTCGTGCTCCGTGCGCCGGATAATCTCATTCTGCAAGTCTTCTGTCAAATCCACATAATAGTCGCTGTATCCGGCCACACGGACAATGAGGTCCCGGTAGTCGTCCGGATACTGCTTGGCCTGCTTGAGCGTTTCGCTGTCCACCACATTGAACTGGATGTGGTGGCCGTCCATACGGAAATAGGTGCGCACCAGCTGGGCCAGTTTGGTGATGCCCGTGTCGTCGGCCAGCACCTGGGGCAGAAACTTCTGGTTGAGCAGGGTGCCGCCGGTTCGGATGTGGTCTATTTTTGCGGCCGATCGAATCACCGCCGTGGGGCCGTCCCGGTCCGCCCCCTGCACCGGCGAAATGCCCTCGGACAGGGGAATCCCGGCTTTGCGGCCATCCGGCAGGGCACCGATGACACTGCCGAAATAGACATGACAGGTGGTGGGCAGCAGATTGATCCGGTGGACGCCTCCCCGGGTATTGGGCCGGTTGTTCACCGCGTGGTAGTATGCCTCGAAGACCATCTGCATGATGTCGTCGGCCGTGTCGTCGTCGTTGCCGTACTTGGGAGTGTCGTCCAGCAGCTGCCGCCGAAGCGTAGGGCCGTCAGGGCATCGGTGATGGACCCCAGGCCCACCCCTTGAATGTAAGAGGTGTTGTAGCGGGCGCCGCCGGCATTGTAGTCTTGACCCTTCTCGATGCAGTCATCGATGAGCAGCGAGAGAAATGGCACCGGCATAAACCGGGCGTTAATCTGCTCGATGATGTTGTTGCCGCGGATCTTGATGTCGATAAAATGATTGAGCTGCCGGGTCCAGGCGTCGAACAGGTCCTCGAAAAAGTTGAATTCGCAAGGGTCCCCGGTGACCGGCCCCAGCTGTTTGCCGTTTTCAGGATCGACCCCGTTGTTCAAGGTGATCTCCAGCACCTTGGGCATGTTGAAGTAGCCCGTGAGGAAATAGGCCTCCCGGCCGAAGGCGCCGGCTTCCACACATCCGCTGGCACCGCCCTCCCGGGCGTCCTCCACGGTCTTACCCTGGCGTACCAGTTCCTGGACGATGGCGTCAGTGTTGAAGATCGAGGGCTGGCCGAAACCGGTTTTCACGATATTCAGGGCTCTCTTTATAAATCGATCCGGGTTTTTCTTGCTCAACTGCACCATGGAGGAGGGCTGGAGCAGACGCATCTGTTCGATCACGTCCAGGATCAAATAGCTCAGGTCGTTGATGGCGTCGCTGCCATTGGCCTTCACCCCGCCGATGTTGATGAGGGCAAAATCCACGTAGGTATTGCTCTCTTTGGCGGTGACACCGGTCTTCGGCGGCGCCGGGTGGTTGTTGAACTTGACCCAGAAGGCGCACAAGAGTTCTCTGGCCCGCTCCTTCGTCAGCCGGCCTTCTGCGAGATCTTTCTCATAAAACGGATAGAGATGCTGGTCCAGCCGCCCGGGGTTGAAGGCGTCCCAGGGGTTGAGTTCGGTGATGACCCCCACGTGGACGAACCAGTAGGTCTGGAGGGCCTCCCAGAAGGTTTCCGGGGCATGGGCCGGTACCCGGCGGCAGATGGCGTCCATCTGCATCAATTCGGCTTTACGATCCGGATCCAATTCCGATTCGGCCATTTGCAATAATGCATCGGCATAGCGGTTGGCAAAGGCAATAAGCCCGTCGGCGGCAATGGCCATGGCCTCCAGCTGGTTCTTCTTGTCCATCGCTTCACGGTCGTTGAAAAAATCAAGCCGATTCACGGCGGCACCGATCTCCGCCTTCAAATCCACAAACCCTTTGCGGTAGATCTTGTCCCCGCAGGCGGTGTGTCCCGGGGAGCGCTGCTCCTGGAACTCGGTAAAGATGCCGCCAGTGTATGCATCTTTCCATTCTTGGGGCAGATGAGAAAAGAGTTTTCCCCGGATGGAATGGCCCTGCCAGAAGGGAATGATCTCGTCCCGGTAATTCTGCCGGACCGATTCGTCCACGGAAAAGGCCACTTTTTCACGGCCACTGATGATGTCCAGATCCTGCTGTGAATGGATGCACACCTCCGGATAGGTGGGTGTGGCTTTGGGCACCGGTCCGCGTTCACCCACGATCAGTTCATCGGGCCCGATATAAATCTTTTTATTCGCCATGATGGCGGCAAAGGCCTTGGCCCGCTGCACCGGCACCGGTGCGGTGCGGGCAACACCGCTTTTGAAAAAGTGGGTCAGCAACCGTGCCCGTTCGTCCGACAGGCTGGGCACGGCCGATAGGCTCTGGTTTCTCAGGCGCTTGATTCGCTCATTCATGGTCATCCTCCGATGGAAACATCGAATCTTGCGGATTCGAACCTGTTTTTGATTTCTTCCACACGTTCCGGTACCGGGGGAACGGTTCCGGCCATGTTGTCGGTCAGCCCCAGTCGCCGGTATTTTTCCCCCCCGATCCGGTGAAATGGAAGCAGGTCGACCCCCTGGATGGTTTTTAATGCACCTGCAAAGCGGACAATTTCCGCGATATTGTCGTCGCCGTCGGTAATGCCGGGTATCAAGGGAACCCTGATGCGCACCGGTGTTTCGCTGCCGGCGATCCGCTTCAGGTTCTCGAGAATGATCCGGTTGGACACCCCGGTATAACGATGATGCTGCTTCGCATCCATGATCTTCAGGTCGAAGAGCACCAGCTGCAGCCGGGGGAGAATCAAGTCAACAACGGCCGGCGGGGCGAAACCGCTGGTGTCCAGCGCGCCACCGGATTCATCATAAAACAGCAGATCCTTTTCGATCTCTTTGACCAGTTCATCCACACCGATGACGGTTCCCACCGTCTCATTGATTTTCCCGGACAACGTGCGACGCGACATCGTCTGGGGCCGCGGATCGATCCCTTCGGGGTTATGGCACCACCGGCATGATAACGGACAGCCCTTGAAAAACACCGTGGTTCGGATACCTGGACCGTCGTGCAAGGCGTATTTCTTGATTTTAAAAATGATGCCTTTTGTCATCCCGCCTCTCTATCACGTGGGTCTGCAATGGCCCATCCCACTTGACTCGTCCCCATTATAACAGGTGCCACCACAAAGGCAATATGTTTTCAGGTCTTCAGACCACCTGATTATTATCAGGCGTTTCCACCGCCAAGTTTGGCTCGTGGACGCCAGCCCGAGTTTTCGCATTTCAGCTGTATCCCTCGTGGGCGCCCGAAATGCTCGCCATGAGAGCGTCAGGTGTCTTTTTACGCAATCGTCATATTAGTGTCACCAGAAAGCATGGCCGGCTTTGTTCGATTTTTTACTACCCATTGTAATCATAGAAAATTTGATGTATCCGGCATCAGTGAAATGACCTATCCATTGACTTTGTAGAAGTTATCCCTTAGCTTGGCAGCATGTCTAAGTCGACCATGCAGTCATTTACGTCTTGCCACGTCGGATACGCCGACACCACCTGATTGGTTCTAAGATTTCAGCAACGAATGATCCCAATGGACCCTGCGGTCTCGGCCGCGATTCTTTATATTCACGATAAGTGCCCATGGAGGTGCAAATGAGACCGTCTCAACGATCGACTCGACCGGCTGGAGAAGCTGATTAAAGCATTGCCCCCACGAAACCGGCGCACAACGGCAAAAAGCAATGGGACGTCTCCCAAGAGCGCCACGGAAACCGTTCTGGGTCTCATCAAGCGCAGCAAAAACGGTATCGGCATCGCCGACGTGCGGGAGCAGACCGGCTACGACGACAAGAAGCTTCGCAATATCATTTTTCGACTGAACAAAATGGAAAAAATCATGCGGGTCAGCCGCGGGAAATACAAATCTGTGGAATAGTATTTCCTGCCCCGACGACCCAAAGCCAAGAAAGAGGCACTGGAGATATTCATGACGATGAAAACAGACGCAAACAATCCCGGCATCACCCCCGGAGACCGGCTGGGCGGGTACGCAGTTAACAAGGTATCCTATCTCACGGATATCGAGTCCTGGCTCTACCAGCTGGAACATGAAGGCACCGGCGCCCGGCATATCCACATCAGCAATACGGATCAGGAAAACACCTTTGGCGTGGCCTTTAAAACCGTCCCGGCGGATTCCACCGGCGTGGCCCACATATTGGAGCATACGGTCTTGTGCGGCTCCGAACGGTTTCCGGTGCGCGATCCCTTCTTTTCCATGCTCAAGCGCAGCCTGTCCACATTCATGAATGCCTTCACCGCCTCGGACTGGACCATGTATCCCTTTGCCACCCAGAACCGCAAAGACTATTACAACCTTATGGATGTCTACCTGGACGCGGCCTTTTTCCCCAACATCGACAAACTGAGTTTCAAGCAGGAGGGACACCGGCTGGACGTGGAGGACGATGGGGCAAATGCCCGACTGGTGTATAAGGGTGTCGTGTACAACGAGATGAAAGGTGCCATGTCGTCGCCGGATCAGGTCATGGTCCGGTCAATGCTCAACGCCCTGTATCCGGACACCACGTACAGCAACAATTCCGGCGGCGAACCGTCTGTCATTCCGTCCCTCACCTACCGGCGGCTCAAGGAGTTTCATGCCCGCCACTACCATCCGAGCAACGCCTTTTTCTACACCTACGGCAATTTGTCGCTGAAAGACCACCTGGCCTTTATCGAAGAGCGGGTGCTGAGCCGTTTTACGCGCATCGATCCAGGAACCGACGTTCCCGCGCAGCCCCGATGGGCGGCACCGAAGACTGTCACGTATCACTACCCGCTGGACCGCAGCGAGAATCCCGAAAAAAGATACCAGGCCTGTATGGCATGGCTACTGGCCGATATCAAGGACACCTTCGAGGTGCTGGTTGCCGCGATCCTCGAACAGATCCTCATCGGCAATGCCGCATCGCCGCTGCGAAAGGCACTGATGGACAGCCAGCTGGGAACGGCACTTTCCGACGGCACCGGATTCGACGCGGAAAACCGGGACACCATGTTTTCGGTGGGCCTGAAAGATGTATCCGACGCTGATGCGGAAAAGATTGAATCCATCGTCTTTGACGTTCTGAAAACCATGGCTGACGGCGACATCGATCCGGAACTGGTGGAATCAGCCATTCACCAGATCGAATTTCACCGCAAAGAGGTCACCAACACCCCCTATCCGTATGGCATCAAGCTGCTGATCGGTGTTTCGGCCAGCTGGCTGCACGGCGGTGACCCGGAACGGATTCTCCAACTGGATGCGGATTTCAACCGTCTCAGGAAGGCGCTGACCAACGGCCGGTTTCTGGAGGATAAAATCCGGCACTATTTTCTGGACAACCCTCATCGGGTTCGCTTTACCCTGGTGCCGGACCAGGAGATGGCTCAGCAGGAGGATCAGCGCGTGGCCCGGGAACTGGCCGACCGCCTGGCCGCCATGAACGAAACCGACCTGGAACGTATCCGCGCCGATGCATCGGCCCTGGAAAAGCTTCAGGAAGCCCAGGAGGGTCTTTCCTGCCTGCCCACCCTGCAGCTCGCCGACATCCCCCCTGCCGTGGTGCGCATCGCCCCCACATCGGGGCCATTCCAGCCGCCGGTGTGGACCTACGATCAGCCCACATCAGGCATTTTCTATTTTTCGGGGGGCCTGGGGGCCGGCAACATCGACAGCCGGTTGCTGCCATTAGTGCCTTTTTTCTGCTACGCCGCCTCCAAGGTGGGTACAGACGGCTGCGACTACACCCAAATGGCCCGCCGTATGGACCTGTACACCGGCGGCATCGGTTTTTCCGCAAATGCCCGCACCCGCTTTGACGACAGCGGTGACTGTCTTTCCTTTATCTCGTTTACCGGCAAATGCCTGAACCGAAATCAGGACAGGATGTTTGAGAAGGCGGCGGTGGTCCACAACGGCCATCGCCTGGCCATTTCCCTGGCCTCACGAAACTTTACCCCCGCCAATCACCTCCAGGAGATGTGGGGGGGCATCCACCAGCTGCACACCATCAAAGAGGTGGCGGCAGAAACGACCAATGCCGGCATACCGAAACTGGCGGCAGACCTGCAAACCATCGGCAATACACTTTTTTGTCGGGATAATGTGAAACTGGCCCTGATCGGGGAAGAGGCGATGCTGGCCAAGGCGACCGAACCCGTCAACACCCTGACCGCCGCGCTGGCAGCCGGCGGGACAGATGGCTTTGCTTCTCCCCAGTTGACCGTCGCACCAGGACTCCCCATGGAGGGATGGTGCACCGCCACGGCCGTTTCGTTCGTGGCCCAGACTTTTCAAACCGTTCGGCTGGGTCATGGGGACAGTCCCGCCCTGTCGGTAATCTCCAAGATGCTTCGCTCCATGTACCTGCACCGGGAGATCCGGGAAAAGGGCGGCGCCTACGGCGGTTTTGCCCTGTACAACGCCGAAGACGGCCTGTTCAGCTTCTGCTCATACCGGGACCCCCACATCACCGGCACCCTGAATGTATACAATGGCGCTGCCGCTTTTATCCGCTCGGGCAAGTTTTCAGATGAGGATGTAAAAGAGGCGATTCTGCAAATATGCTCGGAAATCGACAAACCCGACCCGCCGGGCCCCGCTGCCCGCAAGGCCTTCTATCGCCGGATCATCGGCCTCTCCGATGAAACGCGCATGTGCCATAAGGAGAACCTGCTGAAGCTGAACCGCAAGGCGGTGATGGAAACTGCCGATCGGTATTTTGATAATACCGAATCCGACAAGGCTGTTGCTGTCATTTCCAGCCGCGACCTGCTTGAGACCGCCAACGGAAAATTGGCGGGTTACAGGCTTTCCCTTCATACCGTATAGCTATTTTGTGCCGCCGGCACCTGCCGGCGGCCGGTTCTCATTTTTCTGAGCGGCCATACATCCCAATTTCCTCTCATGAATTCCGGCACCATGCCGATAATAACAGTTGAATCGCACCGTTCGGGTGCTATCGTTATTTAACATTGGTTTCAGGGAGCATGTGTTTTTGACAAGATCCGCAATGTCACCAGACAAGTCCGCCTTTAATGAGCAGACACCGCTTTACAACAGCGGCATCCTGGGCAATTACATCAATTATCTGGAATCCCATCATGTGGATGTCGATACCGATGAGCTGTTGCGTTGCACCGGGCTCACCCGGTTTGACATCAACGATGAGGGGCATTTTTTTAGTCAGGAGCAGATCAACGACTTTCACCGCTGCCTGGACGAAAAGCTGGCCGATCCGAAAATATCCTACAAAGTCGGGCAGCACGCGCTGTATATGAAATCCACGGGAACGATAATGCAGTACGGTCTCCAGTTCATCACCCCGGGGGCTATGTATAAAGCTGTCGATCGAATCTACTCCAAATGGTCCAGGGGGCATTTAAGCAAAACCACCATCACCGGCAAAGGCCGGGCCGAAGTGACTGTCTCCGCCATGCCGGGTGTTCGGGATTTGCCCTTTCAATGCGAAAACCGTCTGGGGATTTTCGAAGCCATCGGCAAGGTTGTAACCGGTCTACCGGCCCGGGTGACCCATCCGAAATGTATGCATCGCGGGGATGATGCCTGCCAGTACCTGATCGCCTGGGAGGAAAAGCCTTCCGCCATCTGGAAACGTTTGGGTGCATATGCCGGGGTGTGTTCCGCCATCATCGCCACCGGTGCCCTGTTTTTCATGCCCACGACTTCCTGGGTTCTGCTGACGCTGGCCATGGCGGTGGCCTGCCTGTCCATTTCACTCGTCGGCAGCACCCTGGGAAAAAAGGAGTTGACCGGTTTTCTGAAAGAACAGGGGGACACCGCCGGCCACCTTTTGGAAGAGATCGAGAATCGGTATCACAATGCCCGACTGGTTCAGGAAATCGGCCAGGCAGGGGCAAATATTCTGGAGGTAAACACCTTCCTGAATACCGTTCTGGAATCCATGTCGCGCAACCTGGATTTCACCCGGGGGATGATTGCCCTGTGCGACGAAAGGCGTCAACAACTGTGTCACGGCGCCAGCTACGGCTTTTCCCAGGAGGAACGCCACTTTCTCGGCGCAATTGATATCGATTTTTACAATTCATCGGACATGTTCATCCAGGCGATGAAAAACGGCCGACCGATAGTTCTCAACGAGATCACCGGGAAAACCGCAGAGATGGCCCCGAACAGCGTCCATTTGATCGACAAGCTTCATGTCGACGCCCTGATCAGTGTCCCGCTGATTCACAAAAAAGAGCCGTTGGGCCTTCTTTTTGTGGACAGCCGGGGTGCCATACGGGATCTCACCACCAGCGACGTAAACCTGCTCATGGGCATCGCCTCGCAGATCGCCACCGGCATCATCAATGCCCGTTCCTACTCGCGGCTGCAAGAGAGCGAACAGCGCTACCGACTCCTTGCGGATAACGTCACGGACATCATCTGGGTACTGGATATTGAGACACTCAAGATGAAGTATGTCAGTCCGTCCGTAAAAAACATCCAGGGCTACACCCCCGATGAAGCGGTGACCCTGTCTATTGACCAGTATCTGGCGCCTGATTCTTTTCAGCAGGCGACCGCCGCACTGGCTAAAACGTTAGAATCAATAACGGCGGGGGAGCTCGACCCGAAAAGCTATTCGATCACATTGGAGCTGGACACATACCACAAGGACGGATCGATCGTTCCCATCGAGGTGACCGCCGGTTTCCTGTTGGATGAAAACGGCAAACCCAACGCCGTTCTCGGCATTGCCCGGGATCTGTCGGGCCGCAAAAAGGCCGAGAAGGAGCGAACAGAAATCGAAAAAAAGCTCCAGCGGGCTAAAAAAATGGAAAGCCTCGGCACCATGGCCGGTTCCATTGCCCACAACTTCAACAACCTGCTGATGGTGGTCCTGGGCAACCTGGAGCTTGCCAAAGAGGGCCTGCCTGAAACATCGACCACCGCCAGAAACATACTGCGCGCAACCCATGCCTCCCAGCGGGCTGCAGACCTGAGCAGCATGATGCTGACCTATGTGGGCGTTGGATCTGGATCTGGCTGACCCCATGCCGCTGGTGGCCGCAGACGCCGGACAGACGCGCCAGATGGTATCTGGGTTCATCACCAACGCCATTGAAGCGCTGGGAAAAGAAAAGGGCCGGGTTCGCATCTCCACCGGTTCCATGCACTGTGACAAGAATTATCTCTCCACCACCTACCTGAAGGAAGAAATGCCCGAAGGCATGTACGCCTATGTGGAGGTGGCCGATACCGGCTGTGGCATGGACACGGAAACTCTGGGCAAAGTATTCGACCCCTTTTTCTCCACTAAGTTCACCGGCCGCGGACTTGGCATGGCGGCAGTCATGGGCATCATCCGTTCCCATAACGGTGCCGTAAAGGTCAGCAGTATGAAAAATGAGGGGTCGGTGTTCACGGCGCTGTTTCCCATCCAGGGAGTTTCTCTACGGCAGATCAAGCCCGGCCACCCGGAAAAAAAGACGGATGATGAAGGCACAACCATACTGCTGGTGGATGATGAAGCAATGGTGATGGACATCGCCAGACAATTTCTCAACCGCTTGGGCTACCAGGTGCGGACAGCCTCCGGTGGCAAGGAAGCGCTGGACATATTTAAACAGGGGCCGGACAGCATCGAAAATTATTATTACCAGCGGATATACCCGGCAGCAAATCGAAGATCGGTTTGCTGAAATCGGACCTCCGAATGATTTTATCCAGAAACCTTTCGAAATGAAGGCACTGCAGGAAACGCTGACCGGGGTCATCTCAAGACCCAAGTAAGATTGTGGATTTTATTTTTACCGCGGCCCTAACCCGCCTGGATCGATTTCTCATCCACCATCCAGCCCGTATGTTCAAGTATTTCAGTCAGACCTTGACGCATGGGCTAAAAAGTCCTATTCAAAAAAGCGTCCGTTTGGCGCGACGGCCGCTGACTGTATCCCAATTCCTTGAGAACCACTTACCCTGCATATTGCGCTGTTTTTAACGCGTCGCACCGGTGTCACGATTTTTAGTTTCATCAACCTTGAAGGGGAACACCATCAATGGAAAATGAGATGCCTCGGCTCCAGAGGCTCGGTGAAGTGATGACCCAGCACGGCACAGAAATGGCGCTGGCTCTGGCGATACTGATCATCGGGCTCCTGGCCGCCAAATGGATCGACAAGGGCCTGCGCAAGGGTCTGAACAAACTCATGCCCAATGCCAGTTTCGTCTCTGTTTTTTGCAACACCGTCTACATTCTTCTGGTCGCCATCGTGATTACCGCCGCAGCGGTGGAATTTGGCGCCAAACCGATCAACATGCTCCGTCTGCTGACCATTGCCGCGCTGGCGGCCGTCGGCCTCGTCATCTTTTTTCGCCCGTTCTTCCCGTCCTTGCCCTTCAAGGTGGGCAATACCGTCAAAGCCGGTAATCTTCTGGGGAAAGTGGAGGCAATCACTTTTCTCAATACCCGATTGCGAACTTTTGACGGGAAGACATTTTTCGTCCCCAACCGGCAGATCCTCGACGACATCGTCATAAACTATCACTTTACCCAAACCCGCCGTGTGAAGATCGACGTGAGTATCCGATACGATCAGGACCTGCTAAAAGCGAAACGGACACTGGAAGCGGTCATGACCGGGGATGCCCGGGTGAAAACCAAGCCAGGCCCCATGGTGTATGTCCTGGACCTGGCCAGTAATTGCGTGAAGCTGGGGGGCCGCTGCTGGGTGGACAACAAAAATTACTGGGTCGCTCGCTGCGACCTGCTGGAAAAAACCAAGCTGCGATTTGACAGCGAAGGTATCCAATTCGCCTTCCCGCAGTTGGATCTGCACCCTGGCGATGAAGAGAATATATGACAAGGTGAACAGATGAAAATTGCCGACGGATTGAAAATCATCGAGAATGGATGGATCCGGAAACCCAAAGGATTTCGGGTAAAATTTCAGAAACAGGTCGAAACCGGGATAGAGGACGGTTATTCCCCTCCGGCAGAAGTGGCACCGCTGAACTCCGATGTCACCGCCTGGCGATACGCCTGGAAGCTCTGGCAGGCTACCCGGACAGCAGCGGAAAACGGGGCGCCCGGGGCGCTATACAACATCACGGTGGTAGACGATGAGAGCCATCCCTTCCGATTTTATGGCACCGGAGAATTTGAGACTTACAATCCGAAACGCATCAGCGGGGATGAGGTGCCGGCAATGGAAGCGGACGACGAGAAGTGATGCCCCGTACATTGAATTTTTCCGATGACAGCGTCGTTCATGTCCGATCCGCATCTCGACTGGGGTATTCGGATTTCGGGGTCAACCGGAAACGTGTGGAAAAGATCAGAGCATTGTTTCATGCTCGGCAATCGAAGGACGGCGGAAAATGACCAGTTTTTTTTGGATCCTTCAAGCTTTTTTATGCTGTGTTGTTCTCATGGCACCAGCCTCGGCCGGAGAGATTTACACTTGGACCGACAAGAACGGCAACATCCACATTACCGATCGACCACCCAAAGACAGCTCGCAGGTGGAAAGCGTCATCCGGTATTCGAACTCACCTGATACGAAAACGCCGACCGCATCATCGCTACAGCCAAACCGCGTAGATACCCAACAGAAGGCAAAGCTGAACAAGCAGCTGAGACGGCTAAAGGAGCGTAAAACGCTGCTTGAAAAGTTCATCGCGGAAAACCAGGTAAACATCGCTGCGGCAGAAAAAGAAGTCGCGATTTACCACAAACGAAGCGGGTCCTATGCAAGAAGAAATGAAAAGCTCATCGAACGGCAGATGGTGGTGCTGAAAGACAATTTAACCACCTACGAAAGCGATCTCCGCTACGTGGATGAAGACATTGTGGAAACCCGGCAGCTTCTCGAAACGGTCGATCAGAACTTGCAGCGGCCTGGTGACGAATCGGACAAAACGGCGCCGACAAAGTAAGCGTATCCCTCGGTACGGGGGGCTGACTGGTTACGATACTAAAAAGGGAGGCGGCTTGTTTTGCCGTCTCCCTTTCTAATTTCAGTCTAATAAAAACTGCCGGCCGATCAGATCATGGCGGCCTGGTTAACCATGGCTTCCCGCAAGATGCCTTCCGCT
>JABZFO010000098.1 GCA_014237405.1 Desulfosarcina sp. | reverse complement strand
CTGGTTTCAAAAGGTCCGACAATACGGCTTTCCGGAACCATGCAGGCGTCCAGCTTCAGGCCGCAGATGGCTACCCCGTTGTATCCCATGGTGGTAATCCGCTCGGTCAGGGTCAGGCCTGGTGTCCCCTTTTCAATCAGATAGACGGCCGTCTGGTCGTCAAGGCTGCCCACTACGGCGAACCAGTCCGCCATCGGTCCGTTGACGACATAACTCTTGGTGCCGCTGACCACGATCTGGTTGCCGTCCCGAGTCCCGGCAGTGGCCAGCGGTTCGTTCTCCACGTTCATCGCCGATTCTGATAGGGCCACGGCACCGACGACCTCGCCTGCCGTCAGTTTTTCCAGCATTTTATTTTTATCTTCTGATCGGCCCCATAAGTTCAGGATTCCCCCAAAAAGACGGGTGCTCATCTCAACGGACAAAAAAATGGAGGGCGAGATTCCGGCCAATTGTTCCATGGCCGCCATCAGGGCCAGTGTTCCCGAAACCGGCTCTCCTTCATCGGAGAATCCAATTTTCAGGTAACCAAGGGGAGCGAGGGCTGAAAGTGCCCCCGTCAGGTGTTCACGGATTATCGAAAGATCAGCAGATTCCAGGTCGCGTTCTTCTGCAAAAGCCGTCATCGCTTCGTTGACCTGAGAGAAATACGTTTTCTCTTTCCGAATTCGGTTTTCACATCAGTTTTGAAATGATCATTTTCTGTATTTCGGAGGTGCCGCCGCCGATGGGTGCCAGCCGGGTATCCCGGAAAATGCGCTCTACATCGAACTCATGGGTGTAGCCATAGCCGCCGTGCAGGGTGACCGCATCATTGGTGATGGCCAGGCTCCAGTCGCCGATAAACAGCTTGGCAATGGCCGCCTCCAGGTGGTTGAGGGGACGCCCCTGGTCCTTGCACCAGGCAATCCGGTACACCAGGGTCCGGGCGGCCTCCCCGAAGATGCGCATATCGGCCAGCTTGTGCTTGATGGCCTGGAATTTTCCGATGGGCCGGCCGAACTGGACGCGTCCTTTGGCGTAGTCGGCACATTTTTTCAGCAGGTAGGTGGTGACACCCACAAAAGGTGCCAGCAGGGCGCTGCGGTCCCATTCCACGGTCTGCATGGCATACAGAAAGCCCTCACCTTCTTTGCCCAGAAGGTTTTGGGCGGGGATCTCACAATCCTTGAACACCAGTTCGCTGGTCTGAGAGGTGCGCACGCCCATCTTGATCAGCGGCCGTCCGGCGGAGAATCCAGGGGTGCCTTTTTCGACGATGAATGCGCTGATGCCGGCATGGGCCAGTTCCGGATCAGTCTTTGCGTAGACTACGGCCACATCGGCGATGGGGCCGTTGGTGATCCACATTTTAGTGCCGTTGAGCACATAGGTGTCGCCGCGCTTCTCGGCCGTGGTGGTCATGGCCGCCACATCGGATCCGGCATCCGGCTCGGAAAGGCCCATGCAGCCGATCCACTCACCGGAGGCGAGTTTGGGGATATATCGTTTGCGCTGAACCTCGGTGCCGTTGCGAAACAGTGTGTCTGCACACAGAAAGGTGTGGGCGCCGTAGGCCAGGGTTAGACCGCCGTCCACACCCGCTTCACCCAGGGCTTCTCCGGCCAGTACCGTGGTGACCACATCCGCACCCTCTCCACCGTATTCCGTGGGAAAGTGGAGTCCCAGCAGGCCGAAATCCCCCATCTTGCGGAAAGATTCGAAATCGAAGGCCTCTTTCAGGTCGTGCTCCTGAACCCGGGGGACGATTTCTTTTTTGGCAAACCGCCCGGTAAATGCAATGTCCGGGGGCTCTTGTTGAAGTGAATTATAAAATCGAATCTTGTTCAACCTTTGAATTTTTCAATTAGATGATCTCCTTTCCCTTGTCAAGGATAATTTGAAGTGAATTATAAAATCGAATTTAATTCAAATTACGAATACGACAACACATCACTATATGAAATTTGTAAATTTTTACTTGCGATGTGCAAATAATTGTTTCAAGGTAGTTCATGAGCCTGTTTCCACTTCGCCTTTGCCAGACAACCCAACGCCCGGGGGAAACATGTTAAATGGCATCTCGCGACAGGATCTGGATGATATTCTTTTCGGCGCCCTTCAAGCCATCTACCGCTTCGAACGGGTCAAGGTGCAGCGGTTCGGCCTGACCTACGAACAGATCTATCTGCTGCAGTTTCTCAGAAGACAGGGATCGGCAGCCATGAGCGACATTGCTGCGGAAATGCGTATCCCGGTGAGTACGGCTACCCGCCTCATCGACCGCATGGAAAAACGCCAACTGCTGAACCGGCGCCAAAGCCACGATGACAAGCGAAGCCGGATCGTGGAGATCGAAGCAAGCGGCGAGAACCTGGTGCAGGCGGTGGAGGACCATACCTTTTCCCGCATCTCAACCAATCTTGAAAAAATAACCGATGTGGATATCAGCGGGGTAATCCGTACCGCCACGAATTTGAATGCGATACTCAACGTCGACACAACCGAGGGAGAAAAGGGGAGTTGAAATGAAATTGAGAGGGGAACTGGCTGTGGTGACCGGTGCAGCCATGGGAATGGGTAAAAGCGTCAGCCGGCTGCTGCTTGAGGCTGGTTGTGCCGTAGCGCTGGTGGATGTCAAAGAAGCCGTCCTTTCGTCCACGGCCGACGAACTGTCCGCCATCGGCCGCTGCCGGCCATATATATGCGATATCGCCGACCGCAACGGCGTCTATGCCCTGGGGAAAACCATTCAAGCCGACATGGGAACAGTCTCCATCCTGGTTAACAATGCGGGTATCGTTAAAGCGGCACCCCTCAACCAGTTGGCAGACGAAACCATCGAGAAGATCCTGGAAGTGAACCTCACTGCCCAGTTCTGGACCTGCAAGGCCTTTCTGCCGGCTATGATAGCACAGAACAAAGGTCACGTGGTCAACGTGGCTTCAGCCGGCGGCATTCTCGCCTTGCCCAACCTGTCCGCCTATTGCGCCAGCAAATTCGGTGTGGTGGGATTCACCGACGCCCTTCGCCAGGAGATGAAAAAGCAAAAGGTCAATGTGGGGCTCACAGTGGTCTGCCCCAATACCGTGGGAACGGGCATGTTCGAAGGCTCCAAAATGGTTGCCGGTACCCGGCTGCTGGATCCGGAGGATGTGGCAACAAAGATCGTTGCCGGTATCCGCAAAAACAGGGCCATGGTAGCCATACCATCTTTGCCCGTAAAAATTCTGACGCCCTTGACCAAAGTCCTTCTGCCAATCGGCCTCATGGACCGCCTCAACCAGATGCTGGGGATGTGGGCCGCCAACGACACCTGGACCGGCAGGAAAGAAGAAGGGTCGGATTCGTCGTCTGTTCTGAAAAAAAGGAAAAGACCGGTCATTAAACGTGCCATTCAAGTGATCGCCATGCTCGTTGTCCTGAATGTTCTGCTCACCGGCATCAATATTTTACAAAACGGCATCGGCGGTTGGGATGGCCGATCCATGCAACAGGTCCTCGGAGTGCCTCCCCGCCTGGCCACAGTGGCGGATGTTGAACAGTTGTCAAAATCCGAGGTAATGCAACTCTACCATGCAGCGGCAGTGCCTGACATGTCCGATCTCAAGGGTGAGTATCAGGCAAAAAACCTATCCGTGGGCATCATGGCACCGGCCGCCGAATTCTATACCAACCACTTTTTTGGACCAGGACGGTGGATGGGTAAAGGGTTCACCGCCCAGGATACCCGGTCCGGGGATGGATACAACCTGTTCAGGGTGGAAAACGGCGATGGCACAATTATCCGCACACGCCGGATGAAAACATTCATTGATACCTCTGTCTTCGACGAAAAGCTAAGCTTTCATCTGGACTATGGCCCGTTCAATGGGGGACTGGTCCACGGCATGCGCGATGAAATCCGCAAGATCAACCACACGCTGTTCATCGGCATGGGTTACATGCCCATCGGCGGCGGGTCCATCAACCCCGGCCCATTTGTTGTCCATGGGACACCCGGTCCCTGGGTGGAGCCGGAAAAGTGAGTTGTAGCCGTGGCGATGGAAAAAAACCGTATTGCTCCTGCGAGCGGCATGCTTTCTTTGGCGCAGGAGCAACAACGTCAGAATGAACCAGGTTCATCAACTACTTGCAATTCACGGTCTGCGCTG
The DNA here is from genome assembly GCA_014237405.1 of Desulfosarcina sp. Classification (GTDB taxonomy): domain Bacteria; phylum Desulfobacterota; class Desulfobacteria; order Desulfobacterales; family Desulfosarcinaceae; genus Desulfosarcina. The sequence continues at coordinate 24,571 of JABZFO010000098.1, read as the reverse complement.
CTTGACAAGGCACAATCCCTATACTAGTGTCTGTCCAGAAATGGCCGCACCGGGCATACGTCCTCATATAGCCATGACCAGGTCCTTGCAACTCGAAGCGGAAAAACGATTTGAACATCATAAATTAACAGGAGAATAGAAGCATGACGCAGGAGATCGCAGACCGCCGGGACATCGATTTTGTCCTCTACGAGCAATTGGACATCGAACAGCTGTTTGAAACCGAAAAGTACCGGGACCTGAACAAGAAGATGGTGGAGATGGTGGTCACCGAAGCCCGTGCCTTTGGCATCAAAGAGGTACTGCCCACCCACGCCGAAGGAGACAAGGCCGGCGTTACTTTTAAAAACGGAGAGGTCATCGTTCCAGAGTGCTATCGCCGCCCATACCAATTGATGGTTGAGAATGAGTGGACATCTCTCACCGAGGATCCGGCAGTGGGTGGCCAGGGACTGCCCCACATGGTCATGCGCGCCGCCTATGAATATTTCATCGGCGCCAAAGAACTGTTTTTGAAAAAGCTCTACACCGGTCAGTGGGGCGGGACCATGGATCTCACCGAACCCGAGGCCGGGTCCGACGTGGGTGCTCTGATCACCTCGGCCAGACGGCTCGGCGACGGTATTTACGCCATCACCGGCAACAAGATCTACATCACCAACGGTGAGCACGACCTCACCGAGAACATCATCCACCCGGTGCTGGCACGCATCGAAGGGGCACCGGCAGGGTCCAAGGGCATCTCCATTTTCATCGTCCCCAAGATCTGGGTGAATGACGACGGCAGCCTGAGTGAGATAAACGACATCATATGTACGGGTACGGAGGAGAAGATGGGCCTTCACGGCAGCGCCACCTGCACCATGTCCATGGGCAGCAAAGGGGTATGCCGGGGTCTTTTGCTGGGAGAAGAAAACGCTGGCATGAAGATCATGTTCAACATGATGAATGAAGCACGGCTGGATGTGGGTTTCATGGGGTTTTGCAATGCCACGGCCGCTTATCTTTATGCAGTGAACTTTGCCAGGGAGCGCATCCAGGGGAGGGACCTGGCCGACGGCAAGAATGCCGAGGCGCCCTCCGTACCCATCATCCGACACCCTGACGTGCGCCGCATGCTGCTGTGGATGAAGGCTCACGTGGAGGGCATGAGAAGCTTTATTTACTATGTGGCCCGCTGTTTTGACCTGGCCGAATGCGCTGCCGATGAAAAGGAGCGAGAGCGAAACGAGGATCTCATCGCCCTGCTCACATCGTTGATCAAGTCTTACTGCGCAGAACGCGGATTCGAGGTGTGTATCGAGGCCATGCAGGTACACGGTGGCTGCGGCTACACCATGGACTACCCGGTGGAGCAGCTGGCACGGGATTGCAAGATCGCCTCCATTTTCGAGGGTACCGATGGTATCCAGGCCATGGATTTGCTGGGGCGCAAGCTGGGCATGAAAAAGGGTGCGGTGTTCATGGACTTTATGGGTGAAATGAAGAAAACCATCGAACAGGCCAAGGGCATCGATGCCCTCAAACCCCTGTCAATGGCGATGGAAACTGCCGCAGACCAGTTGGGAGAATGGGATGGATGCTGCTCTGGCGAGCCGCTGTCTCAGAGCCCAAGCTGGAGAAGTTGGTTGGCCACCTTGAAAGTGAGAAAAAAGCCGAAAAGCTTGAAAAGGACAAAAACGCAGCCTTCTACAACGGCCAGATCCAAAGTGCCCGCTACTACATCAACGCCGTACTGCCGGTGGCCCTGGGAAGACTGACGGCAGTACGCGCCGGAGATAACGCGGTACTGGAAATCAGCGAAAGGGGATTTGGGGGGCTGTAAGAGCAGCCGCGAGGGCCGCAAAAAGAACGAAAAAAACAATCGTGCATACTGGCAATAAACGGATCTGGATACTTTTGGAGCCATTGATGAATAAGGAGAAGAACATGAAAGAGGTTGTCATCGTATCAGCCTGCCGAACCGCCATCGGGGCCTTCGGCGGAACCCTTAAGGATTCGAACGCGGCAGTCATTGGCAGCGTTATCATGAAAGAGGCCATCAAACGCGCCGGCATCGATCCGGCCATCATCGACGATGTGCGCTACGGCTGCTGCATGGAGCCGGCCGACGCGCTCAACGTAGCCCGCGTCTCTGCTTTGCTGGCCGGCGGCGTCGAGCACATGAGCGGCGTGGCCTACCAGGTGCCCAATGCCCGCTGGGGGTGCCGCCTTCAGGACACCGTCTTCGTGGATGCCATGATTCACGCCCTTCACTGCGGCTCCCACATCATCCCCCACCCCGAAGATGGCCCGGTGGATGCCACTCAGCCGCCGCTGAGCATGTGTGTGGGCAAGCCCTACATCATGGGACAGACCGCCGAATTCATCGCTCAGCACATGGACATCTCCCGCAAAGAGATGGATGAGGTGGCCTTGAGAAGCCAGAACAATGCCGAGCGGGCCAACGACGACGGCTCTTTTAAGGATGAAATCGTGCCCATGGAAATCCCCCGGCGCAAGAAAACGCCCCTCATCTATGCCCGGGATGAGCATTTCCGCCCCGGCCTGACCATGGAACAGCTGGAGAAACTGCCCCCGGCCTTCGTACCCAAAATCGGCAAGGTTACCGCCGGCAACGCTTCGGGCATCAACGACGGTTCGGCCGCCATGGTGATCATGTCGGCGGACAAGGCCAAAGAACTGGGCATTCAGCCGCTGGCTAAAATTGTCGCCACGGGCCGCGGCGCCTGCCATCCGTCGGTCATGGGTCTCTCACCGGTGCCTGCCGTGAAGAATCTGTTGGATCGCCACAGCATGAAAATCAGCGACTTCGAACTCGTGGAACTGAACGAAGCCTTCGCCGCCCAGTATATCGGCTGCGAGCGGGATCTGGGTCTGAATCGCGAGATCACCAACGTCAACGGCTCCGGCATCGGTCTGGGCCACCCGGTGGGGGCCACCGGCTGCCGGATTATGGTGACCTTGCTTTATGCCATGAAAAACCGCGGGAAGTCTCTGGGATTGGCAACACTCTGCGGTGGAGGCGGCGTATCTATGGCCTGTGCCCTGGAGATGATGTAAGGGCCTCGGAAATAAATAAATCCACAGTCTTGCTTTTCTTTTGGCCCGTCTTCAGCGTTGCGCCAAAAGTCACGTATAACAAATACGCTCCCTTTGGCGCGCCTTGAAGACAACCCCAAATCCGGCGCAATCTTTGTGTTCGATATCTTGACAACTCGCCGCAGCCATGAGAGTGTGCCGCTGTAGGCGCTTAATCAACCCTTCCCCGTGAGGCGGATTCCTGATATGGACACCCTCCCCACCAACCACTTAACCATTCTTTTTGCCGATATCGCAGAAAGCACCCGCCTGTACGACACTTTTGGTGACTTCAAGGCCCGGGAACTGATTTCCGACTGTCTCTCCCATCTGAAAGAACTGGCCAGGGAAAACGATGGAACCGTCATCAAAACCATTGGCGATGAAGTGCTGTGCACCTTTTTAACGCCCAACCATGCAGCCGAAACCGCCAGGCAGATGCATGAAGAGATCTCTTTTGATCCTAAGATGGTCCAGGCCAACATCCATCTGAGAATCGGATTCCACCACGGAGAGGTGCTCTGTGAACCCGGAGATGTGTTCGGAGACGCGGTGAATGTGGCCGCACGCATGGTGGAATTGGCCAAAAGCGACCAGATCATCACCAACAAGGAAACGCTCGTATTGATGAAAAAAGCCCTGAAACGCAGGGCACGAATCGTGGATCAGACAAGGGTTCGAGGAAAAGACGATATCATGGAAATCCACGAGCTGGTCTGGGGAAAACCCGAGCAGATGACCATGTCCAGTTCATTTACCGAGGAGATCATTGCATCGTTGACCTCGGAAGAGAATTTCCTTCAGATTCGTCACTTGCAGCACCGTATTCTGGTGGATCACGAACGGCCCATTCTAACCATGGGCCGGGGCGTTGCCAATCATCTGATCATACCAACGGAACCTTTCTGACACTAGAGAGCGAAGACCCCATATTGCTGCGACGGGACGCCATACAATTGGAGGGAGAAGGCCTGATCGGCCTGGGGCAGAGGGTCGGCGAAGACGACCCGGTGGCGGTACGTTACCGGATTTTGTAGAGACAACGCCGCCGTCAGTCGGAAATCCAACAGGGTCTGGCGCTGCATGAACTGCGGATACATCCACGAGGGGCAGTGTGCGCCGGAAAAAAGCCCGGCGTGCGTACGCCCGTCAAACTATTTCGAAATATTTGTTCCCAACTGGTAAAAAAGTACTCCTGTTTAGGGCCGCTGAAAAAATAAATTGCCCCATCTTGCTTGTCTTTTGGCTCGGCTGCTTACGTTGCTTCAGTGGATCCTGAGAACTGCCATTTGGGCGTCTCCCAGATGGGGCTGCATCCAGGGGCTGAAGAGTTTGCCGATGCCGTGATGATGGGTGGGCGAGCCGCCGAACTGCTGAAAGGCATGGAGAATTTTTTCCTGGAAGGCCACGAAATCGTCGATATCATCCGCCCGGGTGATGAAAATAAAGTAAAGATTAGTTCCCTGTGTGTAAAAATGGGAAGCGTGGGTCATGCACAGGGTCTCCGGCCGCGACTTGACCACCCTCCTCACCCCCTGATGCAATTGGTGGATGCGATCCCAGGTGACGGCTGTGTCCAGGGTTTCGATGAGAATGCCATAATCGTTGAGATCCTCCCTCAGGTAGGGATCCTTGAACCGGCCCGGCTCCCACTGCCGGGTGGGGTAGCCGCTCAGGTACATGCCACCGGATTGGCGGCAGATGCGTTTGACGCATCGTTTTACGTTGCCGGCAAACCGATTTTCGCCTTCCGCCGAGGCGATCATCAGGCAGCGTTTCATGGGCTGGTAACCTCGCAGGCGTATGAATCGGTCCAGCAGCGTGCCGTCGATGCCATACAGCTTCAGTCCGATGTGGGTTTCTTCCTCATCGGAGATGCGGAACACGGCCGGCATGCCGAACTGGCCCTGGGCGATCTCCCGGCCCGCGTCTACCGCCTTTTCCCAGGACGGGAAAATAAAGCTGAAATAGCGTCGGTTTTCCGGCAGATATCGGAAGATCTTCAGGGTGGCTTCCACCAGCACCCCGAAACATCCCTCGCTGCCGATCATCATACAGTCCACGGATGGGCCGTTGGCCGTTGCAGGAAAATCCAGGGTTTTGAGATCACCGGCCGGGGTGACATACTCCTGGCTGATCACCAGGTCGCAGACGTCACCGTAATATGAGGACATCTGACCGGAGCCCAGGGTCACCACCCAGCCACCCACCGAGGAGAACTCGAAGGATTGGGGAAAATGGCCGCCGGTATAGCAATGCCGGGTATGGTAGCGCCGCGGGGCGTCGTTCAATGCCGCTTCGTAGTCCGGCCCCATGATTCCCGCCTGGACCGTCACCGTCTGGTTGGTTTCGTTCAGCCGCACCACCCGGTTCATATGGGTGCCCATCACCAGGGTAATGCCCCCTTTGGACGGCCGCAGGCCGAAATTCACCGAGCTACCGCCCCCGTAAATATAAACGGGTATCTTCTCCCGGTCGCAGTAACTCACCAGCTGGCGGACATCGTCTTTGTGGCGGGGGTGGACCACCAGATCGGAAACCGCCTGAATCTCCCCCTGTCGCAGGCGAAGTGACTCCTCCAGAGTCTTGCCCATGGCAAATTTTAATCGGTCGTAGTCGTCGGCGGAAACGTTCTCATCACCCACGATCCGGGTGATGGCCGAGGCGTGGCCCCGGGTGATCACCCGGGGCGGCTGGTGGTAGGCAACCGGCCGGTTGCCGTCGTCCACCGGCACCTTGAAATGGTCGTCACCCAGCCCGAAAGTTTCCTTGAGCAGCTGGAACAATTTTGCGTTTGGGTGTTTGTAGCTATTAGGATCTCCCCATTTAAAAATGGAACGGTAAGACCCCTTCTCCGGCGCCGCTTCGATCCAGTCTGGCTGAGCACCTGTATCGGCTCCCATAACAATCTCCTTGTAGAAAACAACACCGCATTGAAATATTTCTAAGGAAATCAGTCCTCGTGCCCTACGCGGTGGAGCTTAATGATATTGGTTGAGCCGGCCTTGAGTCCCATGCCGATCACCAGCACCACCAGATCCCCCTTCTGAACACAGTTTTTTCCGATAAGCAGGCTCTCGCTGGATTCTACCAGGCGGGCGGCATTCTCAATGTTGGCAATGAGCATGGGTGTGATGCCCCACAGCAGCGACAGGCGATTGTAGGTATCCATCCGCGATGTGAAGGCGTATACGGGTTTGGACGGGCGCTGCTTGGAGATCTGCTTGGAGGTGCTGCCGGAGACGGAGAAGGCAACGATGCACCGGGCGTTGATCTCCTGGAGAATGTTCACGGCGCTCTGGGCCACCGCGTGGGTCACCGGATCCACCGGGTCCGTATCGTAGTGCACGTTCACCCTTAAAAAGGAAGATTTTTCGGACTGCTCGGCAATTCTGGCCATCATTTGCACAGCCTTGACCGGGTATTTCCCGGTGGCGGTCTCACCGGAAAGCATTACGGCATCGGTACCGTCGAAAATGGCATTGGCCACGTCCGAAGCTTCGGCACGGGTGGGTATGGGGTTGACGCTCATGGTCTCCAGCATCTGGGTCGCAGTAATTACCGGCTTGTTTTTACGGACGGTCGCAGAGATGATCTTTTTCTGGATAATGGGCACCAGTTCAGGCCGCATCTCCACCCCCAGGTCTCCCCGGGCCACCATGATCCCGTCTGCCGCATCAAGGATCGCCTCCAGGTTTTCCACGGCTTCCGGCTTCTCAATTTTTGCAATCACCGGAATGTTGGCCCCCTGCTTTTTCATCATGGATTTGATTCTATCGAGATCGTCGGCCGTCCGCACAAAGGAGAGAGCAAAATAGTCCACGCCCTTGAGAATACCCCCGTTGATCACTTTGCAGTTCACGGTATCGTGGGTCGTGGATCCCACCTGAAGCCGGATCAGGCCGTCGTCCAGCAAAATGGTGTCTCCGGGCTGCACATCGGAAGGCAGGTTCCGGTAGGTGGTGGAAACCATCTGAGCCGTGCCCGACATGGGTTTTGAAGTGATGGCAAAAGAAGCGCTGCGCTTCAGCCGCACCGGTTTGCCACCTTCCAGCTTGCCCACCCGGATCTTCGGTCCCTGAAGGTCCAGCAGGATACCCACCGGCCGGTTCAGCGTGCGGGAAATGGAACGGATATTGCGTATCGCCTCGGAATGGGTTTCGTAATTGCCGTGTGAAAAATTCAGCCGGGCCACATTCACGCCGGCCGAAACCAGCTTTCCGATCATTTCAGGGGAGTTGGAAGCCGGTCCGATGGTGGCCACGATTTTGGTGCGGATGGTCATTTGTATCCCTTTCTTGCCTGCCGCAGGTTATAGACGTTAAGATAATTAATTTGGACTGCGTTATCGGTCGTCGCAGTATTACAATTACAATACGGCTTCCTCCCTCTATCCTTGCCAAATTAATTATCTTAAAGCCTATAGTAAACAGCGTGTCGTTGATACATATCGTGCCAAGAGCGATGGAGAGAAAATGGTTCCCCGAGATAACGGGATCTTTTGGCAAGTACGCCTCAAACAGATTAGTTTACAGTGTTTTTTCTGAATGTTAAACAGACTTAAGAAAAGAATCAAGCGCAAAATCGGTTGAACCCAAACCCACAACCACGGTAGAAGCAGTTATGACATGTTGAAAGGAGAAGTCCAATGATCTTACGAATCGACCACGTCTCCATCGCCGTCAGGAACTACGATAAGGCCCGGCGCTTTTTCCAGCAGCTGATGGGAGCGGTCGCCGGTGCCGGTGCGGCCGATGAGACGATGAAATACCGCTGGCAGATTTTTTCACTGGGAGACATGAGCCGCTTGGAACTGATCCACCCCACAGCTCCAGGAAGCTTTCTGGACGGCTTTTTGAAAAAGCAGGAGGGCGGGGTTCACCACATTACACTCCAGACGGCCGATATCCACCGAGCCAGGACCCTGCTGGCGGAACATGCGATCCCCTATTTTGGATTCAAGGAATACGGTGATTTCTGGAAGGAATTGTTCATCCACCCCCGCGATGCCTTCGGTGTGCTGATCCAGATTGCCGAGTTCAACGCCGACGATTTTCTGGACCCGTCCGTTAAATTTTCAGAAGAACACAGATGGACGGTTACACCCACCCAAACCGGCTGCCGCCTGGCCATCGCCCATCCCGGCGGCGGCAAGGCGGTCGTGGAACTTTCGCGGGAGGAAGCCAATCGGCTGGTAGAAGCCCTCACACAACAGGCCTCAAATTGAAGTGTGTCATCTTCGAAAATGCCGTCGGGCACCACATGGGTTTTTTTATCGCCCTCCCATGGCAGCCAGCAACCGGTTCGAAAAAACATGGCCAAGAACAGCCTGGCTTTCGGCATCCAGGTATGTCGATGCCCGCTTTTCGAACAGCAGGGAGGCAGACGCCGGGAAATCGTCGTCGGCATCGTTGAAGACCAGAAGCAGGGGCGTTTTAGGCAGCGGGGTGAAGCGCCGGCACAGGTCGCAGGAAATGTCCATGTCCGACACGCTGCCGCCCAGGGCTTCACAGGCCTTTCCCAGGGCACCGACATTGCCGGAAAATATCCTGGCCAACGGCCCCTCCACGGAATCGGCCCAGAAAACCGTCAGTGGGCCGGCATCGGAAAAATCCCGGTAAGCCACCCAGTCCTTCTCCTTCGGTTCGAATGGCGGGCACATGATCAGGTAGCGGCACACCACCACGCAGTCGGCAAAATCCGGCCGATTCCCCGCATCATCCTTCAGCCCCTCGGCGGTCAATCGGATGGATTGGCCGAAATAAGGCACGACCACCTCGTCTCCCTGTAGCTTTATCCCCAGCACATCTTCCTTTCCGTCGAACTGCATGGTTTCCAGCTGATTCAGGTAATAGTGATAGGTTTCGTTGTAAACCGAGCCGGTGGTTTTTTGGCTCATCGTCGTATCCTTTGACGTCTGTTATTTTACGGTGTGCACGTCCGCGTGGACAAGGGGGGAATCGATACTTATTTTTCCCAAATCCTATGACAGCCGGCAACCTTTTGGCAACCGGTTTTTCGTGCTATGAAATCGCGTTCATAAACCAACTGAAATCAGGCAGCCGGCAGGGAGTCTGCAAACCAAGTTACGGAACAAAGAGATGAAGAACCGACCCAATGGAACCGCACTGGTGGCCGTCACCCGACCGCGAAAAAAAAGGAAAACCATAGAACTGGATACCATCGAGGTCAAAGGTGCCCGGGAGCATAACTTGAAGAGCATCGACCTGAGCCTTCCCAAGAAAAAACTAATCGTCTTCACCGGCGTGTCCGGCTCGGGCAAGTCCAGCCTAGCCTTCGACACCATTTTTGCCGAGGGCCAGCGCCGCTACGTGGAGTCTCTGTCCGCCTATGCCCGCCAGTTCATCGGTCAGATGGAAAAACCCCGCTACGACACCATCCGGGGGCTCTCGCCCACCATCTCCATCGAGCAGAAATCGGCCAGCAAGAATCCCCGCTCCACGGTGGGCACAATCACCGAAATCTATGACTACCTTCGGGTGCTCTTTGCCCGAATCGGCCAGCAGACCTGCATCCACTGCCACAAACCCGTGGGCAAGGGCGACGCCCAGAGCATGGTCGCCCGCATCCTTCAGATGCCCGAATCCACCAAGGTCCTCATCCTGGCACCGGTGATCGACAATCGCAAGGGAGAACACCGCGAAGTGATCGCCCGGCTTCAACGGCAGGGATATGCCCGGCTGCGAGTCAACGGCGTGGTCCAAGGTATTGAAGCGGTTCAGGCCCTGGCCCGGTACAAAAAGCACACCATCGAGGCGGTGGTGGACCGCCTGAAGGTCTCCAAAGAGGGCCGCTTCAGAAAACGACTCACCGACTCGGTGGAAACCGCCCTGAAGCTGGGCGACGGACGGATTATCGTCCACCGCATGAACAGCGGCGACATCCCCATGAGCGAAGCCCGCTCCTGCTGCGGCATCGCCTACCCGGAGATGGCTCCGCCCCTGTTTTCCTTCAATTCCCCCCTGGGCATGTGCCCGGACTGCAATGGCATCGGCGCCAAGCTGGCCATGGACGAAGACAAGGTGATTGCCGACAGCAAGCTGACGATCCGGCAGGGAGCTATCATCCCCTGGCAAGGCCACTTTTCCGGCAAGGGCAAGCTGAACGGCTCCTGGACAGCGGAGCAACTGAGAGCGATGGAGTCGCAATGGGGGGTGGACTTCGACACGGCCTGGCACAAGCTGCCCAAACGGCAGAGAAACCTGATCCTCAACGGCTCCGGCGGGCGGGAACTGACGGTGAACTGGAACGCAGAGAAGATTCAAGGGTCCTTTACCACAACATACGAAGGGCTGCTCAACACCCTCATGCGCCGGTACAAGCAGACCGAATCGGAAAACGCCAAGAAGTACTATGGCCGGTTCCTCTCCACCCGGCCCTGCGATGCCTGCGGCGGGCGGCGGCTGAAGCCCGAAGTGCTAGCCGTGAAGGTGGGGAGCCGCTCGATCATCGCCGTCACCGAGATGACCATCCAGGAAGCCCAGGATTTTCTTACCGGATTGAAGCTGTCCGGCAACCGCAAGATCATCGCCGAAGAACTGCTCAAGGAGATCACCGGTCGGCTGGGTTTTCTCATCAACGTGGGGCTGGACTACCTGTCACTCAGCCGCAAGGGCCCCACCCTGTCCGGCGGTGAATCCCAGCGCATCCGTCTGGCCTCCCAGGTGGGGTCGGAGCTGACCGGCGTCCTTTACATCCTGGACGAGCCCTCTATCGGCCTGCACCAGCGGGACAACATCAAGCTGCTGGGCACCCTGTGTCATCTGCGGAATATCGGCAACACCCTCATCGTGGTGGAGCATGACCGGGAGACCATGGCGTCGTCAGACTGGATCGTGGACTTCGGCCCCGGCGCCGGTCACCTGGGGGGTGAAATCGTGGCCCAGGGCACGCCGAAGCAGATCATGCGCCGGAAGGCCTCATTGACCGGCCGGTTTCTGAGCGGTAAGGAGGAGATCGAAACGCCGGCAATCCGGCGAAGCGTCGAGGCTGCCGGCAACCGGCGGATCACCATTGCCGACGCCACCGAAAACAACCTGAGCAGCCTCACCGTGGACATCCCCCTGGGCCTCCTGGTGGCGGTAACCGGCGTCTCAGGTGCCGGCAAATCCACCCTGATCAACCAGATCCTCTACCCGGCCCTGGCGGGCAAACTGCACAACGCCATGCTGGAAACCGGTCGGCACAAAGCCATCCACGGCCTGGAGCATCTTAATAAGGTGATCAACATTGACCAGAAAGCCATCGGCCGTACGCCGCGCAGCAACCCGGCCACCTACACCAAGGTCTTCGACTTCATCCGGGATTTTTTCGCCCAGCTTCCCGAGTCCAACATGCGCGGGTACAAGAAGGGACGCTACTCCTTTAACGTCAAAGGAGGACGCTGCGAAGCCTGCCACGGGGACGGCTTCATCAAGGTGGAGATGCACTTTCTGGCAGACGTCTACGTACCCTGCGAAACCTGTCGGGGCAAGCGGTTCAACGACGCCACCCTGGAGATCAAGTACAAGGACCACTCCATCGCCGACGTGCTGCCACCACCCTGTCCGGCGGCGAGGCCCAGCGCATCAAGCTGGCCCGGGAGCTGGCCAAACGGGCCACCGGCCGCACCCTCTATATCCTGGACGAACCCACCACGGGCCTCCATTTCCAGGACGTGAAAATGCTGCTGGCCGTACTCCAGCGCTTGGTGGACAGCGGCAATACCGTGGTGGTCATCGAGCACAATTTGGATGTAATAAAAACCGCAGACTGGATCATCGATCTGGGGCCGGAAGGGGGTAAGGGGGGCGGACGCATTGTGGCCCAAGGCCCACCGGAAGAAGTGGCACATTCAAAGAAAAGCTATACCGGCCGTTTTCTCAGCGAGATGCTGCTGCATGCCCGCATGAATTGAAGATGCACCGCGACAATCCACGGGCAATCTTCACCGTTGTATACGAGATGAACTTCATCCTGAACTGTAGTATGGCCCAACGCATGAATGTATGATACGGTAAAGGCCGATCTTCCGCGTCTCATGAAACGGTCTTTCAAAGGCGGCTGACCATTGCTGCGCGGCCCTTACCATGGGCTCGACAGCCGGAGCGCAGGCGGCAGACGTTCAAGAAAAACAACCCTTCAAGGAGACAGCGCGTATGAATTGGTTGCACATCGGATTGATCGGTGCCATCGTGTTCACCCTGCATGCTTTCCAGCAAATCAAGATAACGCTGAAGGAAAAGGGGCATCACGTGGATATGATGACTGGATGGTTTGAGGATTATCGCAAGTTCAAGCAGCTGACCCTTGATGAAACGGATGAACAGACGCGATACAAATATCAGCGGGTATTGAACGGCTTGTACCTGGCCCTGGCCGGCTTGGTTTTCATTCCGCTGCTGATGATAATGGGCAAGTAAGCAGATACGCACCAAAGGAATTAACTGATGTACAGACGCACCCGGACCTTGATTGTATATGCAGCCCTGCTGATGATTACCGGCTGCGCCACCCTCCACCCGGATTTCGAGACACCGACGGTAACTGTTACCGCTATCCGGGCCCTGCCGTCCGAAAGCATCGCGCCGCGGTTCGAAATCGACCTGCAAATTATCAATCCCAATCGAACCGCCCTTAATCTTCACGGTATCGCCTACAGCCTGAAGCTTGAAGGATACAAAATATTGACGGGCGTAGCCAACGATCTGCCAATCATCGACGGTTACAGCGAGGGCGATGTGACGCTGATTGCCACCACCAGCCTGCTGAGCAGCATTCGCTTCTTTGCCGATCTGATGAACGCGCAGCGGGGCGCCATCGCCTATGAACTGGAAGCCAAACTGGACCTCGGCGGGTTTCGGCCCAACATCCATGTGGGAGAAAAAGGGGAGATCAACCTTTCCGGACCAACCCACTGATCCAGATTTATAGCAGGACGATCAGTCATACGTGGGTGGCCACGATGATGATCATTGCGCCCATTTTCCCAAACGCCCATGAAAACTTACTTTGCCCCGGCCCAACGGCTTGATAGAGAAGCGCTCGATGACGACATCACCGCCGCCATCGCAAACCCGGTGATCGACGGCCTCCTCAATACCGTCAGCGGCCTGCTGGCCGTGCTTAACGAGCATCGGCAGATCCTGGCCATTAACGACACGTTTCTGGAGATGCTGAGCATCGATGATGCCGACCATGCATTGGGGCTTCGGCCCGGTGAAGTCATTGGCTGCATTCACCGTGATGTCAACGAAGGCGGTTGTGGGACCTCTCCTTTCTGTGCCACCTGCGGCGCCGCCATTGCCATCGTAACCTGTCTCCATCAGGATGGGGCCATCGAGAAGGATTGCGCGGTGGTGGTGGATCAAAAGGGAATGAAACGAGACCTGTTTCTCCGAGTTCGTGCCTGTCCCATATCCGTGGACGGCAGACGCATGATCCTGCTGTTTCTCCAGGACATCACCCGCCAGCAGCAGTGGGAGGCCCTGGGACGGGTCTTTTTTCACGATTTGAGCAATATCATCTACGGTCTGGTGGGAAGCAGCGAGATCCTGCTGGACAAAACAACAGACGAAAACCGCGAGGCGGCCCAGCGGATCCACCGGCTCTCCCTGCGCCTGGCAAGGGAGGTGCAGATGCAAAGGCACCTCACCGAAATGACGGATGCCGATTACCGGCTCGTGATCCAGCCGATTACGGTGGAACGAATCTTCCACGAGCTTAATACCGCCTTTGCCAGCCACCCTGCGGCCAGGCAACGGACCATAATTTTCGCCGACCAGCACCTGGCGCTATCCTTCAAATCCGATTTTTTCCTGGTGGTCCGGGTGATCACCAACATGGTGACCAATGCCCTGGAAGCAACGGACAAGGGCCGGTCCATAAAGGTATGGGCTCTGTCCGAAGATCAGCGACTCTCTTTTTACGTCTGGAATCATCAGGCCATTTCCGGAAACGTGGTCGATCGCATCTTCCAGCGCAACATCAGCACCAAAGCCGATTCAGGAAGAGGGCTGGGAACCTACTCCATGAAACTGTTCGGCGAGACCTTTTTGAACGGCAAGGTGGATTTCATCACCTCCGAAGCGGAAGGAACCACCTTTTGCTTCAGCCTCCCCCTGTCGCCATTGGATCGTGGGAGCGGCATCCTGCCGCGAGAGTATTGAGGGTTTAACATGGTTAACGAACCGTTCGTCGTCACCATTGAGGTGGTCCCTCCGGACGGGCCGGACCCTGAGAAGGTACTGGCCGCCCTGGAATCCCTGGCTGCGATGCAGTTTTACGGCTTCAGCGTGGCCACCAACCCCGTGGCCAAACCGCGCATGAGCGCCTTGGCCTTGTGCGCCATGATCCAGCAGCGCACAAAGAAACCCGCCATCCTTCACCTCACCACCCGCGATCACAACCGATTGAGTCTGCAAGGAGAGTTGTGGGGAGCACGGGCACTGGGTATCGAAACAGTGGTGGTGGCAACCGGTGACTTCGTGGCCTTCAAGGACCGGAGCCATACCACCACCGTTCGTGATGCCGACGTTTACGGCCTGGTGCGCATGGCTAGGGAAACGGGGCTTCGAACCGGCGTGGTCTTTGACACCCACCCCGAAAGCAATGGACTGGCCAGGGCGGTGGATCACCTGAAACGAAAGGCGGATGCCGGTGCCCAGTTTGCCGTCACCCAGCCCGTTTACGATGAACCGGATGCCGATGAGATCGCCGACGCCACCAGAAATATCGGCATTCCCGTCATCATGGGCATCCTTCCCTTGCGCACCCCCCGTCACGCGGATTTTCTTCACACCAAAGTGGCCGGCATCGCCGTGCCTGAAGCGCTGAGGCAACGCATGTACAACGCCGCAGATCCGGTGGCCGAAGGGGTTGCCAACGCCCGGGAAATGGTGACAGCGGCCCGGCAGCGATTTGCCGGCGCCTGCATCATGCCGCCCTTCGATCATTACGAGGTAATGGAAGCCATCTTGGAAGCTGGCCTTAATCGGAATAGATTCGCATCTTCCCATCAGACGGTTTGAACAGGATGATCAACCTGAAAGGTCGGATCAGAAATGAGAAATCGATTGTTCGCAACCATAGCGATCTTTTGCTTCATTCTGGTGCTGGGCGTATCACCCGCGGCCCATTGCATCAGCGACATACCGACACAAATCGAAAAGACATTTGATTACGGGACCCTCATCGAGCACACGATCTCGGCCCAGAACGGCCCCCACCGGGTGGCCATGCGCCTGAGCCAGCGGCGCGAGGCGGAAGGATCGGTGACGATCGCCAGCGCCCATTTGACCTTCTACCATGAAACGGAAGCGGGCATGCCCCTGCTGACAGTGCCCATTTTTGAGGCCCTGCTGGCCGACATGATAAACGCCCTTTACGGGAAGTTCGGCATCGACCTCAAGCTGAAAAGCCTGGGGGCCGGCAGCTACATGGGCATCAAGGAAGTCGAAAAAAAAGGCATCCTTGCCTTCAACGGCTACGAGCCTTGGGAACAATATCTTAAAAACCCGAAAGTGTTCAGCCAGCAGCAGATTTATGGCATCGTGAGCGAGCGCTGGAAAGAGAGCGGCGTTTTTTCGGCAATCACCAATGCATTTGCCCCGCTGGGGTATGACGCCGCCTTCTCCGGCTTTGAAAAACTGTTTGTTTTTCCGGTGGAAAAATGCTCTTTTTATCCTGAACTGGAGGATCTCGGCATCCGGAAAATGGATCGGTTCCCTTACCCGGGCACCATTTCCTTCACCCTGACGCCAAAACAATAGAAACAACGGCAGATGACGACGGACAGCGTATTAAGAAGAGCCACCAACAACCAGTAGAGGCCGGCACCCGATGAAGAACATCCTAATCGTCGACAACGATCCCATCATGCTCCACACCTTTGTGGGGCTGCTGAAAAGCCAGGGCGGCTTTTTGCAAATCCTCTCCGCTGCCAATATCCAGACGGCCCTGGAAATCCTTGCCGGGGAAGACGTCCACATCCTGATCACCGGTATGCACATGTCCGAAATGGACGCCTTCGAACTGTTGTCCTTGTTGGGGGACAGATATCCAGAAACCCGCGTCATCGTCATGACCAACAACGCCTCATCCATGTTCCGCAGCAAGATCAAGCAGATGGCGTCGGTCATTCACTTCGATCAGACCCTGGACATCAGCATGCTCACCAAACGGATCTTCACCGAGCTGCAAATCGACTACGGCGGACAGGTAAGGGGAATCACGCTTGCCTCATTTCTCCAGATGCTGGAACTGGAGGGGCGCTCCTGCGCTCTGCAGATCACCGCCAAAGGGAAAATGGGGACCATCTATATTTTCGACGGTAAGCCGGTAGCCGCCAAAATGGGACTGCTTGTAGGCAAGCCTGCCGCCCTGCACATCCTCACCTGGGAAAACGTATTGATCGACATCGACTACGCCCCGGGTGAAATAACCAGGGAGATCTCCACTCCGTTAATGAACCTGCTGCTGGAAGGTGGCCGGATGGTGGACGAGAAACAGAGCCAGCGGCCCAATCTGAGAAAACACAGCCGGTATGACTGCCTGGTGGGCGTGGATTACGACATCAGCGACTGGACCTACCAGTGCTACATGCGGGACATCAGTGAAGGCGGCGCCTACATCGAAACCGAACAGCCCATCAAAGTGGGCCAGCGGCTCATCATGTCTCTTTCGTCTCCTGTACTGGAGCGCACCTGCGCCATCAACGGGACGGTGGTCCGCCGGGATCCCAAAGGTATCGGTGTCCGCTTCGAAGATTTGACCCTGCAGCAGAAGCAGGTGATCCGATCGCTCATGGAACTCCGCTGCTCGCCCATCTCCGACCACTCCCAATAAGGGCGCCCCCATTCCCCACTAACCGATCATTACAACGCTTTAGGGTCGCGGAAATAAATAAATCCACAAAGATTGCGCCGGATTTGGGGTTGTCTTCAAGGCGCGCCAAGTCCATAGATAGCCTGAAACAGCAAAAACATAATCAGCAGAAAAAACGGTAAACCGACCCAGCGGTGGAGCAATCTTTTCATCGGAACCGAGAGAGTGAATAATGCACTCGACTCCCGGCTGCTGACTGAATTTACAATCGGTCTTCTTCATTATCCGGACAAAAGAAATGTGCCATCATAGCGGACATAGTCCTCAAGTGTTTGCTGGTGAACCGGCACAAGCGATTCAGGCAGTTCTGAAATCGAAAAAAAACGTACCATGGAGCCTTCCAGGCCATCCGCATGAGGTCTGCCTTCCCATTTGCGGACAATAAAAGAAACGGCAAAACACTGCACTTGGTCTCCGTTGGGATATGAAAATTTTTGGCGTGGACCGCAGTAGAGGGCCATCGGCTCGGCTTCGATCACTTTCAAAGCGGTCTCTTCTCTCACTTCCCGTTTTAACGCCTCAATTGCAGTCTCATCGATCTCGACAGAGCCGCCGGGTAGCCCCCACAGGGCATTATCCCTCCGATGCTGAAGTAGAATATCTCCGGCATCGTTAACAATAATGGCCCGAACGCCCGGGACAAAAATCCTGCGCGATCCAATCTCCTTTCGTATTCCCTGAAGGTAGCTCATTTATTAGTCACCATTGGCCTTCAGCACGATATCGCCTTCATCAACACCAATATCATTTGCAATAACTTGACACTTTATTTTTAAAAGGAAAAATATTGGACCCATTTCATTGGAAAGAGCCTCATAATTTCCCTGCCCTTTGCTTATGATGAAGTTCGAATGGTGATACATTTTCTTAAATTCGGCACTGCATGTTTCCAGAATAGCTCCAGGCGCATCCGTACCGGAGGATATGATGGTTGCGATGCTGTCAATACCGGCCTGAACCGCATCCTCATAAGTGGCGTCATTGATAATTGGAGCATCCCTGACGACATAGGTCACCGGTTTTGTTATTTCCTCTATTAAAATTCTGTCAAAAACGCATTCCCCCGCATTATCGCCAATATATAATATCTCACGGGCCTTATCCAGGCCGTGCTTAAACTTATTATAATCGAATACCGCAAAATCCTTTTCAAAGACTTCGTCCACTTCTCGATTCAGATCAAAGTTTCCATAAGCGCCGAAATCGATGACGTTTCCGGCAATTGCAATCCGTATTGCCGTCAGGAGTCTATCATTTGCCTTCTCTACCCGGCTTTTCAAATAGGGATACAATGAGAGCGCCTTTTGAGTGCTTTCTTTTTTGATTTCCCTGTAGGGGTCCGAATCTCCCGTGACCTCACTGACTTTGCGATAGATCAATCTGCCGCTTTGGGGTGGCGTGCTGTCAAGAGGGATGTCCCTCAACATCATTCCCACTTCATCCAATACCCTTTTTATTTTTATCTCATCATCTGTTGCGATTCTTGCCGCCCGCAGTGCCTGTTTTAAGAAACAAGGAAAGCAGTCGAGGTACGTTCTCATTTTCTCCTAATCCCATTTAGGGGTTTTTAATAGATGATCCGGCCGGCACCGGCGGCTATGTACTTATCCGGATACCGGTGCTTGATCTCCTCGATATACTGCGTGCAATGGGCCGGGCAGATATGGTCAAGGTCCTCGATTAAATGGAAGTCATTGAACCCGTGCAGGCCGCCGATCAACATGGCTACCTTGCCGATTCCTGAAGCGGCGTTAAGGATGGCATCCACCCCGGGATGGGAGCACCCGGCCACCACCACCGCCCGTTCATCCTTTTCGATGACCAAAGACTGTTCGATGCCACCGAGTTCACCGGTTGAATAAAGGCCTTCGCCTATCTTTACCCCGCTTCCAACTCGGGTTACTTTGGCCGCATGAGGGGGCACCGGACAGGAGGCGGGTATAAAGACGTGAACGGGGTTCAATCGAAGAAAATCATCGAGTCCGCCGGTATGGTCCCAGTGGGCGTGGGAGATAAAGACCGTATCGACCATTTCCGGGGCCAGTTTCAGCGTCTTCATGTTTTCAAGAAGGATCCTGCCGTTTGCGCCGGCGTCAAAGAGAAGGGTCTGCTCCGGTGTCTCCACCAGGCAGGAAAAGCCCCAGTCCGGGGTCAGGGCCTTGTTCCATACAACGTTGTCGTAGATAATAGTAAGCATTTTAAAATATAGGTATTTAAGGCTTTTTCCTGCCTGTCTCCAGACATATGAATAACCGAAAAAAGTTAAGGGGCGGCGAACCACCCCTTATGTTACGTGAAGGATAATCAGTCGGCCGAACACGATTCGGGGATGGATCATTCAGACGATTCATAACGATCCAGTTCCTCGATTCTTTTCTGGACGGCTTCCAGGGATTTTTTCATGGCATTCGCTTCAGCCTTGAGCATATCCATCTCCTCGGTTCTGCCCATCGAATAGTCGACGGGATATCTCGGCGGATACCCGTAAAAGCCCCTGCCGAAACCGCGTCCTCCACCGCGGCCCGGACCGGATCCTCTCCCGGCACCGCGTCTGAATCCCAAACCTCTGCCATACCCAAAGCCGCCGTATGCCGACGGGTCGGTGACAACACCTGATTGACCGCAAGGTCCGCGCCGGCCCCCGGTCATGGAGCCGGCCCCCATGGGACCACTTCTGTCAAATCCTGGCATAATGGTTTCCTCCTTCTCAGCGCCTTTCCGGTGACCAGAGCCTCTCCCACGATGCTCCGGGCCGTGGCCAGAATTCTGCCGTAGGTCTGTCGGGAAACCTGCATGAGATTTGCCGCCGATTCCTGATCGAGGTGTTCGAAATCACTCAACCGGATCGCCTCGAGCCCCTCCACCGACAAAAAAACCTCGCCGGCAACCGGAACGCCCTGGGGAACAAATGCGGCAAGGGTCGGATATCCGGATACAAATCTCGGTTTTTTGGGTCTAGACACGGCGACTCCTTCTTGTCTATTATGGTCGTTTGACTAAAATATAATTAGTTATATGCAAGGTGTCAAGGTAATTTATGGTCTTATGAGCAAAAATAATTGAAAAAACGATCATAATGTGAGATGTGTGACCCTCATGTCCTCCTTCGGGGAAGTACCCTTTGGGGTACGCAACGAAGAAGGTGGAGCTTTTACGAAGCCGTCAAAGATCGTAATGGAACATTGCCATGCCCACGGAAACAGTTGATACCATGATTATTGGAGGCGGCCTCAGCGGTATCTATGCCGCCCACCTGCTGTCCAAAAGAAATAAACCTTTTGTCGTTCTCGAAGCCCGTGAGCGTATCGGCGGCAGGATTTTAAGCCCTGAACATCAAGGATTTTTCTCCGATCTCGGCCCCTCTTGGTACTGGCCCGCGATTCATCCGAAAATGGCGCAACTTATTCAAGCCCTGGGCCTTACGGGTTATCGCCAGTTTGAAGAGGGTATGGGTCGTTTTCAAGGTCCTAATGGAGCCGTCCAGACCGTCAGCGGCTACGCCATGGAACCCCTCTCCTGGCGGCTTTCCGGCGGCATGACGGCACTGATCAGAAAACTCTGTGAAAATATTCCTGAAAACGCCATCAGACTCAATCACCCGGTCTGTAAGATCGAAAAAAAGTTCGCTGGCGCTCTGGTCAGCGTCGGCGAACTGGAGAAAGAGCCCTGGACCCAGTTCAGTACCAACAAGGTAATCCTCGCCCTGCCGCCGCGCCTTGCCGCCGCCACCATTCTCTTTAACCCTGACCTGTCTCATAATTTGACCCAGGCGATGCTGAAAATCGGTACCTGGATGGCGGGTCAGGCAAAATTCTGCGCTCTTTACGAAGAACCTTTCTGGCGGCAAACGGGCCTCTCAGGCCAGGCTTTCAGCCAGCGCGGTCCGCTGGGCGAGATCCATGACGGATCCAACAACAGCCAGGGACCCTACGGACTGACCGGCTTTGTCGGCATTCCGGCGGTGCAACGCAACCATCAACAACTCCTCACCGAGGCGATTCTCTCCCAACTTGCAAGCATCTATGGCAAACCGGCAGCACAGCCGACGACCTTCTTCTATCAGGATTGGGCTCGCGAACGATTTACCGCCACCCAGTTCGACCAGCCGCCGGTGTACGAACACCCCCTCTATCACCCCCCGGCAGGTAAAACATCTATTTGGGGCGGTACCATCCATTTTGCCGGCACGGAAACCGCCAACCAACACGGTGGTTATCTCGAAGGTGCCCTGACCGCCGCCGAACGGGCGGTAACACTAAGAAGCACTAAGAAGGGGTCAGAGCTCCACATTTGACAAAAGGAAGGCCGCCATCTAAGAAGCCAAGTGGCCAAAATTGAAAAAACGATCACATGTGAAATGTGGAGCCCTGACCCTTCGAACCGGCCTGCCACAGGCTGAGATCATAACTTCCCGGACCGGACGATGGAGAACACCAACCACAGGCCCAGAAGAGTGGCAATGACGTAGCCGGTGAACCCCAGTACATCGGTGACGGAGAGGGTCTGCACGCCGAAAAAATCAACCTCGAAGAGAAGTACTTTGCGGGTGGAGTTGAGAATCAGGGAGGCGGCGATCAGCGAGGCGGCCACCACCAGCCCCAGGGTGAGGCGGTTGATGCTGTTTTCTAACTTCTTGGATGTATCCTCCAGACCGGTATGCGCCAGCTCGATCCGTGGCGCTTCCGTGGCCAGGCGTTTGAACAGGCCGTGGGCCAGGTGGGGCATCTGGCGCAGGTAACCGCCGAACAGCTTCATGTCCCGACCCATGTTCTTGAGCACTTTGCGGGCTTCATAGCCCTGCTGCAGCAGCCGTTTGGCGTATGGCCGCGTCACCTCCAGCAGGCTGGCCTCCGAGCCCAGGATCTTGCCCAGGGCCTCGGTCTGGATAAAGGTCTTGAAGAGCAAAAGCAGGTTGCGGGGCAACCGGATGCGGTACTTGAATACCAGCCGCATTACCTGATCATAGACATCCTTTACCGAAATGGTTTTCAGTGAGCGTCCGTAAAAGGGCTCCGCCATGTCCTTGAGGTCCATCCGAAAACTTTTCAGGTCCATGGTCCTGGGATCCACCAGGCCGGCGGCTTCAAAGGCCTCCATCACCATATCGTAATCGTGCTCGGCAAAGCCCAGGAACAGGTGGGCGATCTGCATCATGGTCTCTTCGTCCAGGTATCCCACGATGCCGAAGTCCACCAGGCCCACCCGGCCGTCATACATAACGATGGTGTTGCCCGGGTGGGGGTCGGCATGGAAAATACCGGCGGCCATGAGCTGGCGGGAAAAGGAACGCAGGCCAATCATGGCCACCTCCTGGGGATCGATGCCGTGGCGCCGGATTTCGTCCACGCGGTCTATCTTGATTCCCTCGATATGCTCCATCACCAGCACCGACTTTGCCGTGAAATCCCAATACACCTTTGGGATATAGATTTCGCCGACTTCCTTGAAGCTGCGGGTGAAGCGCTCGATGTTGCCGGCCTCGATCAGCATGTCCAGTTCCCGGAAGATAGTGCGCTCGAACTCCTTGACCAGGTTCACCGCCCCCACGATGCGGCCCAGGTCAAAGGTTTTTTCGAAACGGGCGGCAAAGTAGTACATGAGCTGGATGTCTTTGCGGATGCGTTTTTCGATACCTGGCCGGATCACCTTCACAGCCACCTTCTCCCCGGTTTTCAACCGGGCGGTGTGCACCTGGGCCACGGATGCTGCGGCCATGGCCGTCTCTTCTATGCTTTCGAAAAGCTGGCCCAGGGGCTGGCCCAGTTCGGACTCGATCAGCCGGCGGATCCCGTCGAAAGGCACCGGCGGCACCTGGTCCTGCAGTTTAGTGAATTCGTCGATATATTCCGAGGGAAAAAGATCGGCACGGGTGCTCATGAGTTGGCCCAGCTTGATGAAGCTGGGGCCCAGTTCCTCCAGGGTACGCCGGATGCGTGCGGGATCGGGAAGGCCGGATTTGATCTTCGTGCCGGTCCGCCCTTTCAGTCGGTCGGCAATTTCACCCATGCCGTGCTTGATGAGAACACGCGAGATCAGGCCAAAATGGCGAATGCCGCGGATGCGGCTGCTGGAAAAGGGAAACGGCATCGGATTACCTTTGTGGCAAAAGTCTTAATCTGTGTTCCGAACGGTGTTTGGGAGCTTCGTCGAACACTACCATGTCCGTTCATAAATGGTGGATTGTGGCTCAGGCCAAGGCCGCAGCGAGGTTGGAACCGCAGGCATAGCAGCGCTACGTCGAGGATTTCAACTGAGTGAGAACGCCGGCCTGGACCACAAGACGCTGTTTATGGACGGACACGACTTAATCTTCGTCCTTTGCCGTCTTGTTCACCGCTTTCCATTTTTTGGTTATTTTCTTCAGCATGTACTCGTCGGCAACGTAGCTTTCCACCAGACCGCATTCCACGCATACATAGTTGTCCAGGGCGGCCATGGCCGTCAGGCTGATGGGGATGGAGTTGCTGCCGAACTGATGGGGATGGAGTTGCTGCCGAAGGGACCGCTTTTCAGGGGCAGATCCTCGGCAGAGTAGATATTCGCTGACCCGCACTTGGGGCATTTACCCTGCTTCATGGTGTTTCCTCCCTTGATATTATTTTCACATTGAGAACCTGGTCCTCCCCCGCATAGCGGGATCTTTGATGGGCCAGGTCGGAGATAGATGGATCTGCCCTGACAGTTTTGTATCTAAAATCACAAATTACAAGCACCAAATAACAAATAAATTTCAAATTACAATATCCAAATCTCAAATAAGATCAAAAACAAAAAAATTTCGAGCTGTGCAGTTAGCCATTAGCGTTTAGCCGTTAGCATTAAAAAGAGGTGGAAATGAGAGATTTTTAGAAAACTTAAAGTATGGGAGAAAGCTTATTATTATACACAACAGGTCTATAGAACCGTTTTATCCAAAAGCTAACCGCTAATGGCTAAAAGCTAATAGCACAGGTCGAAAAATTTTGTATTTTAGTCATTGTGATTTATTTGTTATTTAAATTTTGGCTATTGTAATTTATTTATCTTTTTTTTTCTGACATAAGAAACATGAATTGTAGGATTTAGATACTAAATAATGTCGGGATGGGCACTAAATAGAAAGATTGGGGCCGCGACAACCCATGGGTGTATCGCTTATTGAGGAGTTTTTGACCGGTGACAGCAAAGCCATCCGGGACCTTGCCAATAACGAAGCGGCATTGGTCGGATTCCTGACACTGGCAAAAGGTATCGATGACCTGCCGGATTTGAGCACCCGGTTCTTCGAGGAGTCGCGAAGCCTGTACCAGGTGACCTCGTCGGGGTATTCCATCGATGAACTGGTGGCGATTCTGTCCGAGTTTTTCGGCACACCGGCCAAAGCGCCAGGCAAAAGCCTTCCCGTCACCCTGCGCTTCGATCCCATCGTGAAATATCTGGGGGGCATTCGCAAGGATCAGACCCTTTTCCTGAAAAAACTGAAAACCGGAGCGTTCTACGGCGCCTTGTGGCCTTGGAAGCGGGACGCCGCAAAGATCGAAGTCCACCTGGGGTTTTTTTCCTCCAGCATGAGCAATGAGGATTACAACCAGCTGGGAACCCTGGTTCAAAAGTTTTTAAACCAAAA
>JABZFO010000166.1 GCA_014237405.1 Desulfosarcina sp. | reverse complement strand
GAAGAAGCCCGTCATTGGGATTCAGTGGAGGCTTCGGCAAGGAAAACTGGGAACAGCACTCCTTGAGCTTAAGGGTATTTCATAACAGCTGCGAGGTTGCCGGTCAATGCCAAACCCCGGGGAGACATCAGCCAGATTGCCACAGGCATCTACGATCTATCGACTTATTTTCTTGTTTATTGTCGTCCTTTCCATGTGGCTGGCCGCAGTGGCGCCGGCCTGTGGTGATGAGACGGCGGCTTCGCCCGACATGGACCTCGACAGGACCGTGGCCCTGGCCCTCGAAGCCAATATTACCGCCCAAATCTCTATCGAGCGGACCCGCGCTGCCGATGCCGTGGTCAAATCCCGGCGAACGGAGTTTCTGCCCACCTTCAGCACCCAGTACGGATATACCCGATTTGACGAACCCGTTTTCGCTTTGGATCCCACCTTAGGCGTGATACAGCCCCAGGAGCAGTACAAATGGGTGACCAGCGTCACCCAGCCCCTGTTTACCGGCTTTGCCCTGACCAATCAGTATAAGCTGGCCCAGATGGGGCTGGACGCCGCCCGTCTCAACGAGGCACTGGTTCGGAGGGACATCGTCTTCGAGGCCAATCTGGTTTATTTCCTCCTGCTCAAAGCCCAGAAGCTCAAGGCGGTGGCCGAAGAAGCCGTTGCCATGCTGGAGGCCCAGACGGAAGTGGCCGTCAACTATCACGAGGTGGGGATGACGCCGCTCAACGATCTTCTTAAAACCAAAGTCGAGCTGGCCAATGCCCGTCAGGACCTGGTGGCGGCGCAAAACGGCCTGGAGATTGCCCGGGCCGACTTCAACCTGCTGCTGCGCCGACCCATAGGCACACCGGTGACACCGACGGATATCCTGGATTACGCGCCATTGTCCCGATCCTTTGCAGAGTGCCTGGAAACGGCGGAAAAGGATCGCGTGGAAGTGACCGTGGCAGACCTTGAAATCCAGATCCGCGAGAAGGAAGTGGCCTTGGCCAAAAAGGATTATTTTCCGACCGTGCAGGTTCAGGGCAACTACTACAAGCTGGGCACCGACTGGCAGGTGGACGGTGGTGATGGGATCTCCGACAGCAGCTTTTGGGATGTTCAGGCCCAGGCCCGCTGGGATTTCTGGCAGTGGGGCAAGACCGGTTACGGCGTTGCGGAAAAGAAAAGCAAGCTGGCTGAAGCCCGTCTCAACCGCGTCGAACTGCTGGACAACATTCAGCGGGAGGTAAAGCAGGCCTGGCTCAAGGCCGATGAGTCGGAGAAGAACATTGTTACCGTGCAATCCGCTATCGATCAGGCCAGGGAGAGCTTTCGCATCAGTGAAGAGCTGTTCAAGGAGCAGATGGCCACCTCCACGGATGTGCTCGACGCCCGGACCCAGCTTTCCGAAACCATGACCCGTTACTACAACGCCCTGTACGATTTCCAGATCGCGGTGGCCGCCCTGGATCGGGCCATGGGAAAACCCAGGATCGACATTGCCGAGGTCCAATGACCAGCATAGCTGAAGAAGGCGCGGTGATCCGGATGTTTCACGTCCACAAGCGCTACGGCGCCAAGCAGGCGCTGGTGGATGCCACTCTGGATATTGCCAAGAATGAATTTTTATTTATCAGCGGACCCAGCGGGGCGGGCAAATCCACCCTGCTCAAGCTTCTTTATCTGGCCGAGCCGGTTTCCGAAGGGCAGATCCTGGTGGACGGCATGAACCTCTCCCGGATTTCCCGGCGACGCATCCCCTTGCTTCGGCGAAAGTTCGGCATCATCTTCCAGGACTACAAACTGATTCCCACCCGTACCGTCTACGAAAACGTGGCGCTGGTGCTGGAGGCCCGGGGCAAGAAGCGCAGCCTCGTCGAAAAGAAGGTGAAAAGCGTTCTTCGGGTGGTGGGCATGGAAGATCGCCTGACCGCACACCCCCCCAGCCTGTCCGGCGGTGAGCAGCAGCGGGTCGCCGTGCATGTTCCATAACCGCGGGGCAACTGTGGTGGTGGCCACCCATGACAAATCCCTCATCGAAAACGCAATTGGCCGTGTGCTCCAGATCCGGCAGGGCCGGCTGGATACGCCGCCGGATATCTGAACCTGAACTGAGCGTTTTATATTGAAGAGGCGAACCGATGACCTTCTACACCCAGCGCGCCATCAAGGACATCCTGGAGAACCGGTTTCTCAATGCGGTGACCATCGTCACCATCGCCCTGTCCGTGCTGATCATCAGCGCCTTCGGCCTCTTTTTCCTCAACGCTCAGGACATGTTCAACGCCTGGAAAAAAGGGGTTCGGATCATGGTATACCTGGTGCCGGGAACATCAGACGCCCAGCGCCTGGACACCCGCTACCGGCTCCAGACCATCTCCGGCATCCAGAGCATCCGTTTCATTTCAAAGGACGATGCCCTGGAATTGATGAAAGAACGGATGCGGCGGCAGACGTCGTTGTTGGATAACCTGCGGGAAAACCCACTTCCCGACGCATTTGAAGTCACCCTGGTCACCGAGTCCAACTCACCGGAAAAAATCGAATTTCTATCCCAGCGCATCGAAGGCTTGCCCTCGGTTTCGGAGGTGGAGTACGGTCAGCAGTGGATCGAGCGGTTTGCCAATTTTTTCAACCTGTTCAAACTGGCTGGATACGGTATGGGTGCCATGTTCTTCATGGCCACCGTGTTTATTGCCGCCAACACCATCCGACTGGTGCTTTACTCTCGACGGGAAGAGATCCATATCATGCGCCTGGTGGGTGCCACGGACAATTTCATCAAGGTTCCCTTTTATCTGGAAGGCCTGATTCAGGGGTTTTCCGGGAGCCTGATCGGCCTGGGAATACTTTACACCGCTTTTTCGGCCATCGGGACCCAGTTTGAACAGACCCTGTCGGCCGAGATGGTTTCCATCCGGTTCTTCTCGATGGGAGTCTGTGCCGCGATCACCGGCGGTGGCATGACAACAGGCCTGTTGGGCTCCTTTTTTTCGCTCAAACAGTTCGTGAAAGAGTGATGTTTCGGAACACCGGAAAGAAACGTATGCTGCGCTGCAAGGCGTTACACCGCCCGGCAATGGTTTGTTTGCTTCTTTTGCCCATCCTGTGGCCCTCTCTTTTTTCACGGCCCCTGATGGCAGCCGGCAAACTCAAACAGGGGACGATCCTGGTGCCGGAGCTCAACATGAGATCCGGCCCCGGGATACACAACCCGCCCATTGCCACCTTGCGTCAGGGGGCCCGCATACTGGTGCTCTCCTACGAAGGTGAGTGGGTTCGGATCCTTTACGAGAATCAGACCGGGTTTATCATGAACCGTGAGAGCTATCTGCGTATCGACGAACCCGGTACGGCGCCGATAGAAGATGTGAAGTTACCCGAATTGCCGGATGATCCCGCCGACCACTTGAACCGGGAACTGGTGTCATTCAAGGAAAAGGTGGCGTCTTTCTCAAAAGAAGAGACGGCCATTATCAATGCCTTGGACGATACCGGGAAAGCGCTGGACAGCGCCCGGAAAAAAGTGGCCCGGCTCTCCACGGAACTTAAAGCCGTGAAACTGCGCATTGGGGAGATCGAAGGTAAATACCGGGAGATCGAGCACCGCGCCGAAGTCAACGAGCAGTATGTGGCCGAACGACTGGCCGCCCTGTACAAGCTTAGCTGGCTGGGCAAATTCCATGTGCTGGCGTCGGCGGATTCCATGTTCGATTTTTTTTCGCGCAAACGAGCCATGGAGCAGATCCTGACCCATGATGAGGCAGTGATGGCCCAACTGTCCAGGGATAGGGCAGATATGCAGGCGCTGCTGGCACAGCTGGTCGCCCGGAAAAATGAAAAGCAGGCGACCACGGCAGACCTGAGCAGCCGCATCGATACCATGAACGCCGAACAGGCCAAGCGAGAAGCGCTGCTAACAGAGATCCGGGGTAAAAAATCCCTGCAACTGGCGGCCATCGAATCCCTGAAGGCATCGGCCCGGGCCTTGGACCAGACGGTGGAATCCTTCAAGACCGAACCGCCTCTGACCCCCTCACCACTCCCCATAGTTGCCGAAAAACCCTTTGCGGCGCTTAAGGGCTTGCTTATGATGCCGGTGAAAGGTAAAATAGTTTCTTTTTTTGGTCATTACAAAGACAGCAAATTTAACGTGACCAATTTTCAAAGCGGTATTAACATCAAGGCGGACAGAGGCGAACCCATCCGGGCCGTATACAGCGGCCAAACACTGTTTTCTTCATGGTTCAAGGGCTTTGGCAACTTGCTCATCATCGATCATGGCGACCACTATTACACTGTGTATGCCCACCTGGAGGAGCAGTTCAAGTTAAAGGGAGATCCGGTCGAAACCGGTGAAGTGATCGCCACCGTGGGCGATACCGGTTCATTGACCGGGGCCGGTCTGCATTTTGAGATACGCCACCACGGAAAACCAATGAACCCATTGGGTTGGATCAAGAAAGGATAGAGGAGATACGAATGACAGCCAGAAAAACCCGACACCTGAAAATGTGGGTGGCAATGGTGCTCGTGTCAGCGGCGCTGATACTGGGCCACGGCTTTTACCGGGATCTGTCCGCCAATAACGAAGAGACCTACAAGGGCCTGAAGCTCTTTTCCGACGTCATCGAGCTGGTTCAGAAAAACTACGTGGATGAGGTGGACACCCAGACAATGATAGAAGCGGCCATTCAGGGCATGGTGCGGAGTCTGGACCCCCATAGCTCGCTGCTTCCTCCGGATGCGCTCAAGGAGCTTCAGATCGACACCCACGGCGAGTTCACCGGCATCGGCATCCACGTGACCATGCGTAACAACCTGGTAACCGTCATTTCTCCTATTGAAGGCACGCCGGCCTACCGGGCCGGCATCAAGGCGGGAGACAAAATCATCAAGGTTGACGGCACCACCACCGAGGACCTGCGGGACGCGGTCAAGCGCATGCGCGGACCGAAAGGCACCACCGTCGTGATCACCATCATCCGGCAGGGCGCTTCCGATCCGCTGGATTTCACACTGGTTCGGGACGTGATTCCCATATACAGCGTCAAAGCAGAGCTGCTCAGGCCGGGGTACGGGTACATCTGGATCACTAATTTCAGAGAAAACACCACCGGCGACCTGATCGAGGCCCTGCAGGCCATGGAAACTGCCGAGACACCCATGAAGGGCCTGATTTTAGACCTGCGGGACAACCCCGGGGGTATCCTCAACCAGGCCATCGAGGTGTCGGATCTTTTTCTGGAAGAGGGCGAAATTCTAAGCATCAAGGGGCGTGAAGGCCGGAATACCAAGGTGTTCCGGGCCCAAGCCGACGACGTGAGACGGGATTATCCTATTGTGGTTCTGATCAACGGCGGGAGCGCCAGCGCCTCGGAGATCGTGGCCGGCGCGCTCCAGGACCACAAGCGGGCCCTGATTCTGGGAACTACTTCCTTTGGCAAGGGGTCGGTGCAGACCGTGGAGACCCTGCGGGACGACTACGGCCTCAAATTTACTATCGCCCGCTACTACACCCCCTCGGGCCGATCCATCCAGGCCAAGGGCGTGGAGCCGGACGTGGAGGTGAAGCAACGAATTATCTCCGACACCGAAACCACCGACGCGCGGATGCTCAAGGAAAAGGATCTGAAAAACCATCTGGATGCCGAGCCGGGTGAGGCCCTTGAAGAACCACGGACCGACCCGGAAGTGCCCAAGAAAGAGGTGCCGCCGGATCCCCCGGCCTTGCAGCGCTTTAAATCCAAACACAGTCCCCTGGACCGGGACGCGCTCTTTTCCGACAGTCAGGTCCTGCGCGCGATGGACATTTTGATCAGCTACGATATCTTCAAAGACCTGAAAAATGGCTAAGAAAGGTTCCGCAAAGCCCAGAGCCCGGACAAAAAAGAAGAAGGCAGGATTCAGCCCCAAGCTTCAGTTCATGAAGATCATGGCGGGGCTGGTACTACTGGTGTGTCTCGTGGTCACGGCCGGGCTCCTGGCCAACCGGTTTCTCATGCGGCCCTCGCCGCCGGTAGTTTCAAAACCCAAGCCAATTCCCATCACGCGGCCCGAAACCGGCCCGGTTCATCACAGCGTGCCCGATTACGAAGCCTTTCACCGGGAGGTGGTGCCACCTCCGCCGCCCATCACCCGGATCAAGCCGGTGATCAACGGCATTCCTGTGGCCATCATCATCGATGACATCGGGTACGATCGGAAGATGGCCGATGGTTTTCTGGCACTGGATATACCGCTTACCTTCTCCGTTCTTCCCCAAGGCACATTTAACCACAGCATAATCGACAAGGCCCTTAAAAAAGGTGATGTGGAGATCATGCTCCACCTGCCCATGGAGCCGGGCAACTACCCCAGCGTCAACCCCGGGCCTGGGGCGCTGCTGTCCTCCATGAATCCCGACGAACTTATCGACCAGCTCAATGCGAACCTGGACAGAGTCCCCAACGCCAAAGGGGTGAACAACCACATGGGGTCGAAGCTGACGGCATCGTCCGAGCAGATGCGCCAGATCTTCACCATTCTGCCCTTTGGCGAGCGGGATGTGTTCATCGACCACATACAGACTCCCGAGTTTGTGAGAAAACAGCTGAAGCTGTTGATCAAACGGGCCCGGCGCCAGGGATATGCCATCGGCATTGCCCATCCCCACCCGGTTACCCTCGAGGTGCTGAAGGAGATGCTCCCGGAGCTGAAAGACGCGGTTCTTTTCACCCATGCTTCGCAGGTGGTGGCGTTTCAGCAAGGATGATAACAATCCACAATACGGAATGCTGACCTATGCGTAGGGGCGGGTTTTATTCCCATCCGAAGGTCAACCCGTAAACATGTCGCATTAAAAAGTGTGACACTGAGGCGGAAAGATGAACCTGTTTTCCGGAATTATTTACAACTTCAGGGGGCTGTGGCTTGGCATCAAAACGCCCCGGCTACTGATGCTGGGTTTTCTGCGTTTTGCGGTGGTTGCCATATTGACAGTGGCGGTCTCCGGGCTGATCCTGGCCAAGCATGGGGACATCCTGGCCCTGTTGTGGCAGCAGCCCGAAAGCCCGTGGATCGTCTGGGCCTGGCACCTGGTATCCTGGCTGCTCTCCCTGCTGCTGCTGGGCATTTCGGCGGTGGCTGCCTACCTGCTGGCCCAGGTGCTGTTTGCCGTGTTCATTATGGATCTCATGTCCCGCATCACCGAGCGCGTTATTACCGGGCAGGCGGTGGCTGCCCCGAATGCCCCGATCCTGACGCAGATGGGCTTTCTGGTCCGCCAGGAGCTGCCCAGAAACATCATTCCCGTTATGCTCACGCTGTTGATTATGGTTCTGGGGTGGTTCACCCCCCGCAACCTCCAGCCTTTCGGCAAACGCTTCAAGGCCCTGGGAAAGACGCCGCTCTTCCATCTGGGTTTTGGATTACCCTTTCTCATCCCCGTGCTGAACTTGCTCTTCCTGAGCTTTGCGCCGGTGGGGGCCACCTTGTACCACCTGGACAGGGTGAAAAAAGAACCGGTTTCGATGCCAAAATCATTTTTGTAAGGAATCTTCCGGCAGAAATGGATACGTCTGGTCAGGGGGGTGCTTTTTGTCAACCTTCTGTTTTTGATTCACCAAGAATCGTTGTGTCATAAGATATCAACTTGACATCATAAAGGTTCCATATTATTGGTAATCGCATACCACGTTTTCAACTTACTAATATTACTGAAATAATCCAACCTGGACCCATTCATATGCTGCAATCTGGAATACATTTTTTGGTTGAACAAACAAAAGAGGAACTTCTATCTCTGTATAATTCAGATGCCCGACCATGGGTTATCGCTTTCTCAGGAGGCAAAGATTCTACTGTTTTGCTGCATCTTATTTATGAAATGCTGCTTGAAAACAGAGAAACCGTTAGCAAACCGGTTATTGTTCTGTGCTCAGACACTGGCGTGGAGCCCCCAAATGTGCTGACATACATAAAAAAGACACTTCGTAGTATCATTCAGCATTCAAATAAACATGCATTGCCCTTAAACGTAAAACTTATTCGCCCTCTACCGGAGGAAAGCTTCTGGGGAATGCTTATCGGCAAAGGCTACCCCTCTCCAACACGATGGTTTAGATGGTGTACGTCTCGAATGAAAATTCGCCCTGCCAGAAAGATTATAGAAAAAATTGCCAAAGAATATGGTAGTGTTATCCTTTTGTTGGGCACACGGCATGACGAGAGTACAGCACGGAAAAACCGTATGGAAGGGCGTGAATACAGCCAAAGGGGGTTAAATCCGCATCATGAAATACCCAATGCGCTTGTGGCCGCCCCCATTGCAAATTGGACGACAGATCAAGTCTGGGATTTTCTCAATGAAGAAAATACATCACCTTGGGGTAGCAGTCATGATGAATTAAGAGAATTATACAGGAAAGCTACGGGCGGGGAGTGCCATTTTGTTTTGGATATGCTTTCTCCATCGTGTGGAGGAAGCCGTTTCGGGTGCTGGACCTGCACGGTTGTAAAAGAAGATGTTTCCATGAAAGGATTTATAACATCCGGTGAAAACTGGATGTTACCGCTTAACCAGTTCAGAAACTGGCTGAAGGCTATTCGCGAAGATATGACCATGCGTCTGTCATATCGCAGAAATGGCACTGAAGGTCCGGGACCGTTTTCGTCCGATACACGCAAACAGATTTTGACACGGTTGTTTGAGGTTGAAAAAAAAACCGGATTAACCCTCATATCCGATAAAGATATCGCCTATATCCAACAAATATGGACGGAAGAATTTGATTCAAGGGATACTGCCCTGGCGATAGCAAAGGCTGCCGGACGGGAGGTTGAGATGATGAATGGCTTCAGTTTATCCCCTATGAGACAGAAACTCCTTGACGATTTACTGAAAGAATATGAAATATCTCCGGATCTGGTTGAAAAATTATTGAGCCTTGTTACTGACAAATACCCATCCCTTGGGGTCTGGGGGGCTAAAGCAGGCTTGTCCCGCGACATTCAAGAGGCAATTGGCAGAGCGATAGTAATGAAGAGTACCGCGGATAATTCCAATGATATTTGAACAAATTCGTCTCTGTAATATGTTTTCTTACTATGGAGAGCAGGTTCTCGATTTTCAATCTCCCCGTAAAGATAAAAAC
Organism: Desulfosarcina sp.; assembly: GCA_014237405.1. GTDB lineage: Bacteria > Desulfobacterota > Desulfobacteria > Desulfobacterales > Desulfosarcinaceae > Desulfosarcina. Next base: position 6,987 of record JABZFO010000166.1, on the reverse strand, counting down.
ATCCTTTTGATATCCGGCAGGAATGGATTTGGAAAAACAAATTTTATCAACAGCTTAAAGCTGGTATTTGCAGGTGTGACCGAGGAACTGAGAAATGTTGCCATCTTTGGCCGGCAACTTTTGGAGAATCATTACCTGCTTGGACGCGGAGACGAATGGTTGGGCGTGATGAATCGCCGTGCCCGCCTGGAGGGGGAGCGGGATTTTGGCGTTGAAATCCGTTGGCGTGAAGAATCGGGAACGATAAAGGTTCGGCGCTTTTGGAGTATTCATGGGGGTAAATGTGAGCAAAAATTAGCAATCCGGGCAACTTTTCTAAATACGGTACTCAAAGACGAAGATGCTCAGAATTTTATCGATCAGCGTCTGCCCGAGAGTTACATCCCCTTTTTTTTCTTTGACGGTGAAAAGATTCAGCAAATTGTTGAAGCAGAAAGATCTGAGCAACGCTATCAAATAGAGCAAATTTTAAACATTTCCCACGTTGAGACCCTTATTGACCATCTCGGAAAGACAATAAGTGGGTGGCAACGGGAAGCCATGGAAGCCGAAGCCAAGGCTGAATTGATTAAACTTGAGGGAGATTTGAAGGCCAGGCGGGCGGAATTGGTTGAAAATGATGAAAAGCGGAATGACATACAGTACAATATTGATGATCTGGAAAGGGATATCGAAGAAGAAGAGCACTATCTTGAAAGCAAAAGAGCTTACAGCAATCAACAAGATAAAGCTATTGTCGAGCAAAAACGGGATGCGCTTTTGAATGAAATTGAAACATTGCAAATTAATTTGGCAGAAACACTTCCCGTTGACTTACCATTGTTGGCAAATCCACAACTTGTTTCCCGAACATGTGACGAGTTGAGGAAAGTACTTGAAAATGAAGCAGAAATTTCCAATTCTCTGTTAACTAAACTGACAACGAGGATATCCAAAGACCTCTTTGACACGCCACCCTTTCCCGAGCCTCCCCTGATACAGCAACAAATTAGGTTTCTTAAAGAGCGGTTGGTAAGCATTGGAGCGGAATATCGTTCCGGTATCGGAAAACTGCCAAAATCGCTTATTGATATTCCACCAATGCGTGTGAATGCTTTGCTGAAAATGCTTGATTTTTATGCTGGAGCCGATGAGCTTCGCTATAAACGGGCAGCTGATCTCAAAACACTCAGAGATAAAAAAGGGGAAAGAAACGAAATTGATCGACGATTGCTGGATGCCAGCCAACTCAGTGAAAAGGAGCGCGAGGAATACCGCCAAAGACAAGCGCAGAACAAAGAGAGGCAAGACCACCGTGTCGATTACAAGGTTGAACTGAAATCACTGGAGGATAGAAAGCGGTCTTTGGTTACGGAACTCAACAAAAAGGAACTAGAAATAAAAGACCAGGAAGAAAGGGTTAAATTCACAAGCAAGGCAAGGGAACGGGTTGAACTTGCAAAGAAACTGAGATCTTTTTTCCAGAACTATAAAATTGCACTAAAAAGAAAATACAGACAGAGTATTGAAGAGGCGATAAATCGCTACTTCCATAAAATCATGAGCGCTCATAGGCTCATTGATCACATACACATTGATGAAAATTTCAACTTACACTATTTTGATAAGGTCGGTGAAACTGTCGGAAAAGCCAATCTTTCCGCGGGAATGAAGCAATTATCAGCTACGGCACTGCTATGGGCTTTGAAAGAGGTTTCCGGAAAAACCGTTCCTGTGGTTATTGATACGCCTTTGGCCCGTTTTGACCGAGAACACCAGGAAAATCTCCTCTCAGTTTATTATCCAAACGCCGCCGACCAGGTGATCGTTCTCCCGACGGACTCCGAGCTTGACAGGGACAAGTACAAACTTTTGGCTCCCCGGATATATAGAGAATACAGATTAAGAAATAATGACGGCGAAAGTACGGTTTTTGAAGAAAAATCCATGTATGCAGCAACCTGAATCTATCCTATGACTAAAATTCATCCATCACAAGAAGACGATAAATTCATTCTGAAGATTTTAGGAAAGCAGGGTCTGGGTGCCGAAAAGCTTCCTAAATGGACAGCCTTTAGACTGGCACTCGCGATTTCACTACACATTCCCACGGAACCCGGCGAAGAATTGGACCTGGAGACAAAGGGAACAGAATTGGATTATGAGCAACTTACAGGATTAGGACAGGATAAAACCAATACGGATACGAGTCGCGGTCAAAACAAAGATTTTACCGATGCCTATCGGGCGCTTCTCAGTGTATCTCATAATCAGGATTTATTCCAAAATGACGAACAATTCAGGATTCTGTTGCAACGGCACATTCGCCGCGGTTTCCGGGAAATGCGGACAAGTTGGAGAGAAAGCCATGACTTCCATGAATACCTGTTTCAAGAGCTTTTTTCGGACATGTCACAACAAGGACCTTATAACGTCGACCTTTTAGAAGATCGGTTGCAGGATGCATTGATGCAAATCGGAATACATGCCGAAATCCGCGACAGCATGTCCGGCCCGCGTATCACACGAACGCTGGTTTATCTAAAAGATGTTCACGATCTGGATCGATTGCGAAAAGGGCTTGAAAAAATTTCCTTTATCCTGGGTCTCAAAAAGCAAGGCGTTTTTATGTTTCCTACCGATACGCCCAAAGTGGCGGCCCTTGATGTACCTCGGCCATCCGAGACCTGGCAGCGGATCATGGGTGCGGATCTTCGTCAATGGATATCGGATCCCTCCTTGGACGCCAGGCTGCCGCTTTGGCCCGGTGTTGACGTAATGGGTCAACCATATGCGATGGATTTGTCATTGGCTCCCCATCTGCTGGTCGCCGGTACAACCGGTAGTGGCAAGAGCGTTTGCCTGCATTCTTTTCTGATCGCCTTATTGTGCCAGAAAACCGATCAACTGCAAATCTGCCTGCTCGATCCTAAGAAGATTGAGTTCAGTTATTACGAAAAAGTCCCGCATCTATGGGGTAAAAAGGTTTTTACTGAACCTGAAGAGATGGCAACGGCGTTACACCAATTGGCCCAAGAAATGGAACGCCGTGAATCCTTGCTCACCCATGCAGGTTTTCGTGATTTAAGTGAAGCGGAGGCTAAAGGACGCTTGAATCTTCCGAGAATCGTCGTGTTCGTTGAAGAGTTGGCGGATCTTTTAATGCAAGTGGAGGCTGCCGAAAAACCTCTGGTCAGGCTTGCCCAGAAGGCAAGAGCCACCGGAATTCATCTTATTCTTGCTACCCAGCGCCCGGACGCTGAAACATTCAGCGGATTGCTTAGATCAAATATTCCGAGCCGGATTGCCTTTACCGTGCAAAAATCAACGGAGTCGAAGATTATTTTAGACGAGATCGGTGCGGAACGTCTGTCTGGATCAGGGGATATGCTGGTGAAGATAGTAGGGCAGGAAAGCATTCGAATTCATGGCGTTTATATTGGTTCCGACGACATATCAAAGTGTGTCAATGACGCAAGGAGGGGAAGATGATTCCGGACAATTTTCTGGTAAAATCGTTTAAACCGATTAGGCTCACAGTCAACAATATCGGCCCATTCCGGGATGAGCCGGTGAGTTTTGATTTTACGGATAATCAAGGCCAACCTTGCAACTTCTTTTTATTAATGTCAAAGAACGGGCGCGGTAAAACCACTCTGCTGGAAGTGATGACGGTTCTTTTTAATACACTTTCGAGCCGTGAAATGGATTCCTTCGGGCATGAAGATCTGGATTCCGGGAAAAGTGGAAGCTGGGCCCAATTGGATATTTTCATTCAGGCAAAATACAATGGATCGGATATTTCCGCAGGCCTATCCTTGTTAGCAGGCACTTTTAAATCGCCTCCGTTTCATTCTGACGAAGATCCGTTTGACGGCATTGAATTGAGGTCTAAGCATTTTCATGGATTCCGTCGCAGAACCAGCGGCCGCTTGGAGCGGATCGAAAAGTCCGATGAATTTTTAGAGGATTTATTTGCGGCAATCAACCTTTTCAATGGAAATCCTCCGGCGGGTTTTGAAGAAGAAACCTTGAGTTTTCCCACGATGCTCTATTTTTCAGCCTACCGGGATATCAAAGCGATACACGGCACCCAGAGAGCAGTTTTACAACCGTCGGACTGGGGCTATAACATCCTCCACTGTTTTGTTGAAGAGGGTATTGAATGGGATCGGTCTCTGGATAATATGCTGGTTTGGATGAAATGGCTGGATGACGGGCGATTCGAGAGGGCGGTCGAAATTATTAATAAACGAGTGTTCGAGGGTTCCACTAAATTCCTAAAGGATATCAGAAAACAACCGCCTGAAGCGATTGTGCTAAACGATGGCGAGGAACACCGGTTGGACAGGCTTTCCAGCGGAGAAAAAAGCCTCGTTCAGCTGTTTCTCAGAATTGGTTCACACATGACATTAAACACGATTTTACTCATTGATGAACTGGAAGTCCATCTACACCCCAATATGCAGCACCGCTTGCTGAAATTATTAAAGCAACTTGCCATTGATAATCCGGGCTTGACGATTATTTCAACCACCCATTCCAGGGAAATCTTGAGGGCCTTTGCTCATGAAATTGAGGAAAAGGGATTGATAAAAGGCGGACATATCATCACCGAGGATTTCAGCGTTTCCGAATAAGGATGCCGTTACATGCCGAACTTTAAGGACATTCACGATACCGGTGCCATAGACAGCCGCTTTGTGGATAAAGTCGTAGTGTATTTGGAGTCAACAGTGGATTATCAAATTTTCGGTGAAAGGTGGTTTTTTGATGAAGGAGAATGGCTGGATTTTAAAGCAGCCGACCAGTGTTGCGCGTCCGGCGGTTGTTCACAGGTGATCAAACTGGTTGAAAAAGACAGGTCAGTCGGAACTGTGGCATTTGGCATAGTGGACCGGGATGTACTGCTCAGCCAGAATCTTTGGGATCAGTTATTTGAAACCGATGATGAAAAATATCTCTTACAAAAGCCGTTTGGGCCGTATGTTCACCTGCTGTGCAGGTGGGAGATTGAGAATTATCTGCTGGACCCGATTGAAATCGAGATATTAATTCAAGATCATCCCAGAGGGCACGAGTCAAGATCTCTGAGGCCCGAAAACGAAACAGTGCAGGAATTGATGAACTACTTGCGAATTTTGATCCCTGTAATGGCCACCAACATGGTCTTGCATAAAAATGGAGAATCTTCATTAAATATCAAGTACGGATGCCGTGTCAGAGATAGGGGGCAAATGGAAGTTGATATCAAACAAACCCTTCAAAAGAACGCTAATCTTCCGAATAGTTGCCTGGAAGATGTGGTATCCTTCATTGAAAAAATAGAGGCATTTGAAGGAGACCATCCCGAAAACTCACAGACCCGCTTGAATGCTTTATCTCGTATCATTGATGGCAAGCGTGTGTTTGATCGTATTCAGCACCATTACACGCTAAAGGACGAATACCGGTTTCAGCTTGCCAGAAGGGTCCGTGAAAACGATCGGATTCCCCATGAGATTGTGGACCTTGTTGAATCGTTACGGGAATAACCGCCTAAGTGAGTCTATAAATTATAGTGTTTGTGTTTTCAGTGTCAAAACATTTGGGCTTCTAAGCAAGGGCTTGCCAATTTCGGGATATTGTATAGTTCTCTCAATTGCAATCCTATGGTAATCACTCCGGGTTACTTCATCCACAAATTTTCCACCACCAAGAATCCGCTTGTCACAAGCATGCCGATCACCGATACGCATGAGTGCTTTTACCTCAGGACCGTTGGTTGACCACAAAGCAGTCACCAAAATAACGCTGGAGGAAAACGAAACGACGTATGCCGGCGCCGATGTTCCCGATCATTCAAAACTGGCCGGTATCGTAATCCATGCCCCAACCAACAAGCCTGTGAGTGCAAATGAAAACAGGAAAAAATTGGCAACAGCAGTAGAAAGATAGATGAGACAGGCGTTGGCCAGAAACACCGTACCGCCGATGACGCCCTCCACCAGCGCAATGGTGTTGACCTTGATGGCCTTCTCATTGAGGCGGCCGACGACCCGATGAACGATTCGTCGAATGAAGAGCTTCCACACGGCACACCCCACGATCACTCCCATCGTCAGAAGAAGCCACTGTTCCGGGGTAATGGAAAGAAATTGGCTGCGTATTTCAAGAACATGACGGCTCGAATAGATCATGCTGCACCTCCTTACTGTGAAAAGAGGCATGAAAACCAGGCGGGTTTTCTTCTACTTTATCCCGGTGGGGCGCCGGTTGTCAAAAAGAAAGGCAGGAACGGAATTGCGAATTGGGGGATTGGATTCCAGCCGCGATCGGTTTCGGACCTCTTTTTCTTCAGACCTGAAAGCACCGCATCCTTTTTGGCCGTGATAATGCCGGAACAGATGAACACACCGTTTTCCCTCAGCACCGCCGTCACATCCGGCAGCAAGACCAGGATGACCTCGGCCAGGATGTTTGCCGTTACCACGTCGAAGGTCTGACTTACCCCGTCCACAAGGTTGCCGGTGGAGAGGCTGAAATGGTGAATGTTGTTGGCTATCAGGTTTTTCTTAGCCACGGCAACGGCCACCTCGTCATTGTCCACCCCGCAGATTGTTCCGGCGCCCAGTTTGGCGGCGGCGATCATCAGGATGCCCGATCCGGTGCCCACATCCAGGAAAGCGTCGCCTGGTTTGAGATGGGTCTGGATCATCCGGATACACAGGACGGTGGTGGGATGGGTGCCGGTGCCGAAGGCCATTCCCGGGTCGATCTCCAGGATGATGTCGTCCTGTCCGGCCGGATACTCCCGCCAGGAGGGCTTGACCACGATGGTGTCGGTGATCTTCTCCGGCCAGAAGTACTCCTTCCAGGCTTCGGCCCAGTCCTGTTCGTCGATGCGTGCGTATTCCACCCGGGTTTCGATGCCGGTGGCGCTTTCAAGGCGCAACAGGGCTGATTCAAGGGCTTTGCACTTGTCGGCCGCGCTTTTTGTGTCTGAAAAATAACCGGTGACGCCGGGCG
>JABZFO010000070.1 GCA_014237405.1 Desulfosarcina sp. | reverse complement strand
CCGCCGCCCCGGCATTTCCCGCCGCGAATGTAAACGCCATTACCGCAATCAAAGATAGTACGAGACCAACTGATAATTTACGCATGTTCCTCCTCCTTTTTGCTGCCGATTGGGTGGGTGGGTTGGGGTTTAGGGCCGCGGCCCTTACACCCCGAAATGGATAGCCTGTACAATTAACACGGGCATCCGTGTTTTTCAACGCCATTTTGCCAGAGCGGTTTATTGAGTTTATTGAGTTTATTGAGTTTATTGAGTTTATTGAGTTTGTTGAGTTTGTTGAGTTTGTTGAGTTTATTGAGTTTATTGAGTTTATTGAGTTTGTTGAGTTTGTTGAGTTTATTGAGTTTATTGAGTTTATTGAGTTTGTTGAGTTTGTTGAGTTTGTTGGGTTTGTTGGGTTTGATTTATCTCATAGCTGATAGAACCTCGGCAACGTTCATCCTGACCTGACAGCCAATAACCCGGATAAACCGGAAACAACAAATTGCAAGCACCACCTGATCTTAAAAGTGGGTCAAATAAATTCCAAATTACAATATCCAACTTTCAAATAAGATCAAAAACCAATGATTTGGAATTTTGATTTTTAGTCATGATTATTTATTTGTTTTTTGGCTTTTGGCTATTGTTATTTTTCTTTTATTTTCTGACATAAAAAACACGAATTTCAGGATTAAGATACTAACAGCCTGCAGCCTGAACGGCTTTCGGGAAAGCGGTCAACGCCGACGCATCTCCGCCACCATCTCTTTTAAAATGGAAAGCACATTGCCTCCCCGCTCCCGGGCGATTCGATGTGCATCATCCACGAGCTGCCGGGCGTGTCGTTCCAGTAAAGCCCTTTCCGGCAGCGGTTGACCGTTTCTTTCATATTGCCAGGCCAGCAGGCGAATGGCCGCTTTTACCTGTTGGTTTTTCAAAAAACCCACGCTTGACCTCTTTGTGGATGTTCAGGTTCCAGGCTGAAGACTGAAGCCATTCGATCAGGCACCGGGATGATAGTGCCATCGATGCTGTCCATCGACGTTCCAAAAACCTTCCAACCTTCAGTCTATTCGTTCTTTCTCCGGCAAAGGCCGATCAGAAAGGCTTCCAGCAGCATCCGGGGGTCCTGGCCAGTGGATTTCAACCGTATATCGGTCTCACTCAAGTTAATGATTGCCGATATCAACGCTTCCAGTGAAAAACTGTCGGCCTTTTTGAGTGTCTGGAAAACGGGAAAGGGGCTTTTTGGATTCTTGGCCAGAACCAGGTCGCTGGATGCGGCTTTTTTCCGTTTTTTACCGTCAGCTGGAGGATTCAGGATCGAATCCCACGCTTCTATGAGCGTTGCAGACGCCCCATCGTCCGCCAGAACCGCATTGAACGGACCGGTTTTAAACTGGGGAAATGTCATGCGGGCAGACCACGACCGGCCCCGGTCCCGCTCGATGAAGTCTTTGGCCAGCAACAGCCGTCGAATCTGGTTGGCCACTGCCGCCATCAGCTGCAGCGGGTGCATACCGTCATCCAGCAGGCTTTTCATGAAGAACAGGATGGTCGACAGGTCCCGGTCCGCGACCGCATTGGTAAACTCGAAGATGGGGTCCTTGCGGGTGCGCTGCAACACGGCTGTCACATCCGCGTCGGTAATCGTCTTTCGATCGCCGACAAAGCTGATCAGTTTCTCCAGATTGCCGGAGAGGGTACGAAGATCGAAACCGGTCCACTGCATCAGCCGCCGGCGCGCATCCATGGCCATTCGCTTTCCCGCCTGCGCCAGGGCCGCGTCCATGGTCGCTTTCATCACCGCGTCCTGGGCTATGCGGTCCGCCCGCGTATCCCCTTTGGGGACCGTGCAATCCACCACCAGGCCTGTTTCATCGATGGCTTTGAAAAGGGCTTTTCGGCGGTCGACAAAATCAGTGGTAATCACCAGGCGATGCCCATCCGGGAAGCCCTTTTCCATGGCCGCTTTGAGCAGATCTGCATCATCGCGCTTATCCGGGATTCGAAGCCCGTTCTCGCGACAATAATCCATCAATTGGGAAAACCACGGCGCCGGTTCGCCGTCAACATCGTCGACCACCTTGTTTCTCAGTGCAGGTGTGCCCAGGTCCTCAACGGTCAACCCGGAAAGCGCCATGAGGTTCAAAAAAGGCCGCGACGCCTTTTTCATGTCACCGCTTTGCGCCGCCTGCGCCATCTTCTCCTGAAGCCCCTGCCGGGCCTTAGCCGAATAAAACAGCCGGGCGTCGTGCAGCACCACCACCTTGGCGTTAGAAAGCAGCGCATAGGTGTTCATGCTGGACAGCACCCCGCCGATGGTATCTTCACCGCCATCGAAAGTCTCGACGCCGAGGGTCCTGTCCGCCTGGGGTATCAAGGTATCCAGAACCGCCTCGTACGCCTTCTTACAGAGCATTTCTTCACCGCATATCAGGGTGACGGTCGGCCAGGCGGCAGCGGTGGCACGGTTCAAATGATCGTCAAGGGCGTTGTAGGCGATGGTTGGCATAATGTCAGAAGACGGAGGTCGGAAGTCGGATGGCTGAGAATGTTGAATGTTTAACTAAAAAATTATGCTTCAAACCCAATGAACCCAATTATGAATTTTTAATTTTGAATGAAGGAATTCTGTCAGTTGAAAAATAGACAAGCATACATTTATTCAAAACAAACCCAATGAACCCAACAAACTCAATAAACCCTATTGCGGCATTTTTCCCAGCATCACATGGATAATGAAAATCGTGATGCCCACGGTGATGGCGCTGTCCGCCACATTGAAGGCCGGCCAGTGGTAGGTCCCCACGTATACATCCAGAAAGTCCACCACCTCGCCGAATCGAAGCCGGTCGATGAGGTTGCCCACTGCACCCCCGAAAATCATAGCCAGGGCCGATGCCAGATAAGGATAGGTTTTTGGTGTGCTTCGATAAAAGTAGACGATGAGCCCCATGGCGATGGCCGAGACGCCGATAAACAGCAGGTTGCGGATTTCCTGGCTGCCGGAGGCCATGAATCCGAAAGCCCCTCCGGGATTGCGGATATGCGTCAGGTTGAAAAAACCAGGGATCACCGCAATTGAATGGAAAAGGGGCATCTTTGCCAGAACCAACAGTTTGGTGATCTGGTCCAGCACCACCACAATGCCGGCAATCATCGTAAACGGCTTGAACCCCATCGAGGGGAGCGGGGTCTCACGGGCACCCCCCTGTTCAGGCATACTCGAACGATTGCCGGATTCGGCAGTTTCCGGGTTTTTGGCATTCATAAAATGTTTATCATGACGCCGTATCCATGTCTTCTATCTGGGCCAGCGCACTGCCGCAGCGGCTGCAGATGGTGGGGTGGTCGGCATTTTTCCCCACGCTGTCGTCATAGACCCAGCACCGCTGGCACTTTTCGCCACCGGCCGGCTCCACCTTCACCCATACGCCCTCGGTCTCCTGGCCGGCATAGGCATCAGGAATCTCCCCGTTGACCATGGCCGCCCGGGAAACGATGAGAATAGATCGAAGATCGTCCTGAAATTCCGTCATGACGGCGTAAAAATCATCCGCGAGCCCGACAGTGACCGACGAATCCAGAGAGTGGCCGATCACCTTGTCCACCCGGGCCTGTTCCAGGGCTTTGGTCACTTCTGCCCGCACGCTGATCAGCGTTTCCCATTTATTGGCCAGGACATCATTCTTCAGCCCTGCGTCCGGTTTGGGGAAAGCGACCAGGTGGATGCTTTCCGCCTTTTTTGTTACCGCCGGCATATGGCTCCAGATCTCTTCTGCCGTAAAGGGCATGATGGGCGCCATGATCCTGGCCATGGCATCTAAAATAGCATACATGACCGTCTGGGCGCTGCGCCGTGCCGTGGATGCCGGCGGGCTGGTGTAAATCCTGTCCTTTAAGATATCCAGGTAAAAAGAAGAGAGGTCAACGGTACAGTAATTGTATAGCCGGTGGTAGATCACGTGGAACGCGTAGGTATCGTAAGCCTTGAGCGCCCGCTCCACCAGCCCCTGGAGTCTGTGCAGAACAAAGCGGTCGATGTCCGGCATCTGGTCATAAGGCACGCTGTCGGTTTCCGGGGAAAAATCATTCAGATTGCCCAGAAGGAACCGGCTGGTGTTGCGAATCCGGCGGTAGGCATCGCTGAGCTGTTTGAGAATGTTGTCGGAAATTCTCACATCGTCCCTGTAGTCGGACGCCGACACCCACATGCGAAGAATCTCTGCCCCGTACTTGCCGATGACCGTTTTGGGCGCCACCACGTTGCCCATGGATTTGGACATCTTCTTGCCCTCGGCATCCACCACAAAGCCGTGGGTCAATACGCTGCGGTACGGGGCCTGCCCCCGGGTGCCCACGGCGGTGAGCAGGGCGCTGTGGAACCAGCCCCGGTGCTGATCGCTGCCTTCTAAATAAAGATCCGCCGGCCACTTAAGGTAATCCCGACTTTCGAGTACCGCGGCATGGCTCACCCCCGAATCGAACCAGACATCGAGAATATCGGTCTCTTTGGTAAAGGACGAATGGCCGCAGCTTTTGCAGACGGTGCCTTCCGGCAACAGGTCGGCCGCCTCCTTTTCGAACCACACGTCGGCCCCGTGTGCCGCAAACTGGTCGAACACGTGGTTCATGGTCGCCTCGTCCATATGGACGGTGTCGCATTTTTCGCAGATAAAGACCGTGATAGGAACACCCCAGGCCCGCTGGCGGGATACGCACCAGTCCGGCCGGTTTTCAATCATGCCGAAAATGCGCTCCCGGCCCCAGTGGGGGATCCACTTGACCCGGTCGATCGCCTCAAGGGATTTTTTACGCAGCCCCGTCTTCTCCATGGAGATGAACCACTGGGGCGTGGCCCGGAAAATCACCGGTTGTTTGCAGCGCCAGCAGTGGGGATAGCTGTGTTTGATCTCGGCTTTGGCCAGCAGTACGCCCTTGTCCTTGAGTGTCTGGTTGATGTTGTCGTTGGCCTTGAAAACGAACTGCCCGGCAAACAGATCCACATCGTCGGTAAACACGCCGTTGTCGTTCACCGGCGAATAGGCGTCCAGTCCGTACTGGAGGCCCACGTCGTAATCCTCCCGACCATGGCCGGGTGCGGTGTGGACGCAGCCGGTGCCCGCTTCCAGGGTCACATGGTCACCCAGGATGATCAGCGAATCCCGATCATATAAGGGATGGCGACAGCGCTTGTTTTCCAGTTCCCGGGCCTTGAGGTCAGCCAGGATGCGGTAGTCGGCGATGCCGAAGATCTTCATGCAGTCTTCCACCAGCTCTCGGGCCAGGATGAGGACCTGCCCGTCGCCAGTTTCCACGGCCGCATAGTCGAATTCCGGGTGAAGGGCCACGGCCAGGTTGGCCGGCAGTGTCCAGGGCGTGGTCGTCCAGATCACCATGGACACCTCACGTCCGGCCAGTTGGGCGGAAATTTCTCCGGGATTGTCTTTCAGGGCAAACTTGACGTACACCGAGGGCGACGTCTCATCGTGGTATTCGATCTCGGCTTCGGCCAAGGCCGTGTTGCAGCTGCAGCACCAGTGGATGGGTTTTTTGCTAAGGAACAGGCTGCCGTCCATGGCGAACTTGCAGCACTCTTTGGCGATCACCGCCTCGTAGCGGTAGTTCATGGTCAGGTAAGGGTTATCCCACTCGCCCATCACACCGAGGCGCTTGAACTCGTCACGTTGGATATCGATGTACTTCTCGGCGTAGGCCCGGCACTGGCGGCGGAACTGGGCCTGGTTCATCCCCTTTTTTTTGGATCCCAGCTCCTTGTCCACATTGTGCTCGATGGGCAGGCCGTGGCAGTCCCAGCCCGGCACGTAGGCGGCGTCGAAGCCGGCCATCTGCCGGGACCGAATGATGATGTCCTTTAGAATCTTGTTCAGCGCCGTTCCAATATGAATATGACCGTTGGCATAGGGCGGGCCGTCATGCAGTATAAAGGTGGGCAGTCCCTTGGATGCTTCCCGGATGCGGCCGTACAGCCCCATGGTTTCCCAGGTTTCCAGCTGGTTGGGTTCACGACCGGCCAAGTTTGCCTTCATGGGAAAACTGGTTTTAGGAAGATTCAGCGTCTTCTTGTAGTCCATCGATGCCTCCGTATCGGTTGTTCATAATAAACAGAGATTTCTACTTTGAAAGCCGGTTCATGTCAAGCCAATAGAAAGGCGAATTTCCTGGTTTTGTTCCTTGAAAACTGTCCGGTTTTGGGTCAGTATATTGAGCTTATCTTCAAGCCCGTGGAAAATGAAAAGCAATGTTACGGTTAGAAAAATCCGGAGGCGAATTACGTGTCAACTCTTTTTGGTGGGTTTATTGGGTTTGAATTCAGACTTCCGTCCTCGGTCCTCCGACATCAGACCCGGGCGTGAGCAGTACCAGGCTTCGCTGAGCACCCAGGAAAGGAAGGCGATAGCGGTGAATTTGCATCGAAAAGGATGTGCCGCCGAGGGTGAATGCCCCGGCATCCGTACGGTTCAAGGCTTGGTGATCGTGGTCCGCCTCCCGGCCTTTCAGTGCCAGGAGGCTCCCGCCGGGAGCCAGAAAGGCCGCCGTCACGGTAACAAAATCTTCCAGTGAGGAAAATGCCCGGCAAACCACCAGATCGAATCTGTCGCGGTAATGAGGCGACACGCCGAGGTCCTCCAAACGCCCATGAACGGCATGGATACCGCTCAAACCAAGGGTTCGAATGGCATACTTGAGAAAAGAGACCTTTTTCCGGACGCTGTCCACCAGGGTCACCGACAGGTCAGGCCGCACAATTTTAAGCGGAATGCCGGGAAATCCGCCGCCGGAACCGGCATCCAGGACCCGGGCGCTGTCGCCGATCCAGGAAGCCGCCGCCACGGCATCCACATAGTGCTTAACCGCCACTTCCAGTGGGTCGGTGATGGCCGTCAGGTTGGTGGTCCGGTTCCACTGGAGCAGTTCCAGTGCATGTCGTCCCATGGTTCGGGCCTGGTCAACGGACACCGCCAGCCCCAACGCCAGGGCTCCCTCGATCACTGTTTGCCGCCACTGTTCAGAATCGATTTTCACGTCAATGACCTCTGCGCGAACCCTTAGGCGGGCTTGACCCCCCGGATCAGACCGGAGCTATTGGGACCCTCAAAATCCAGCCGCTGAATATCCACAAACCCCGCCGTTTTCAGCATGCCGGCAAGCTGACCCTGGCTGTATGCCCGGCCGCCTTCGGTTCCCAGCAGCATGTTCAGGGAAAAGAGCGCGGGGAACAGGGGCCTGTCCAGGGTGTCGTCCAGGATGAATTCATGGATGACCGCAACACCGCCGGGATTCAGACACCGTGCCGCCTTTTCGACAATGCAGATACAGCCGGCCGCCGATTCGCCGTGAAGGATATGGGACATCCATACCGCATCGTAGCTGCCTGGGATGTCGTCTTCCAGATAATCGCCGGGGATATAGGAGACCCGCTCATCCATGCCCATTTTCCGTATGGTTTTTTCGGCAAAAGGTCGGGTGGTGGGCAGATCCATCACCGTTGCGGTAAGATTCGGATAGTGCCGGCAAAAGTGAATGGCATAGGTGCCGGGACCGCCCCCCAGATCCAGCAGCTTCCTGCGACCGGAAAGGTCAACAACGGGCACCAGCCGTGGCGCCAGCTGCATGGCCAGGTTGAACATCCCCATGAGAAACGCCTCCCGCTCCTCCATCTCTCTCTCCTGAACGGGCAGCCGGATCGGCTTTCCGGTGAGAACCGCTTCCGGTAGCCTTGCCCAGGAACCCACCAGATGGTGGTGGTGCCGGATGATGTATCCGATGTAGCGGTCCGAATCCACACACAGGTAAGTCCGGCTGACCTCGGTATTGGCATAGCCTGCAGCATCTTTGGTCAGCAGCCCCATGGCGGTGACGGCATCCAGAATGCGAATGACGGCGTCAACCGGTGCATTGAGCTGCCCAGCCACTGTCTGCCCGTCCACCCGGCTGTCCCCGACCCGGGTGAACAAGTCCAGCGCCACGGCCCCGTGCAATGCACAGGTGGCCCAGTAATTGCCCGATGTCTTCAGGATACGATCCGGTGTCCAGGTTTGATGGTCCATACGCCCCCCTTTCATTACTGTTCGTGTCCATCCGCGATTAGGGCCGCGGAAGAATCAATCCCAACCCAATAGGTAGGAGATTGTCCCCACCTTGTCAACGATCATGCACCGACCCCGTGGTTTGGTGTTTTGGTTCTTCTCCAGAATAGTGTTCCGCCTTCAGCCCCTCCGATTTCCCATCTGCCGTATCATTCCGGTCACCTGTAAGCCTTATCATTCTTGAGCATTTCCCTTGAATCCTTGAACCCTCGACCCCTTGAATCCTTCTATCTAAGCCCCTCCGATTTGGAGATGATCCGGCGTTTTTTATCCACTTGCCAAGGCTGGTGCTTTTTTGTTAGGTTGCTTGCCTAAAACCAACGGGTTTGCCTCAACGTTTAAGAAGGCAACGCGGTTCGGCTGCCATGGAAATACCAAATGACCGGACAAAACCGCACTGAATCCAAAATGAACCCCAACGACGCCAAGGTTGCGCAAGACCGCTATCGCATCCTTTTCGAACGCTCTCCCGATGCCGTGATCGTCACCGCACCGGACGGCAGTATCCTGGATTTCAATCCGGCCGCTTTGGACTTTCTCGGCATTTCCCGATCCGGACTCCGCGAATCGAATATCACCTCCTTTTATGCCAATATGGAGGACCGGGCACGTTTGATCAGGCAGGCGGATGAAACGGGCCTTGTCCACAACGTGCCTGTCATTTTCGTGGACAACCGCGGCCGGGTGAGACATAGCATCGTGACCACCATGCGGCTGAATGATCCGGACGGCTGCATTTATGGATATCAGAGTGTCATCCGTGACGTCACCAAACGAAGGTTGGCGGAAAAAAAACTGCAAAACCAGAAAAACTATGCCGAACAACTGATTGACATCGCCCCGGAAGCCATCGCCATCCTCGACCTGGATGGCCGGGCGACCCGCGTCAATGAAGAGTTTTGCCGCCTTTTTCAATATTCGGAAAAAACGTGTATCGGCCGGCGGATGGAGGAGCTGATCGTACCGGATCATTTACAGGCAGAAAGCCTCTCTCTTTCTGCACGGACGATGGGCGGTGCCTGCTTTGAGGTGGAAACCAGGCGAATGAGAAAAGACAGGACCCTGGTGGATGTCTCCATCCTCGCAAAACCGATCGCCACGGAAAAGGACGAACCGGCCATCTATGTTATTTACCGGGATATCTCCGAACGCAAACAGGCTCAGGAGGCGCTGAAAAAGAGCGAGGAGCGGCACCGCACCGTATTGGAAGCAGCACCGGATCCGGTCATCGTCAGAGACATGGCCGGGCGGGTCATCTACCTGAACCCCGCCTTTACCCGTGTTTTCGGATGGAGCTTGGATGAATGCCGAAACCAGGCCATCGACTTTGTTCCCGAAGAGAACCTGCCCGAGACCCGGGAATTCATGGCGCAAATTCAGCAGGGGGCCTCTTTTTCGGGCGTGGAAACCCGACGTTTTACCAAAAACGGGCGGCTGGTGGACATCTCCATCAGCGGCGATGTCTTTTTCGACACTAACGGCAATCCCGAAGGGTACGTCAATACTCTTCAGGATATCACCGAACGCCGCAAAAAAGATGAAGAGCTGCTGTATGTCGCCTACCACGACATGCTCACCGGGCTTCCCAACCGCAAGTCGTTTTATATGCGCATAGACGATCTGCTTCAACATTCGAGCCGTCGGAATTCAGACCGCGCCTGGGCCTTGATGTTCCTGGATCTTGATAAATTCAAACAGGTCAACGATACCCTGGGCCACGACACCGGAGACCAGCTGCTAAGAGGGGTGGCTGACCGGCTCAGGGGATGCCTTCGGGAAACGGACCACCTGTTCCGGCTCGGCGGAGACGAATTCACGGTTATTCTTACCAACTTGAGCCGCGATATCGACGTGGCCCGAGTGGCTCGTAAAATCCTGAAAACCATCACCCGCCCGTTTCGTATCAATAGCCACGAGATATTTACCTCCACCAGTATCGGCATCAGCGTTTTTCCCAATGACGGGTGGGATGTGGAAGGCCTGGTAAAAAATGCGGACATGGCGATGTACGCCGCCAAGGAAACCGGCGGGGACGGCTACCGGTTCTTTACCGAGGAGATGAACCGCAAGGCCCTGCACCGCATGAAGATGGAAAGCAGCCTGAGAAAAGCCCTGGACCGGAACGAGCTGATGCTTTACTACCAGCCGCTGGTCAATAAGGCCAACCGCATCATGGGCATGGAGGCCCTGCTCCGATGGCACCACCCGGAACTGGGACTCATTCTCCCCGCTGATTTCATCCACATCACCGAAGAGACCGGCATCATCGTCCCCGTGGGACGGTGGGTACTGAAAACCGCCTGCACCCAAACTAAGCGCTGGCATGACATGGGTTTTTCGGATCTTTTCGTAACGGTCAATCTCTCTGCCAGACAGCTTCAAGAGCCTGATTTTGAACAGATGTATCGCCAAGATGAGAACCCTGCGGGCCAAAGGGATCACCTTTTCCATTGATGATTTCGGCACCGGATACTCATCGCTGAGCTACCTGAAACGCTTTCCCATCGACACCTTGAAAATCGACCGATCCTTCATATTCGATTCGGTGAACAGCAAAGGGGACCAGGAAATCATCAAAATGATCATAGCCATGGCCCGCAACCTGAACATCGATGCCGTAGCCGAAGGGGTGGAGACCCAGGAGCAGAAGGATTTTTTGGCCAGCTACGGATGCAACAGCATGCAGGGATTTCTGTTTGCCCATCCCGTTCCCGTGGACCAGTTCAAGGATCTTCTGGAACGTCAGAAGCTAGCGTCCTCTCGCACAAAAGAAGAATAGCCATCTTCTAAAGTGTTGCTCGGATGAGAAGGATTCAAGGGAAATACTCAAGAATGACAAAGGGCTTTAAAAGACAGAATTCCTTCCTTCACCATTCTGTAGTTCCTTGTTCGATATTGGATATTCGTTACACTCTTCTAAGCGTTCCCCCGATACTGGACTGGGTTTCCTTACATGTTTAACACCGCGTTAATGGGGTGATCCGCTTTATACGAGTCCATCACCCCTTGAACCCTCGAATCCTTGGACCCTTTTTTTTTAACTTTTCAGTAATCTGGAGCTATCCATGCGATTTCGCCCCTGTATCGATCTTCACGACGGCGTGGTAAAGCAGATCGTCGGTGCCACCCTGTCCGATACCGAATCCCACGGTCTGGAAACCAACTTTCAGGCGGAAAAACCAGCCGGCTGGTTTGCCGACCTCTACCGCCGGGACAATCTCACCGGCGGCCACGTCATCCAGTTGGGCATGGGCAACACTGCGGCGGCCCGGTCGGCCCTGTCCCAATGGCCCGGAGGCATGCAGGTGGGCGGCGGGATCAATGCCGACAGTGCCGAACAATGGCTGAATGCCGGCGCCAGCCATATCATTGTCACCTCCTGGGTGTTTCACGACGGCCGCATCCACATGGAGCGGCTGAAACAACTGACCCGAAAAATCGGGAAAGCACGCCTGGTGCTGGACCTGAGCTGCCGTAAACACGGCGAGAATTTCTCATCCATGCCGTGGATGTAGAGGGTCGCTGTGCGGGCATCGAAGCCGACCTGGTGGCCTATCTGGGCCGCTGGGAGGGCCTGCCGGTCACCTATGCCGGGGGCATTTCCAGTCAGCAGGATCTTGATCTGATCGAGTCACTGGGAAACGGGTGCATCGATTTTACGGTGGGCAGCGCCCTGGACATTTTCGGCGGCACCGGTCTTTGCTATGAGGACCTTGCCCGGCGTTATTCAGCAAAATGAAAAATAGTAAATCTTTTAATTTCAGATAATTTTTAAAGGAGGGTTGTTATGAGTAATAACACAAAAAATGATAACGAGAGCGCTAACCGGAATGCACAGGTAAGATGGGTAACAGATCCTGTCTCTCTGGATAAACTAAGAATTACAACCGGACACGATAAAGCTGCCAATGAACTTGTTCCCGTTATCCTTGAAGCGCTTAAGGCTGATGAGAAAGTAATATTTGCTGCTGGGGGGGAATCCGGCACAGGAAAAAGCGAGATTGCCTACCTCGTAAGGGAAATACTGGAAAAACAGGGGGTTCCAACAGTTGAGTGGTCATTTGACAATGCGTATGTGACATCCCCTGAAGAACGTGAAGAAAAAAGAGCCAAAGATTACGATAACAACGTTGGCTTAAATGAAATGAACAGACCCAAAATTGAAGAAGTTATGTTTTGTTTTGAGCAAGACAGGCCCGTCACTGTTCCAATTATCATTATCAACGAAGACGGCTCCCGACCGATAAAGGAAATTACCCTGAATATGGAAGCTAAAAAAGTACTGATTTTTGATGGCCTCTACGCTGCATTAATTGGGAAGATTAAAACCAGCGAATCTAAAGCAACACGTATTATTGCAATGAACGAAAAGGAATTTAATCTTGATGCTCAAAAAGAAAGAGGAAAAGAAGAAGTTAATGAGCACAGGATGAAAGTCCTTGAAAGAGAGTGCAATGCGGTAAGATCTCTCTGGCCCCATGTAACTCACAAAATTTCCAAAAACTGGGAGGTTACCGCTTATACGCATCACTAACAAGTACCCATCCATAAATGGCTATTTTGCTTGATATCTGCGTTACGCTCAACTTTTCATCCTCAATATATCACAAGTGATGGCAATATTAAAAACCTGTATTTAGAAAATCTATTTATTACCTTAAAAAGCCTGGTAATGCAAAAAAATCATAGGATTAACTTCAATTTCCTACCGAGCATTGATGGTACCCTGAAACAGGCCGTGGAGCTTAATATCATCCTGGTTAAAATTTTCCGATAAAATGTTTGACATTTGATCTTGGTCATGTGATTTTGATCCTATCTGTTACATATGTAACAATAAGGTTAAATCTTAACAAAGAGGTTTCCATGGCCGAGAATTTGCCCCACCCATGACTGGGCCTATTCCACCACCAAGACCATGATGGACCGGATGATCCGAAAGCAATTGCTGGCAAGGGAAAAATTCCACGGCGTTTTCCTATATCGCCCCCTCATATCCCGGCCCACGGGGATTACCCGGTTTGTCCAGTTTTTTGCAGACCGGGTCCTGGAACTGGACTACGGGGAGGTGGTGGCCCTTTTTTCCAGGAGCAAGGCCCTGGATCCCGAAGAGATACGGGAACTGGAAAGACTCCTGGCAGATGAGACGGAGGATCGCCATGATACGTCCTGATGAGATCGCCCAGGCTGTTCTCGGCATTTTATCGGTACAGTCGGTCTATGCCCTGGTGCTGTTTCCCCTGGTCTGGGGACTGGTAAAATGCTGCCGGGGAAGATATCCCCTGTGGCAGCACGGCCTGTGGCTCCTAATCCTTTTGCGCCTGGTGCTGCCCCCGGATATGGCCACTCCCTGGAGCGCCGGCCATCTGATCCGGTCTTTAACGCCATACCTAGTATCCCGGCCATTTCTCGCCTTTCCGCATGCACCCATCATTTTTCCAGACCACCAAAAGCCGCTTGCTGCCTCTCTTCCCGATGCCTTCATACCTGACGGTCAAAATCCCCATGGGATGGTCCCGACAATCGGCAGCAGACCGGCAACGGTTCCGCCCTCAACCGCACGGGAGTGGCTTTGCCTTATTATCTGCAGTGCCTGGTTGGCGGTTGTCAGCCTCCTCCTGGCGCTGTTCCTCCGTAAGCGCCGGCGGTTTTGGAAGATCGCAGGGCAGGGAAGGACGGTTCTGGATCCCGCTGTCCTGAATGTCGTCCGGACCTGGCGCAGGCGATTGCATATCCGTAGAACGGTGGAGGTAAAAGCGGTTGCTTCCGATGTACCAACCTTTACCATGGGGCTTTTCCGGCCTGTGGTGGTCCTGCCGGAGCACCTGATATCCCCGGTCGGGAGCGCTGCCCTTGAACCGGTCCTGGCCCATGAACTGGTGCATGTGAATCGCTGGGACGATCTTGCGATCTGTCTCCAGGAACTGGTGAGAGCCGTCTATTTTTTCCATCCCCTTGTCTGGTTTGTCATGCCCCGTATCACCTGGACCCGGGAAGCGGTGTGCGACACAACCGTTCTCTCCCATGGAACCCTTTCGCCCAGAACCTATGGCAGGCAGATGCTGGCATTCGTTCGACGCCAGGCCCTTCCAAAACGGCCTCGCCGGGGCTTGGCTGAATTTAACGCTGCTGCCAGGGGTATGGCCTTTCGTCTAAAGCATATTCAAAAGGAGGACAATATGGAACATCACCCCTTAAAAATGTATCTGACTATTCTGTTGTTGGGATTATTTCTGCTGCCCATGGCGCCGGTGGTATCATCGGATCAGGCTAACACAACGGAAGACGCATCAAAGCCGGCATCCCAAGTCCAGAATCGGGACGGCTGGCAGATGGCGGACAATGCGCTCATTCAATATATATTACGCTGTACCCCATGCCAAAATCCGGAAGAAGTTTCGCGCATTATTTGGGGAGACCTTATTACAGAGGATTTTCAAGAAGAAGATTTTTCGCGGCTCGTCTCAGCGACAGACTGTGACATTGTGGAAAACATTGGGAATGACCAGAAAGCCTATATTTTTTATCTGCTTAGCGGTTCGAGACAAGGGGTATATCGTCCCAATTTCCATTTTGTAAAAAAACAAGAAAAATTGATGCTCCTTTTTAAAAGTCGTAACCTGTCAACCTATGTCACGGATCGTCCAAAAGTCAATGGACGCTATGAGATTGAGGAAGGATGGAGACTTACCGCCTATACAGAATATACTATTGAGGACGCAACCGACCCGTCGTTATTGGGAACTAAAAGAGAATGGGAGAGGGATACTCGATCCTTGTATGAGGCAGCTCCCCGGATGTGAATCCATACCAATCAGCGGAGCAACACGCTATGAGCCATTTATCAATGTGAGGTTATGGATATGTCTCCCCTATGCTCATTTCCATAGTGGCTCAGTTTTAAATGAACATTTTTTGGCTCAGTTTATCACGACCGGGGACAACTGATGGTGTTTATTCTGAGCTTTACCGATAGGAATCACCTTTAATTTGGAGATATACCATCGCAGCCTGAAGGTCTTCATGACCGAGCTGGTTTCGGATATCCGAGAGTTTGATGCTCGTACGATATGCGAAACATATCCACTCGCTGCATGGGATTTGTTTCAGAACGCTGCCGCGTTATTTGATCAATTTTTCACGTTCCTTGGGGTCAAGCATGTATGTTGACTGGGTTATACGGTTAGGACTTTTTTCTTCAAATGAATCACCTTCCTGATAGGTTACCACTATTGTATGTTTACCTATCTGTATCTTATCATTTTCATTTAGGAGTTGTGTCTTGGTCTCTTTGCCGTTGATAAAAGTTCCGTTGGTGCTATTTAAATCTTCAATGGCATACTGATCCGGCCCTTTGAAAATCCTGGCGTGTCGTGATGACGCGGCAAGATTATCTATACACAGGTCGTTACTGAAATTCCGACCAACAGAAATTTCAGTTTTGTCGGTCAACAATTCTTTTAAAACTGTTTCTTTGTACATTAATTGGAGTTTAATCATATTCATCTCCTTGTCGTTGGATCAAGATTCAGTCTGACTGATCTTCCTAAGCGTCTGGCCCACATCATTCATGGTTACAGGCCGTTCATCAGGATTGTTGGCCATCATATTACTAACTATCCGTATAAGATCTGCAGGCATCTGGTTTTCTAAAAGTTTCAAGGATGGCTGATGTCCCGCTATTTTCTGAGTAATAACACTTTTTAAATCGCCTTTAAATGGCAACTTACCTGTTAAAAGCTGATATAGCGTAACGCCCAGTGCATAAATATCGGAACGCTCATCCACTGCTTTACCCATTGCTTGCTCCGGGCTCATAAAGGCTGGTGAGCCAATCAAACTGCCCTCCATGGTGGCAATGCTTGAGTGGGTTAACTTGGCGAGTCCAAAATCCATTACTTTTACATCTCCGGCGTTGGTTACCAATACATTCGATGGTTTAAAATCACGGTGCACGACACCGCGATTATGGGCGTAGTCCATGGCTTCGGCAATCAGGATACACATCCGCAATGATTCGGCTATCACATATTTTCCATTTTCATTAATATGGCTATCCAGATCCTTTCCTTCCACATACTCCATAGCGATCCAATATTGATTTTCCTCTTGGACAAAATCATAGATCTGGACAATATTCGGATGGCTAAGCCGAGCAAGTGCCCGTGCCTCCTGTTGGAAACGTGTCACCAAATTTTGGTCCAGGTTTTGGCCAGCAGTAAGTTTTTTTAACGCCACGTCTCTAAAAAGAAGCTGGTCTTTGGCAAGAAATACGATTCCCATGGCACCATTGCCAAGCTTTCTTTCAATTCGATAACGCCCATCTGGTCCAATAACATTCTCTTGTTTTGAATGATTGGGAAACTCGTTCTTAGGCAGAACGAGTGTGCCTGTGCCCTTCGGTTCAGGAGTTGTCGAAGACATTGGTGATGATCGCTCGATTTTTCCACTTCTGAAAGCATCATCCAGAGTATCTATCTTGCTTTTTAAACATGATTCATGAGATTGACCCACCGCCAGTTTGAGAGCCTTGCTGTATAACAGGATGCTTTCGGACGGTTTTTCAGTAACAATTGCGTCTGCCTTGGCCTCGTTTTTGCGGGCCTTACGGGTGGTTTTTCTTACAATACCCGGAAGACACAATAACAACACATACGCATTTAATCCACAGGCTCCTACCCAAAGCACTCCCCGTATGAGCTTCCGCTGCCATTCGATTCGGGGATCATTTTGTTCTTGTACCACCAGGCCAAAAAACTTTTCTGTTTTTATTGTTGGATAGATTTTCGTGAGCGACTTATCTATCGCAGCGCCAACCACAGTATTCATTAATATGACGGCAATTATGAGAGAAAAGTAAAACCAGTAAGACGTAAAAAGCCAACGCCAGACCACTGAAGGCTTTTTAATAACTGACGGTACCAATTGAATGGATGAAGAGGTGCTTGACTTTATGTCATCCTTCTTGCCTTTAATGAAAATGAAAGCAGCATTTTTGTATCTTTTTAGATTTAAGGCGAAAGATGCCAGCAAAGCACCTATTTTTTCTCTATATTTTATCATTCGAAACCTATAGGGAGTTGGCTATCGCGTCCATTTTATCGCCTTTTTACCAACAATCTTGAAAAACGACAAATGGAATGAACAGCCCGGATCATTAGGCTGAACACATAGAAATTATATTCTTTTTCATCTTCGTATCCTGTTTCATTATCGCCTCTCAGAAAAAAAAGTTGAGCTTTTTGTGACCGCTGAATCACTGATGCACTCGTAAAAAGTCCCGTTTCAGACGGACTCGTAAAGAGTCCGAGATCAAGGCTTGCGAATCCCTAGGAATACCGCTAACGCGGGTGCCGTAGGCAGCGTACTTATCGTACTCCGCAGTGACGAGGGATGAAGCGTAACGCAGATATCGGACTTTTTACGAATCCGTCAATCACTGATCCTGCCCAAATACAGCTGGGTGGTCGAAAGGTTCGAATGCCTGAGAATGATCTTGCTAACAATTTCAAGTGGTACTCCTGAGCGGGATGCAAAGGTGGCTGCATGTCGTCGGAGATCATGCGGTCTCAGGTGGATTCCAACTAATTTGCCAGCCTTCAATACAACCGATCTGGCTGCTTCATAGCAAATTGGAAATACCCGTTCATGTAGTCCGATATTTTGGGTTTTGATATAATCTTTGAGACGATCAGCCACCTTTTGCGGAATGAATATCATTTCATGCTCGCGCCCGCTTTTAAGCTCTCTCAACAGTATTTTCCTTTCGGCAATGTCATTGGGGACTATTTTCAAGACTTCTCCGATTCGCATTGCACCTCGCGCCATTAGCTCGATAATCAGGCGGTCCCTGGGTTTATCAGTCCGGAAAATGATTTCATCCACGGTTTCCTTTTCGAGTATATCAAACTGAGTTTTTACTTTTGTGCGGAACAACTTGCGCAGCATAGGCGAATCGCATGGGTTGGTGAAATCTGTATCGAGATTGGTTTTGGCAAAATTGAAAAATACCAGCAGGCTGGTGAATCGAGCACGTTTGGTTTGGGGTTTGCGACCTTCGGTGAGTTGGTTCATGAAGTCCAGAATGTTATCAACGGATAGATCGTTAAGATCATGATGACCGAATTGGCGACAAAATCTATCCTTGACGAACGAATGGGCTCTAACCGTGTTTTTTTTTCGAATGGATCTGATGATAGTCGAGCCAGATTTTTCCTGCTTTGGACACTTTCATGACATACCTCCTTGGTTAAAATATTTGACAACGGCCCCATGCCAAGGTAATTCTAATATGTCCAAAGCGTATCTGCAATAATTTCTTAGTGTTTGATAACTGATGGTTTCTCAATTTATCTTTATCGCACCACGATCCACTTTTTATCTGGAAAACATTTCAAATGTGATATCCTGACCCGTGAAATTATTTTCAGTATGAAGAGCATAAACTAAGGGGAAGATGGTCGAAATGAACATATGTGCCGGCAACCTTTTGCAGATGGATTTTACACCTCGATTTGTTCTTTCATGCGATAGCTCTTTCCTTGGATGAGAGCGGTTTCGGCATGATGAAGCAACCTGTCGAGAATGGCGGATGTCAGGGTACTATCGTTGTTGAAGATTTCCGGCCAGTCTTTAAACGCGCGATTTGACGTGATCACCAACGCGCCCTGTTCGTATCGCTGGCTGATGACCTGGAACAAAAGATCGGCTCCGACTTTGTCGATGGGTAAAAAGCCTAGTTCGTCGAGGATCAAGAGCGACGGCCGGGTATATTTTTTCAACTCCTGTTTCATACGCCCTGCGGCCTGAGCGGCACAAAGGGTGTTGATCACATCAATGGCAGTGGTAAACACAACCGTGTAGCCCTTAAGGCAGGCGGCATAGCCCAGGGCAGAGGCCAAATGGGTTTTGCCAAGTCCCACACCGCCCAAAAAAATGACATTGGATGTCTGTTCGATAAATTGCAGCCGGAACAGATGTTGAACCTGGAGCCGGTTGATTTTTTTCGGCCAGGTCCAATTGAACTGATCCAGGGTTTTGATCACTGGAAAACGTGCCAGACGAATGCGGCGCTGAGTTGAACGATCTTTTCGCAACGCCGCTTCACCATCAGCCAGCTTTTCCAGGTAATCTTCGTGTGACCAACTGTTTTTCGCGGCCTGTTTGGCCAACGGGTGATGCTGCTCACGCATAAACGGCAGTTTCAGGTATCTCAGGTTCTGGTCAAGCGGGGAGTCCGGGATGTCAGTCATGGTCGCTCCTTGTCCGTATGGTAGATGGTCAGATCGGGTGATTCCACCGTCAGGTCCAACAGGTCTTCACGGCGGGTCAGATGCAATGCACCGGGTTTGGGCAGGCGACGGGTGCGCTGTTCGAGCAGATTGACAATATACTCGCAAGAGAATGCCTGGAAGGTGAAGGCATCTTCCAGTGCCCTGGCGACCGTTTCGGGATCGTAAATTTCGCTTAAGGCCACGATTTTTTGCACGTGATGAAAAAGGTTCATACGGCGCTGCTCGAGTTTTTGATAGTACTGGTCGGCCTTGGGCGACAGGGCTAAAAACCGCATGATGATTTTTTGTTCACGGGCCTTTTTGCGCCATAGCAGCAGCTGCTTGGGATGATCCGGATCTTCAACATCCTGGTGGCGATCATAGCTGCGGGCATGACGGGCAATCAGCTTATTATCGCAGTAGAGACAAATCCGGTCCGGATAGGTTTTTAAGGTCATTGGCCTGCCGGCATACTCAGCCGGAACCGAGTAACGGTTGGCATCGACTACAACGCGGAACTGACTCGATGCTCTTACCTGGGAAACGGTGGCGATATCAAAGCAGTGACACGGCAGCGGGTTCAGATAAGGCCGTTCGTTTTCGAAACGCACAAGCGGCTTTTCACGGGTCTCACCGTGGATACGCACATTGGCGATGGTGTCGAGCCAGTGCCTGGCCGCCGGATGAATCGCGGCAACGTCCGGTATGTCCAACCCGGCCAACAGATTTTTTTTAACATAGCCGACACCGTTTTCCACGCGGCCTTTTTCATTGCCTTTTCCGACATTACACGCCGCGATGGTAAACCCGTAGTGGTTGGCAAAATCCAGGTATTTGGGGTTAAACACCGGCGCTTGGCCGACGATGCGTTTTAACACGGCACTTTTGAGATTATCGACCATGATTTTTTTGGGAGCCAAACCGAAGAACTCAAATGCATTTTGATGGCATCCCAAAAAATGCTCCATGGTTTGAGAAACGGTGAACTCAACATACATCATGCGGCTGTAGCAAAGGACCATGACGAAAAAGCTCAGCCGTCTTCGGGTGGATCCAACATTGACCGCACCAAAGGATCCCCAGTCCACCTGGGCGCATTCTCCCGGAGCAAACGACAAGGTTAGAAAGGCTCGGGTCTTTGGTGGTCTGACCTTGCGGACATATTCCTTGACGATGGAATACTGGCCATCAAAGCCCTGTTCACGGATGCGTTGAAAAATCTGGATCGCCGTGTAGGGATGAGCTTCGAGCATACGGACAATATCGTTTTTGAAAGGATCGAGTTTACTGGCTCGCGGGGAGCTTTTTCTGGGTTTAAACTGCGTTTCGTCAATCCTTTTTTTGACCGTGCGCACGTCCAATACCAGTTCGTGCGCACGTCCAATACCAGTTCCTGTGCAATCTGTTGGGCGGTTAATCCGTCATGCTGGTTCAGATGCCTGATTTTGCTGTACAGTTCGTAATCGATCATTTCATGCCCTCCCCGATGCGCGTAAAGATCTGTTCAACGGACTGGAGGGTTCCGGTTGGTCTGACCGGTTCGGCGTCGATGGCCAGGACCTGACACAATGGCTTTTCATAGGCAATCAGGCCGATGTTGATCAGTTCGTCCCGGGCCTGGACCAGAGTGTGTTCATCCATGGCCAGGCGCTGGGATAAGGTCCAATCGGAGTAATAGCTCATCCCTTTGGCATCGGCTACGGTGACCAGAAACAAGTACAGCGCCGCAGCACCATGGGTGCAGCGGTCAATGAAGTGGTCACTGACCAGGCGGTGATCCAGCCAGCTGAACTGTTTGGGCGTTTTACGGATACGGTCCGGGCAAATGGGTTGCTTGGTTACCATGGCGGCCTCCTTCATATTGCGGGTTAAGGATATCGTTGCCGAATTGTTGCATACGACGGGCGGCCATGGCTATGTCATCTTGTAACGCACTTCCGGTTAATTGGGCAATAATACCAATTATAACTGAAGGTTGTGGGTTTAAGAGATCTTGTAACGTACTGTCTGTAAATTCGTGATTATTGTTAGTTTTTTCAATATCTTGTTGATTTAAGGGATCTTGTAACGCATCGGAGGTAGTTTTAGGTTTTCGGCGCCAGTAGCCCGGGTGCTCCTCGCGCCATTGTTGAACCCGCTGCACATTCACCGGCCCCCGGAAGTGGTCGCGGTTGTCTGGTTTTTCGAGCCAGCGCTTCTGACTGGCAGTCTTGCTGGCCTTGCGGCATACAGGTTTTTGGCAGTAATGTTGCCGATTTCTATTTCGTGGGTCTGGAATGAATAAGGTATGGCAATGACGACATTTTTTCCGTTTGATCCCTGGCATTGGTCGCAGTCCTCCTGCGTGCCAATGTTACAGGAATTGTATGTTGTTTGGTTATTCTTGTGAGGCAAGAAAATGGTTGAAGAAAAAGAGAAGAAGATAGTTTTTAAACTATATTGAAGAAGAAAAAGAGAATAAAATAGGTGGGGATGATCTGACTATTTCAAACCGCCAGGAATAAGATATTATCAGAACGCCGCTGGCA
>JABZFO010000042.1 GCA_014237405.1 Desulfosarcina sp. | reverse complement strand
GACGACAACAGCTGGCAGCAGATCGAGGAATACATCTCCAGCCATTCCAACGCCGACTTTACCCACGGCATCTGCCCCGAATGCGCCCATCGGCTCTACCCGGAGCTGTACCAGAACAAAGGATAGACCAGCTGATAATATGATCTATCAGTGCCCATCCAGAAACGGTCTTTTCATCCAATCTCTGCGTTATGCTTAAAATTTTATCCTCGGAATATCATTGTTATACGTGACTTTTGGCGCAACGCCGAAGACGGGCCAAAAGACAAGCAAGACTGTGGATTTATTTATTTCCGAGGCCCTAAATACAGCGCTGCATCAAGGCAGCTTACAGCCTGTATATGGTGGGTTTGTCGTCAACGTCGATATCGATGCCGACAGTATCTCCGGTTTTAAAACCCACCCGCTGAAAATCGCGAACCACATCGTCATGCCGGTCCACATACCAGTAAACGGTCCACAGGGGGTTTCGCACCGTATCGATACCGTATGCATCGTGGCTGCACAGGTTGATGCGAAACTTGTCCTTGGCGATGAGGGTGTCGGCTTCGGACAGAAAAATATCGATCTGGTAGAGGTTGTTATGCAGCGCCTTGGACAGCTCCGCCTGCAGTTCGGGGGTATCGTCCAGGTAATGGTTGGCAATCTGGTAAAGATCAACCGGATCCTGAATGGCGAGTCCCAGCACCGCGTAACGCTGGTGACGCAGGGCAAACGCCTCAAAATCCGCTTCATAGGCCTTGATGGAATTGATGATCTGGGCAATATCAGGCTTGCCGGGCGTGGCACATTCGCTGACCATCTCCTCACACTGGGAGATGACAGTGATGTAAAAGGCTTTATTGTCCATCACATAAACCGGCCGTTCCCGATAGTTGCGCCGCTTGCGGATTCGCCGGATGCCATCCAGGGTGATGGACCGCTGGCTCTCCTTTTCTTCCAGGATGTCGATGCTGGAGATGTCTTTGGCCTGCACCACGTGAATGGCACCGTCGGCCGAGATGATGTATTCGATCTCACAGCGGAACCCCAGATACTCCTGGATGTCCTTTGACAGCTGAACCAGGCGCCGGTCATGGGGGGTCCGGGTGATGTACGGTTCGCTTTGCACCTTGTGAATGCGGTCCCGGCAGTAGCCGAACTCCCAGTGGCCGCTGATCTTCTTGGCCATCACGCTGGATCCGTCGATAAACGGCATGACGACCACTCCCATCTGTTCGAGGTCCAGCTCCGGAACGTGGTTAAACCGCCGCTGGCGGGCAATGCTCAAGTGCTTGCTGGTTCTGGCCAGCTTGATCATCTTGTTCCGGGCATAACGGATTCCACCCCCGTCGGCATAAGTTTCAAGGGAGTCGAATGTCCCCCCTTTGAACCGACGCTCTTCAGGATGGGCGCTGCGGGCAATCACCTTGAAACTCTTGCGGTGTTTTTCCAGAAACGACTCAAGGGCGGTGAAATCTTCGGCTTCAAAATGCTGCGGGGGGACATAAATGAAGTCGGGAACGGCAAAACCGCCTTGCTTGAGTTTCTCCAGCAGTTTCGCTTTTTCGGGAATGGGATGGGACATCATATTTCTCCTATTGACATTGCCCTTCAAAATCTTTAAGTTAAAAACCGACCGATCATTCGGTTGGTTTTTTCGAACAGGTAACACATGTCCAAACGAAATGCAATCCTTGCCGCCGCCACCCGGCTCTTTTCCCGCAACGGGTTTCAGGGAACCGCCATGGCAGAGCTGTCCACCATCACCGGTGCGGCAACCGGAACCATCTTTCACCATTTCAAGAATAAGGAGGACCTGTTTCTGCACGTGTTGAAAGATGTGAAAGAGAGCGTTCTGGAGCAATTTGACCGGCATCAGCAGACCTGCCGGAATCAGAAGGGGATTGAGATGGTGGAGGGTGTCATCGCTTTTTATCTGCACCTGGCCGGCACCATGGAAGACCAGTTCCTGATTCTGCACCGGCACTATCCCTATCAGATGGCTGAAACCAGTATGGTGTGCCGCAGCCACCTGGAATCCATTTACACCTGTCTGTTGGACATCTTCGAGGAGGAGATCAAAAAAGGCATGCAAGACGGATCGATAGCGGTCGACTCCCCGCGAAAGACGGCCATGGTCCTCTTTGCCATGGTGGACGGCATTGTCCGGCTCAACACATACCGGGTGTACGATGCCGGCACCCTTTACGACAGTCTGATCACCGCCTGCCGCAGGCTTCTGACGGGAGGCCGGTAGACCGCCATGACCCAACGCTTGTCATCCGTATTGCGCAACCTTGCTCCGAACCGGCTGTTGCCCTTTCTGGAGTGGCTGCCCGGCTATCGCGCCAGCCATTTAAAGGCAGACCTGTTGGCCGGATTAACCGTAGCCCTGGTGCTCATTCCCCAGTCCATGGCCTATGCCCAGTTGGCCGGCCTGCCGGCCTATTTCGGCCTCTACGCGGCGTTTCTGCCACCGGCGGTGGCGGCCCTGTTCGGCTCCAGCCGCCAGCTGGCCACCGGGCCCGTTGCGGTGGTTTCCCTGATGACCGCCGTGGCCCTGCAACCCCTGGCCACCACCGGCAGCCAGGCTTACATCGGGTATGCGGTACTGCTGGCACTGATGGTGGGGCTGTTCCAATTCTGCCTGGGTCTGTTTCGCCTGGGCCTCGTGGTGAATTTTCTGTCTCACCCGGTGGTCAATGGCTTCACCAATGCCGCCGCCATCATCATCGCTACCGCTCAGCTCTCCAAGTTGTTCGGCGTGGCGGTGGACAGAAGCGATCATCACTACCAAACAGTCATCCAGGTGGTGAAAGCGGCCCTTCATTACACCCACTGGCCCACGCTCATGATGGGCGTGTTTGCCTTCGCCATAATGGTGGTCCTGAAAAAGATCACCCTCCGGATCCCCAATGTGCTCGTGGCCGTGGCCGCCACCACCTTGATCAGCTGGGCCAGCGGATTTGAACAGCGGTCCACGATGCCCCTGGAATCCGTGGTCGATGCAGATATCCGGGCATTGATCGTGTATTTTAATGCAGAGGCCACGCAGCTTCATCAGATGGGAGATCGGCGGGCCCGAATCAACGATACCATCAAGCAGGCGGAAATCGACGGCCACCGGATGATCGTCATCGATTCCCAACGGAATCTGGACGTCCTGAATTATCAAATGGCGTTGAAGGCCGGACAGGCGGCAGACTATCGGCATCGGATCCGCCGCCTGCTTTTTGAATCCGGCCGGAACAGGGATGGTGGCGTTCGATTTTATGCCCAGGGAAATCGCCCGGCAGACACAAAAAAGATTGGCGGCACCTGGCGACTGAAGGTCGAGAACGCACCGCTGGAGGCGTCGGCACTCACCTTCTGCAGTGGCGGTGACGTGGTGGGGGCCATCCCCAAGGGCCTTCCGGACTTCACTTTTCCTAAGGTCGATGGCCACGGTGCCATGACCTTGATGTCACCGGCTGTCATCATCGCCCTGCTGGGATTTATGGAGGCCATCTCCATTGCCAAAGCGATGGCCGCCAAAACCGGCCAGCGCATCGACCCGAATCAGGAACTCATGGGACAGGGGCTGGCCAATATGATCGGCTCGGTGGCCCAAAGCTATCCCGTGGCCGGGTCATTTTCCCGCTCGGCGGTTAATCTCCAGACCGGTGCCGTTTCCGGCCTGTCCAGCGTGATTGCCAGTCTGGCGGTGGTGGCGACCCTGTTTTTTTTCACGCCCCTGCTCTACTATCTGCCCCAAAGCGTACTGGCGGCCATCATTATGATGGCGGTGGCCGGGTTGATCAATGTCCGGGGATTCATTCACGCCTGGCGGGCCCAATGGTATGACGGTGCCATCTCCGTCATCACCTTCGTGTGCACCCTGGCCTTTGCTCCGCATCTGGACCGGGGCATCATGGTGGGCGTGGTCCTTTCGCTTGTTGTGTTTCTCTATCGCAGCATGCGGCCCGACGTGGTGGACCTTTCCATGGGTCTGGACAAGGCGCTCTACAATGTCGTGACCCACGGACTGAAGGAGTGCCGCTACATTGATGTGGTTCGGTTCGACGGTCCCCTGTTCTTTGCCAATGCCAGCTATCTCGAAGACCAGATCCGCCAGCGGCGAAAAATGAAAAAAGCGCTCAAACACATTATCATCGCCGCCCAATCCATCAGCGATATGGATGCATCGGGCCAGGAATCCTTGTCATTGGTAGTCGACCGGGTGAGAAGCGCCGGCATCGACATCTCCATGAGCAACGTTCATGAACCGGTGATGCAGGTGCTGCGACGCACGCATCTTTTCTATAAAATCGGTGAAGATCATTTCTATCCGACCATGGAACAAGCGATTCGAGCCATCCACGACCAGACCCATAAGGGGGGTAACGAGAAAAACTGCCCGTTGGCCTCGCTTCGAACCCTGGCGACGAACAGCGAACCCAAAGGAGTTTAGCGATGTCTGTCATTACCATCTTCAGCGGCATCTTCTGCAGTGCGGACGCGGTGGTCCGGGACGTGATGGACAGCACCGGGTACCGGCTGATCACCGACGAGCAGGTTATCCTGAAGGCGGCTGAGACGTCCGGCATGCCGGAGAACAAGATTCGGCGCGCCTTTTCAGCCAAAACCTCGGTCTTCAACACGTTCACCCATGAAAAGGAGTGCTCCATTGCCTGCCTGCGCCTGGTCCTGGCAACGGAGCTGGAGAGGGGCCCTGCCGTGGTCCACGGATTCTGCAGCCTGCTGATCCCCCAGGCTGTCAGCCATGTGCTGCGGGTGTGCATCATCGCTGAAATGCCCTATCGCATCGACCAGGCCGGGGTCGTCCAGGGGCTGACTGAAAAGGACGCCTCGAAACAGATCCACGCCCAGGATGCAGACAGTGCCGCCTGGGCCGAAGCCCTGTTTTCGGTCAAGGATCCGTGGGACAACGCCCTTTACGACATGGTGCTCCCCATGAACCGAATGGATGTGGCCAAGGCCGGCGCACTGATCGAAGAGAATCTCATCAAGGATGCCGTTCGCCGTACCGAGGCCTCCATTCAGACCGAAAAGGACTTTTTGCTGGCAGCCACCGTTGAAATGGCGCTGTCCCGCGCCGGACACGATGTCTCCGTATCGGCTGAAAACGGTGCGGTGGTGCTGACCATCAACAAACAGGTGCTGATGCTCGCCCGGCTGGAAGAGGATCTCAAATCCATTGCCGGCGCCATCCCCGGCGTCGAGTCGGTGAAAACGCAGGTGGGCAAGGATTTTCACCAGGCGCACATCTACCGCAAGCACAGCTTCGAGGTGCCCTCCCGGGTGCTGCTGGTTGATGACGAGCGGGAGTTTGTCCAGACCCTGTCCGAACGGTTGCAGCTGCGGGACATGGGATCCGCCGTGGCCTATGACGGTGAGTCTGCCCTGGCCCTGGTCAAGGAGGATGAACCCGAGGTGATGATCATCGACCTGAAAATGCCGGGCATCGACGGTATGGAGATCCTGAAGCAGGTCAAGTCCACCCGACCTGAAATCGAGGTCATCGTGCTCACCGGCCACGGCTCCGAGGCGGATCGGAAGCGCTGCATGCAACTGGGAGCCTTCGCCTATATGCAAAAACCCGTGGACATTGACGAGTTGAGCGACACCCTGAAAAAAGCCCATGAAAAGATTCAAAAATTCAAAACCTGAGGCAGACATGTCGGTTTTTCCGCCTGCAGATCGGTATTGACCATGCTGAACCTGTCCAGATTCAAACCCCGTTTCTGGGACTACCAGGATGCGGCTGCCGGACCGGGGAACAGTCACTTCAGCTTCCGGCGCAAATGGCTGATGATCGTGGCCTTCACCACGGTGGTGACCCTGACGCCCCTGTTGGTCATGGCGCTGGTGGACTATCGGCTCACCCGTCAGGCTTTTGAATCCGAAGCGGCCATGGGCACCTCCTGGATGGTCTCCAACACCTGGCGCAGCGTCTCGTTTTTACTGTCCCAGCGCCGGGCGGCCCTTGAATTCGTTGCCCGAGACAACACCCTGCCGGACCTGCTGGCGCCGGGGAGGCTGGACGCCATCCTGACCAATCTGCGCAGCGGCATGGGCGGGTTCGTGGATCTCGGCGTGATGGATGCAAACCGTACCGTACAGGCTTATGCCGGGCCTTATGCCCTTGAAAGAAGCCGGGTGAAAACCACCACATGCTTCGATCATACCGTCGCCAACGGTTTTTTCATCAGTGACGTGACGTTAAACCGGGGACAAGACCATCAACTGGTCATTGCCATCCGGCGCGACCTGGACAGCGGCGGCTTCTTCGTCCTGCGATCGACACTGGATGTCTGGTTGTTGGATGGCCCCGTGTTACAGGTGGCTCTGGATGAGGCCGACGACGCTTTTATCGTCAACACCCAGGGGATTCTCCAGACGCCCACCCGGCACTATGGCACCCGCTTCGAAAAGCTACCGCTGGCCATTCCCGAAGCGGTCGGCCGCACCCGGGTAATGAAAACGGTGGATCAAGCCGGGCGGCCCGTCCTCATGGGCATTGCCCCCATTCCCGACAGCCCATTTTTACTCATGATGGTTCGGCAGGAGTCCGGCATCATGGATCTGTGGCTCAAACCCCGGATGCACCTCATCGGCTTTCTGCTTTTCAGCATCGCCCTGATCCTGGTCTCCATCCTGGGCGTCGCCACTTACCTGGTCAACCGCATCCATACGGCGGACCAGCGCCGGGTACAAGCCCTGCATCAGGTGGAGTATACCAACAAGCTGGCATCCATCGGCCGTCTGGCCTCGGGGGTGGCACACGAGGTCAACAACCCGCTGGCCATCATCAACCAGAAGGCCGGGCTCATCAAGGACCTGTTTACCATCAACCGGGACTATACCGGCAACGAGAAACTCATGGGGCTGGTGGACGATGTATTGGCATCGGTGCGCCGCTGCGGCACCATCACCCGACGGTTGCTGGACTTTGCCCGCCACATGGAATCGTCCATCGAAGCGGTGGACATCGAGGACATCATCCGCCAGGTGCTCGGCCTCATGGAAAAAGAAGCGGAACGGCGGTGCATTGCGGTATCTGTGGCGGCGCAGGAGAAAATACCGATCTTCGAAAGCGACCGGGGCAACGTCCAGCAGATTTTCTTGAACCTGATCAACAATGCCTTTGCGGCCATGGGAGACGGCGGGCGGCTGGATATTACCATCGGACGCAAAGGGGCAACGCATATCCGTGTGACCGTGGCCGACACCGGGCACGGCATCCCGGAAGCCGATCTGAAGCGGGTCTTCGAACCCTTCTTCTCCACCCGTCACCTCCACGGGGGGACCGGCCTGGGGCTTTCCATCACCTATGGCATGGTATCGGAGATGGGCGGCGAGATTACGGTGTGGAGCCGGGTGAACAAAGGCACCCGTTTTACGGTCACCCTGCCCCTGGAACCGCCTCGGACGCCATCTGCAGCCGCCTGTGCCGTTGACCCGACAATCAATCCTGCCGCCGACAGGCAAGCAACGGAGAGGAAGACAACATGACAGACGAATCCCATGCCCTGGCCATCGAGGGTGTCCGGTTCTTCGGTGAAATGTCTGCATCCATTTCACACGAGATTAAAAATGTACTGGCCATCATCAACGAAAATGCCGGACTGCTTCAGGACATGGTACTGTTGACCGAAAAGGGAATGCCCCTTTCCCCGGAGCGGTTGTCTGGGCTGGCCCAATCCGTCGCCCGTCAGGTGGCCAGGGGGGATCGGATCATCAAGGGTATGAACCGGTTTGCCCACAGCGCCGACTACCCCACGGAGGCCGTGGATGTGGGAGAGCTCATTCATTTTATTTCGAATCTGGCCGCCCGGCTCATCGCCATGAAGGGAGAGACCCCGCAGATCGAGGTGCCGGCCACGCCGGTGACCGCCGTCACCAATCGGTTTTTCCTGGGAAATCTGGTGTGGGCCTGCCTGCGCCGGACCATTGATGCCTGCGCCCCGGACCAAAGGGTATCCATGGTTGCAGAGAAAATCGAAAATGCCGCCCGGATCCGTTTTTGCGGGCTGGCAGTGGATTTCCTTGTCACTGGAGCGGGTTTTCCCTCACCCCGGGAGGCGCTGGTGGCCCGGTTTCTCGGCGCCCAATTGACCGCTGACGGAGAAAAGGGTGAAATCGGTCTTATTTTAACCAACCCATAGCCAAACCCGGCTATCTGGCCGGTGTCATTTCACGGGTAATTTGAAAGGAGTTTACAATGACGGAAAGAGTATTGCTGGTTGACGACGAAACGGAGTTTCTGGAAATCATGGCCGAGCGCATGCGCGCCCGTGATATGGAAGTGACTACATCCACATCGGCCACCGAGGCGCTGTCGCTCATCGCCACCGAATCCTACGATGCGGTGATCATGGATTTCATGATGCCGGAAATGGACGGTATCCAGGCCCTGAAGGTCATCAAGGAAAAAAGACCGGAGATGCAGATCATCCTGCT
>JABZFO010000072.1 GCA_014237405.1 Desulfosarcina sp. | reverse complement strand
GACGCCATCCCGTTCAAGAATCCGACCACCGCCGGTTTTCTCTCTATCGTGCCCGGCGGCGGCCAGCTTTACTGCGAAAGAGTCCAGGATTCGTTGACCGCCTTTCTGATCAACGCCGGCCTGATCTGGGCGGCATGGGAAGCATTTGACAACGAGCAATACGCCCTTGGCAGCGTAATCAGTTTCGTGGAGTTCGGTTTTTACACCGGTAACATCTACGGTGCCGTCTCCAGTGCCCATAAGTACAACCGTGACCGGGTCACCGAGTTCCGTGAACGGCTTAACGAGCGCAGACAGATGTCCTTCTCCCTGATACCGGCACCCGAGGGTGTCTCCCTGTGCCTAACCATTGACTTTTAGCCCCATGCCCCCATCCACTTCATCCGTAAAGCGCCTGGCGAGAAAGACCCTGCGGATCTTACTGCTGGTGGCCCTTTTCATGGCCATGGCCGGTATCGGTGCCTACGTGGCCCTGACCCTGATCATCAAGGGTGAGGATACCGTCGTCGTCCCCGACCTGGTCGGCAAGGACGTCCTGTATGGTCTCGAAATCCTCTCGGATCTTGGACTCAATACCCGCGTCAAAGGAACGGCATATCATGACCAGGTACCTAAAAACCATGTCATCGACCAGGATCCGGATGCCGGCGCCGCCATTAAACGGGGCCGGGACGTTAAAATACGGGTTTCCCGCGGGCCGGAAACCATCGTCATGCCCAATCTGGCGGGCCTTTCCCTCCAGCAGAGCCGTGTCCTGTTGACGGAAAACGGCTTGTGCCGAGGGACGTTGGCCGGCATGAACAGTCCCCGGAGCGCCGCCGGCCAGGTCATTGCCCAATCCCCACCTCCCGGTGCAACCGTTTCCCGAAACACCTGTGCCGATCTGCTGATCAGCCGGGGGCCTTCGGTCCCTGCATTTCCCATGGTGGACCTGTCCGGGTTTACTCTGGAGTCGGCCATTCGTCGTTTGGAACAGCTGCAGCTGACGGTGGGAACCATCCGATTCGTTCACAGGATCAGTGCGCCGCTTGAAACCATCGTGGATCAACTGCCATTGGCAGGCTACCGGGTGGCCCGGGGTGGTCGTGTGGACCTGACGTTCAACCGATCTAAGGCCGGCCAATATACCGGAGAGCCCAAAAACACAGATCAGGTGGAACTGTTCCGGTTCTCCCTGG
This sequence comes from Desulfosarcina sp., assembly GCA_014237405.1. Classification (GTDB taxonomy): domain Bacteria; phylum Desulfobacterota; class Desulfobacteria; order Desulfobacterales; family Desulfosarcinaceae; genus Desulfosarcina. Next base: position 31,165 of record JABZFO010000072.1, on the reverse strand, counting down.
AAAACGGTTTTTTAAATAAACGGGTCCAGGTTAAAATAAACCAAGCTCAGTTTTTGCTAAGCCTGTTCGATGATTTTATGGCACCGGGCCAAGAAATCTGGCTTTTGGTACCAAAAAGTGGTAACCCCACGGTACTGATTTATGTGGATGGTCAGCTGATGGAAACCCGGATATTCGTGCTGTGGAAGCAGCCGGCGCAGACTGGATCCATGTGGACGTCATGGACGGCCGCTTCGTCCCCAACATCACCATGGGCCCGCTGGTGGTTGAAGCGGTTCGCCGATCCACCGCGCTGACCATCGATGTCCACCTGATGATCGAATCCCCGGAATGCCATATTGCAGACTTTGCCGATGCCGGGGCCGACACCATCGCCGTCCACCAGGAGGCATGCACCCATCTGCACCGGACCATTCAGCTGATCCGCGAAAAAGGGGCAAAGCCCGGTGTGGCCCTGAACCCTGCCACGCCGGTGGAATCCCTCCAATGGATATTGGAAGACCTGGACTTCATCCTGATCATGAGTGTCAACCCCGGTTTCGGCGGCCAGAAATTCATCCCGTCTGCCCTGGACAAGGTGGCCCAACTCAAGACAATGATACGCGAGCAGGGATTGCCCACCCTGATCCAGATCGACGGCGGCGTGAATGCCGGCACCATCAGCCGCATCTCGGAAGCCGGAGTGGATGTGTTCGTGGCCGGTAGTGCCATATTCGGCAGTGAAAATTATCAGCAAACCATTTCCGAACTCAAGGCAAAATGGTAGAGGGAACGCCCGTGAATGACAGTCGCCAGAACAAACGAATTCTCGTGGTCCACGGCCCCAACCTCAACATGTTGGGCAAACGCGAACCCGACCACTACGGCAGCCGGACACTGGACGACATCAACCAGTCCCTGTCCACAAAGGCCGGAGAGCTGGGCCTTCAGATTTCCACCTTCCAGTCCAATCACGAAGGGGAAATTGTCGACGCCATCCAGAAGGCCGTTGGGCGGATTCATGGCCTGATCATCAACCCGGCAGCCTACACCCACACCAGCGTCGCCATCCGAGACGCGGCACTGCTCCTGGATGCACCGATAATCGAGGTTCATCTGTCCAATATCCACAAACGGGAATCGTTCCGGCACCGGTCCTTTATCGCCGACATCGCTGCTGCACAAATCTCCGGGTTGGGGGCATCGGGATATCTGTTCGCCCTGGAAGCCCTGGCGCAGCTGATCGCCTGATTCGTTGCCATGGCCGCCAACTTCAGACAACCATCGACAACGTCCGACCGATTCGCCGCGGGTGGTGTTTCCACCCTCCAGTCATCCCTCGAGCGCCAGGTTCTGCGCGGTCTTCTGGCGGAATGGGAAAACGCGCTGTGGCTGTTGCCCGAACCCCTTCGACGATCCATCAAAAAACCCCTTTTTGCCATTCGGGACATGGGGGGCAGGCTGGGCTGCTGGAGCCAGAATAAACGGGAAATCATCCTGAGCCGGGAAATCGTCACCGGTCATCGGTGGGATGACGTAAAAGAGTTGCTGCTTCACGAAATGGCCCATCAGGTGACCCACGAAGGATTACGGGCCACATCAGAACCCGCCCATGGCAAAAGTTTCAAACAGGCCTGTCGCCTGCTGCGGGCCAACCCAGCGGCCTCCGGCACTTACCGCCCCCTTCACGCGCGCCTGAACCAGGGGGAGGAACTGAACGACAAGGACCGCATCGTGGTCAAGATTCACAAGCTCATGGCCCTGGCCGAAAGCAGGAACCCCAACGAGGCCCACGCCGCCATGGTCAAAGCCTACGAGTTGATCTCGCGCCACAATGTGGATCTGATCGGTCAAGGGGTTGATCAGGATTACCACAGCATTTTTTTAGGCACACCCCGCCTCCGGCATTTTCGTGAGACCTATCAACTGGCCCTTCTGCTCCAGGATTATTATTTTGTTCAGGGCATGTGGATCCAGGCCTGGGTGCTGGAAAAGGGAAGGATGGGACGGGTGCTGGAGATCAGCGGCACCCGGAAAAACGTCCTGATCGCCGAATATATCCACGATACCATCTGCCGCTATATCGACGCGGCCTGGGTTGACTATCGACGGGGCAGAGGTCTGAACCGATACCGCAAAACCGATTTTGCCGTCGGCATCATCGACGGCTTCAAGACCACGTTGCGGCAGGCATCCGGAACGGGCACCCGTGGCAGCAACACCCACCTGCCCGTTCGAATGGTGGATCATGCCCTGACCCGATACCTGGCACAGCGCTATCCCCGTGTCCGGTCATTTTCAAGAAAGGGCCCCGGACACGACGCACAGGTGCTGGCGGACGGGGTGGAAAGAGGGAGAAAACTGATCATCGCCAAAGGCATCACCCGCACCGACGGCTTCAAGGATCAGGTGCTGGAATACCATGGGGAGGGAAACCCGTGACGGACAAGACATCCAAAAAGAATAAACAGCCGGTTCATGTGGTCACCATCGGCGGCGGCAGCGGTCAGTATGCCCTTCTGTCCGGCCTGAGAAAACTGGCGGGTATCCGGATCAGCGCCGTGGTCTCCATGATGGATAGTGGAGGAAGCACCGGCCGGCTCCGCGATGAGTTGGGCACCCTGCCCCCCGGTGACATCCTCAAGTGCATCCTTGCTCTGTCTCCCCATCAGGAAACGGCCCGGGCCATCTTTCAGAAGCGGTTCAACAAGGACCGGCGCCTCAAGGGGCACAATGCCGGCAACATGCTTTTGACCATGCTCTCCCGCTACACCGGCAGCTTTCCCGCCGGCGTTCAGGCCCTGTCCGAAATCCTGGATGTCAAGGGTGAAATTCTGCCGGTCACCATCGACCGGGCCACCCTGGTGGCTGAACTGACCGACGGCAGCCGGATTTTCGGCGAGAGCGCCATCGACACCCCCCGGGGCCATCAGCGCGAGACAATCCGGGACGTCTACCTGGTCCCTCACCACAGCGACGCCATCACCGTTTATCCGCCGGTGCTGAAAGCCATCGCCAAAGCCGACATCATCATCCTTGGACCGGGCGACCTGTTCACCAGCATCATTCCCAACCTCATCGTTCCTGGCCTGCGGGAAAAGCTCAACGCCGTGTCTGCGCCCATTTATCACGTAGTAAACATCATGACCAAATTCGGCGAAACGAACCACTATCAGGCTTACGATTTCATTTCCACGATAGAAGGCTTCACCGGTCGGAAAATCAGCGCTGCCATCATCAACACCCAACGACCCGATGACCGTCTGCTGGCCCTCTATCGAAAACAGAAGGCCGAGTTTGTGGACATCGGCCTCCCGGACACCGGCTGTCAGTTATTTTTAGAAGACCTCCTTGAAACATCGGGAGACGTCATCCGCCATAATCCGGAAAAGCTTGCCGGCCTGATTGCCCGGATCATTGGAGGATAACCAACGCCTGGTCCTCTGGGCCCGGATTTTTATTCGGTTATCAGGGGGACTTTTTCGCTCCACCTGTCGAGGATCGCCCGGGCGATCAATAGATCTTCCGGCGTGGTGATCTTGATGTTGTCCCGGTCACCTGGCACCACGGCCACTCTCTCTCCGGCAAATTCGGCGATGGAAGCGTCATCGGTGGCAGCTAATCCGCGCCGCCCAACCAACTGGTAGGCGCGCCGGATCAGGCCGATAGAAAAGGTTTGAGGAGTCTGGGCAAGACGGATCTGCTGCCGGTCCAGGGTACAGATAATCACCCCGTTTTCATCCACCTGCTTTAATGTGTCAGTGGCCGGTATCGCCGGAATGCAGGCGCCGGTTGCATTGACGCCCACAACACAGGCGCTTAAGAGAGACGGGCGGACAAAAGGCCGTACCCCGTCGTGGATCATGACGATGCCGTCGGAAACGCCAACGGCCGTCAGCCCGTTTGACACCGATTCCTGCCTCCGCCGCCCACCGGCCACCACTTTGACATCATGATCCATGGTCAACGGTGCCACGATGTCAGCCCGGCAATATTCCAGGTCATCTTCCGGCACCACGAGAATTATACGTTCCAGAACGGGATACCGGTCAAAGGCCATCAGGGTATGGGAGACAATGGGCAGGCCGTCCAGGGTAAGATATTGTTTTCGCACCGGTGAATTCATGCGGGAACCGCTTCCGCCGGCAACGATGACAGCGCAAATCATCTCAGGTAACTCAATTCGATGGGAAGCGGCACGCCTTTTCCCATGGTGTCTTCCCCGTAATTGACACCGGCCAGGATCTGGATGTCGTCCAGGGCCCGGGTGTCGCCTTCGAAGGTCACCTCGGTGATCTTCTCCTTTTGGAGCTTCCCGCCTGCCCACTGAATGTCCAGCACACTGCTGGCGTCGAACCGGTCTTCGCCCATAACCAGTTCCACCTGTCCACCGAAATGCTGAACAATCTTGGCCACCAGGAGACTGGGACGACTATGAAACCCAAGCTTGACCGGAATCCCCACGGTGATGGCGGAACGCTCGATGTTTTCATTGAGGATTTCCCGCGCCAGTTTTTTGCCGGAATTGAGGTAGTGGCAGGCATAGTACAATCCGTAGTTGATGGTTCGGTCCAGCAGCATCACCGGGTCCACCAGGGAGGCCAATTTGTCCTGGACCCGTTTATAGGTGTTTTTATAGCCGGCTTCATAAAGGTGCCGCTCATAAAAATGAAGCAGGCGTCCCATCATCTGCAGCAGGTGAAAAACAATTGAGAAATAACTTCTCATCGCTTTGAGCTTCCGGTCGCCGAAACGGAATCCGCCGTGAATCACATAGGTATCGAAGGAAGACTGAAGGTTGTGCACCAACATCTCGAAACGGCGGATCTGCACCTCGTTCACCTTTTCGGGAACCAGAGCGGTCATTTCTTCTTTTCCGTAGGGCTCGTAAAACCCCATGGGATCGAAGCTGGCGGCGATGGAAAGTAACTCGCTGGCGATCTTCACGATATTGCGCTTCTGAACATCCTTGGCGTCATCGTCGATGTCGTATTTGAGCATCTCGCCTGTGGTGATGCCGGGAAAGTCCTCGGGCCCGAAACTTTCCGCCGGTATGGCAATATTGAGCCGCGAGGCCTCGTCAATAATGACGGGGGCCAGGTTCTGGCAGTAGGCCCCGAGGCTCAGGTGTCTGACGGTGGCACACAATTCCCGGTACAGGTACCAGTCCTCGCTGTTCTTCGCCCCGTGGAAGTCGAGGAAGTCCTCCAGTACCTGGGAAGTGCTGATCAGTTTGGAGTAGAGTTTTTTGGTAAATACGTGATCAGGGGTCTGCCGGTTGGAGATGTAGATGCAGCATTTCAGGTAATCTGATGAGAAGATTCTGACCTTTTCAGAAAAAGAGATTTCACAGTAAGAATCGTTCACGATGCGCTCCGTTCGTCAACCAGTGGTTCGAAAAGGCTTCCATTAAAAAAGCGAGTTAGTGTCCGTCCAGAAACGAGGATTTTCGTTCAAGATCAAGGCGTGCGAAAAATTTTACCACAGGCATATAGTTGATATTCCGAGGATAAAATTTTGAGCATAACGCAGAAATTGGGCGAAAAAACCGTTTCTGGATGGGCACGAGATAGCGGTCGAAGCAGCCCGTAAGCCGAATTCTGTTCCCCCGGCCGGTTACCCGGATCGGAGGCGGCGATCATTCATCTGGGATGCCGATTGCCCGGCACCTCGAGCGACCTACCCGGGAGCTTGGACGGGCCGCCCTCTAGGGGCCGCAGCCCCAACGCTCCCCTATTTGGTCTTGCACCGGGTGGGGTTTACCTAGCTTCTCCGGTCACCCGAAGAACTGGTGCGCTCTTACCGCACCGTTTCACCCTTACCCTGCCAAAACGGCAGGGCGGTCTGCTCTCTGTTGCACTTGCCTTCACGTCACCGTGACTCCACGTTATGGAGCACCCTGCCCTGTGGTGTTCGGACTTTCCTCCAGTCCCCGAAGAGGGACCAGCGATCACCTGGTCTACTCCGACCGCTATTCGCTATCGTTTTCTTTCCAGTAGATAATCCGGTGGCAATGGGGGCAAAACCGGAGCTCATCAAATCGCTGGAGCTCATTGAACAACTGCGCCGGGATGTTCATGTGACACCCCATACAGATGGCTTGCTGAACGGGCACTACAGCCAGCCCCCGGACCTTCTTCTTCACATCATCCAGGATGGTGATTGTTGTCGGGTCGGCCTTTGCACTGATCTGCACCTTCTTCTCGTTCAACGTGTCAACCGCTTGCCGTTCGCGCTGCTCCTTGGCAGCAAGCATTTCCTTTTTCTCTCGGCATGATTGAAAAAAGCCCCCCAGTTGCGCCTCTTTTTCCTTAACCGTCCTTTCTGAGGATTCGATATTCTCTAACTGATCGAGCATTCGGTCTTCGATGCCTGAATTCTTTTTGCGGATGTCCTCTATTTCTTTCAGGATTGACTGGTACTCTTTGTTGGTTTTTACGTTACGGAGTTTCTCGTTGCTTTTGACGATCATCTCAGCATTGATCTTGGATTCAGATTCAAGCTCACGATAGGACTTTTTAAGATCGTCAAGTGTCTCTCTTTCGGCGGTCACCAGTGCCTCACGCTCGGCCACCTCCTGCTCCAGAGCGACGGCCTCGTCGCTCATCGCAATGATTAGCCGACCGGCTTGAAGGATCTCCACCTCAACCCCTTGCACTTCTACGAGGATGTTAATCTGCTCCTGAATATTGCTCATAGCTGCCTTTCCCGTATCCCGTTTTTCAAAGGTAATGAAATGGATCCGTTTCCGTGTCGACGGCTTCCACGGTGGCCGATAGACCCGATGCTTTGATCGCATCCCGAATGGATACAGCCAGAACATCGACGACCAGATGCTCCGAGCCAAAATGTCCGACATCGATGAGCCCGATGCCTGCCTGTTGGGCCTCTCTGGCCGTGTGATACCCCAGATCCCCACTTACGTATGCCTGTGCACCCGAGGCGATGGCTGCGGTCATCAGACTGGAGCCACTTCCCGAACACACCGCCACCGTCTCCACCACCATGTCCGGCTTGCCGACCACCTTCACCGTTGAAAGGTTCAATACGGCTTTCAGCTTCGCTGAAATGGCGTCCAGTGGCAAAGGTGATGAAAGCTCCCCCACCCGCCCCAATCCTGTCTGGTGGTCGCGGACAGTGAGGGGGTAGACGTCATAGGCCATGGATTCATAGGGATGCACCTTTTTCACCGCATCCACCACCGTGCTCAGATCACCGTGGGACACGAGGATTTCAATACGATTTTCCTGGACTTCAGTAAGGGTGCCAATTTTTCCAACAGCCGGTGATGCATCCGCTCCAGGCAAAAAGGTTCCAACGCCCTCACAACGGAACGTACAGCATGAATAATTGCCCATCCTGCCGGTATCCAGCGCAAAAAGGGTATCGAGGATCGCTTTCATATGATTCCGAGGAACGAACACCACCAGTTTGCACATGTCGGCATGGGCAGGGCCGGCAAGGACACGAACCTTACTCAATCCCATCCGTCCGGCCAGGACATCATTGACGCCGCCGTGCACACTGTCCAGGTTGGTGTGGGCGCTGAAGATGGCCAGCCGCCGGGATAAGGCCATTTCGACAATCCGCCCCAGCGGCGAACCGCAATCGATGTGTTTGACCGGCTTGAAAAACAGCGGGTGGTGGGTGACCAATAAATCCACATCGTTTTCACAGGCCCTGGCCACCACCTCGGGCAGCGGGTCCAAGGCCGTCCATACCCTTTTTACGGGCCAGTCCCGGTTTCCAATCTGAAGGCCGACATTGTCCCACGACTCCGCCAACCGAGGAGGCGCCAGGTGGTCGAGTATCCGGGTAAATTGAGCGACGGTTCCTGTCATGCCGTTTTCCTCTTAAGGGCACAAAAAAGGCGCGGTAGCCGGAATCTCACCACGCCGAATCGCCTTATGTCCTCAACAGAGCCGGATATTGAGGCCTCCGGGCGTTATGAGTTGACGAACGGCGCCGGAGTTTTTTTAAAGTGGGCCCACCTGGAATCGAACCAGGGACCGACCGGTTATGAGCCGGTGGCTCTGCCAGCTGAGCTATGGGCCCGTATCAGGTTATCAACGATCGTTTTACTACTCCCGTCATGGTCATTTGTCAAGCGGATGAACACCTGCCCCGCGCAGTGTCAATTGTCGATAAAACTCTTCAGCTTCCGGCTGCGGGTGGGGTGGCGCAGTTTTCTCAGCGCTTTGGCCTCAATCTGCCGGATTCGCTCACGGGTGACGGTGAAGTCCTGGCCCACCTCCTCCAAGGTATGGTCTGCCTTCTCGCCAATGCCGAACCGCATGCGAAGCACTTTTTCCTCACGGGGGGTCAGGGTGGCCAGCACCTTTCGGGTCTGTTCGGCCAAGTTCATACTCACCGCCGCTTCGGACGGCAGCATGAATTTCTTGTCTTCGATAAAATCGCCCAGATGGCTGTCCTCCTCCTCCCCGATGGGGGTTTCCAAAGAAATGGGTTCCCTGGCAATTTTGAGCACCTTGCGGACCTTGTCGATGGGTATTTCCATCTTTCTGGCAATCTCTTCCGGACGGGGTTCCCTGCCGAACTCCTGGACCAAGTATCGGGAGGTGCGAATCAGTTTGTTGATGGTTTCGATCATGTGCACCGGAATGCGGATCGTTCGTGCCTGGTCGGCAATGGCCCGGGTAATGGCCTGCCGGATCCACCAGGTGGCGTAGGTGCTAAACTTGTACCCCCGGCGGTACTCGAACTTGTCCACCGCCTTCATCAGCCCGATGTTGCCCTCCTGGATGAGATCCAGGAATTGGAGCCCCCTGTTGGTGTACTTCTTGGCAATGCTGACCACCAGCCTAAGGTTGGCCCGGATCAGCTCACTTTTTGCAAATTTTGCCCGCATGCGACCTTCGTCCACACTGGCCATGACCCGTTTGAGGTTCCGGTTGTTGGCCTTGAAGGTATTCTCTTTTTCTACAAGCTGGTTGGTTACAAATTTCAGGTGGGCGTAAATACGCCCCAGAGATTCTTCATCGAGACTGGACTGTTTTTTCGCCCATTTCATAAACTTGGCTTTGGTGCCCAGGTGTTCGCGAAATTCCCGAATCGTTGCGCCGGAGGCCTCTGCTGTGATGGCCACCAGTTTGTTCTGGGCATCAAACCAGTCGATAAGCCGGCGAATGTGCGCTTCAATGCGGTCGATGACACCACCTTCCAATCGCCATCCCTTGAGCAGTTCGAAAATTTTATTGTTGCGCCGCATGATGCACCGCCTGATCCGGCGGGCCTCATCAGGTCCCAGATGCTCGGAAAAGATGCGCTCACGGTATTCACGGTTTTCATCATTCACCTTGCGGATAGCACAAATAGTTTCCAGAAAATTTTCGATCTGAACCTTCTCATCCACGTAGGCATCACCTTCATCCACATCACGCAATACATGTTTCGGTCGAATGGCGCCCTTCTCAATCAGGTCTCCGAATTCAAGGATATACTTGACACCTAAAGAGGTCTCCAAAAGGGCCTTGAGGACATCCTGCTCTCCGTCTTCGATCTTCTTGGCGATCTCCACCTCTCCTTCACGACTGAGGAGGGTGACCATGCCCATCTCTCGAAGGTACATCTTTACCGGATCGGTGACGGAGCCAAAATCCGATACCGCCACCGCCTTGTTCGGCGCCTCTTTCTTTGCGGGGGCACTTTCCTTACCGGGAAGCCCGTCTTGGTTTTCGATGATTTCGATATCCATATCGTCGAACATCATCAGGGTATCGTCGATCATTTCCGAAGACATCATCTCGTTGGGAAGGGCTTCGTTGATCTCGTCATAGGTCAGCGAGCCCTGCTCTTTTCCCTTTTCTATGAGGGCCTTGAGCACCTTCTGATCGTTTTTCTTGATCGTGCTCTTAGCTTTTTCCGATTTTACGTTCCGTATAGCAGCATCGACAGCAGCCTTGCCACCGGCCGCAGCTTTCTTTTTGGCCGGTTTTTTCTCAGTCTGCTTGGATGTCACATTGCGCTTGTTATCGGATTTCTTGGTCATGCCGTTTGCCTCCTGAAACAAAACAGGATTGTTTACAGTCCATGAATGGGTTGCTGTATCCTGAAAATCGTTTTTTATCCCCATGCCCCTCATCGGCTGACGGCAGCCGTCAGATGCCATGGGCTGCGGTCAATGGTTCGCACCGCTTTGTTTTTCCTTTATCTTTCGGGCCTGATGCTGCTTTTCCCGCAACAATGCGGCCAGAAGAATCTCATCGCCGCTTTTTTCCGCAGCCTCGATACGCTTTAACAGCGCCTTGTCCCGACGGCGTATGCTGGCCTCAAACTGGTTGATCAGGTTCATGCAGCCGCTTCGGGCCCAGCGTTCATCGGTTAAGGAAAGCCGGGTGACCACTGCCTTTTTTTCCGGGTCCTCCCAGCGGGATACCAAACCGGCGATATCGCTGCCGGCACGTGTAAAGTGGTCGATAATGCCCCGCCCAATCTCGGTCAGCAAGGGGTCTGTGAAATGATTCATGAGCCGTCGCCGCTCTATATCGGTGATCATCTCCGGGAATTGAAGCATCATGGCCACCACCTGCCGTTCCAGCCGGTAGGTTTCTCCCCGAACCGGTGCCGGCTTCGGGGCTGTGTTCAGGTCCTGCCGACCCGAGAGCCACGCCGTCTTGGCGGGGGGGTTCGCCGTTCGCCGGACTTTCTGCAAGATGACCGTTTCATCCACACCAATCCGCTCTGCCAAGTACTTGATCTGAAGTGACCGGGCAACCGGATCGCCGATAGCAAGAATGGCCGGTTTCAGGTCGTTGACGATGCGGACCTTGCCGTCGATGCTCAACCCATGTTTCTCGACAGCGGATTCCACCATGAACGAAATCATCCCCATGGATTGTTCCGCCGCCTTTAAAAAATCATCGGGCCCATGATCCATGAGAAACGAATCGGGATCATGGCCCTTGGGCAACACCAGGATCCGGGCCTCCAGCAGCCCTTTTTGAAAAACCGCCACGCTGCGCTGGGCCGCTTTGATCCCCGCCTGATCCGAGTCGTACACCAGCACGGCCTTACCCCCCTCCCCCACAAATCCTTTCAGAATCTGAACATGATCGGCCGTCAGGGAGGTGCCCAGCGTGGCCACGGTATTTTCGATGCCGAACTGATGCATGGAAAGCATGTCGAAATACCCTTCAACCACATACACCGTCTGTGTTTCCCGGCATTTCTGGCGGGCCCGGTTCAGCCCGTACAGGGACCGGCTCTTGTTGTACACCGGCGTTTCCGGACTGTTCAGGTATTTGGGCAGCGCATCGTCCATCACGCGGCCGCCAAACCCCACCGGCTGATTCTGCCCGTTGACAATGGGAAAGATGATTCGGTTCCGGAACCGGTCGTAGTGGCCCTCCCCTTTTTTCCGGGAAACGATCAGACCCGCCTGAAGGACCATCTCAACAGGCTTTCTCCGTGAACGGAAGTACCGGAGAAGGTGATCCCAGCCATCCGGAGCAAACCCTAATTTGAATTCATCAATTGTTTTTCTGGTCATCCCCCTTTTTAAAAGATACCCCATGGCCTGTTTACCCCGCTCCTCTGAAAGAAGACACTTGTGGTAAAAGGACATGGCCTCGCCGTTAAGCGTTAGTATCGTTTCCCGTTCCGTCAACTTTTTTTTCTCGTGGGGAGACAGATTCCGAGTGGGAAGGTCAATCCCGTAACGTCCCGCCAGTGCCCTGGCAGCCTCAGGGAAGGAGAGCCCTCCGTGTTTCATAAGAAAACTGAATACATTGCCGCCGGCACCGCAACCAAAGCAGTAAAAAATCTGTTTGTCCGGGCTCACGGTGAATGATGGGGTCTTTTCGGCGTGAAAGGGGCACAATCCCAGAAAATTACGTCCCGCACGACGCAGAGATACGATCTCCGATATGATGTCCACAATATCGGAAGCATTCTTGATCGCTGTAATCTTTTCGTCAGGAATGTACGCCGCCAAGAAAAGCCGCCTCCATTTCAAATGGATTCGGGTTCAATCGTGCTCCGGTAGGACCTGGGCCATCCTCAATAAAAAGACGGTCACGGGCCAGATTGGCGGCGAAAAAAGCGCCTGAACGCCTGGACTGCGCCTGTAGCTACCTTATGCATAGGGTCAACCTTTTCTAAATTTTACAAAATAAATCCTCAGAGGCTTTTTGTCAATATATAGTAGCGGCTTTCAAAAAAAAACACTGGGTATTCAGAAAAAAGGCGGGAGCATTCGGCAACATGTTGCGGACCTTACAGGATCCCCTTTGATGAGCGAACACCGGAACGGTCTGCGTGGATCGATACTGCCTGCTTGAGTGCCCGGCCCACGGACTTGTAGACCGACTCCAGCACATGGTGTTCGTTTTCCCCGTATTTCACGTTGATGTGCAGATTCATGCCTCCCTTGACGGAAAGTGCCCTGAAAAACTCTTTGGCCAATCCCCGGTCAAAGCGGCCTGCGGACGCCGGTACCGATGGCAGGTGGTAAACCAGAAAAGGGCGGTTGGACAGGTCAATGGCCACTTCGGCCAACGCATCGTCCATGGGGGTCACGGCGAATCCATAGCGGCGAATGCCGAACCGATTGTTCAGGGCATTGGAAATAGCCTCCCCCAAAACCAATGCCACGTCCTCTACGGTGTGGTGAAAATCCACATCCAGATCGCCTTTGGCCTGGATATCCAGATCAAATCGGCCGTGAACGCAAAACAGGGTCAACATATGATCGAAAAAGGCGATACCGGTGTTGATATCGGCCTTTCCCTGTCCGTCCAGGTTCATTTCGACCTTAACTTGGGTCTCCGATGTTTTTCGTTCGATCCGGCACGTTCGGGCCATGGCAGTTCTCCTTCGAAACGAGCGGTATGGGGTTTGCGTACGGTCCACGACCGCCGCAATGATGCTGCATCCTTAATCGCTGACATCGTCGGTGTTGTCAATGAGGATCATCTACCCTGAAATTTAAATGAAAGCAAGCGCGTCGACCAGTGATTACCGAATCGGCATTACGGTTTGTGCCGACGGCAAAAAGGGCTTGCATTGATCGGGCTTGGCTATGTAGAAGGCGTACTTATATTAAACCGCAGCAGTTAATGAGACTTGGGTGACAAACATTGTTATCCAGCCAAGGAGACGAGATGAAGCGGACAGGCCCCATTAAAATGAGAGACGCCATCAAGCGGGCGACCGATGATCAGGATAAAATTTTGCAACCGGAAAAAACAGTGACCGTGGTCAAGGAAAAAATGAACGCCATGGAATTAAAAATCCTGGACCGGACCATGCGTATCGACAATGGCCGGCTGGATATCCCCATATTTTTCAGCAGCGGTGATGGAACTGGCCGAACGATTCAGTTTTTTCAGCTTCTACAATAATCAAGACCACACCCAATTGGGCACCTACGCCCAGTTTGCCGACGAGGCCATCTCCTTCGATCAGATCGCCAAGTCGGTGCACGACGAATCCGGGGACCTTGCCGTATCAAAACAAATTTTTGAATCCCTGCCCCTGCGATGGGCCGGCGCCTGGAGTCTTACCCGGGAAAGGGAGGTGCTGGTGCCACTCAACTGGTTTTACGCCATCAACGCCTTCAACGGCCCGTCGGCCGGCAACTGTGTGGAGGAGGCCCTGTGTCAGGGTATCTGCGAAATCGTCGAGCGTCACGTGTCGTCGATAATCAGCCGCCAGCGCATTTCCACACCGCTGATCGACCCGGATTCGGCAACGGACCGGCTGGTCCGGGAAATGCTGGGCAAGTATGCCAAAGCGAGCGTCAAGGTGTTCATCACCGACTTTACCCTGGACATGGGCATCCCCTCCATAGGGGTCCTGGCCTACGATCCGGCCACTTTTCCCGGCAAGAGCGAGATCGTCTGGACCGCCGGCACCACCCCCAGTCCGGAAAAGGCCCTGAGCCGCGCCCTGACCGAAGTGGCCCAACTGGCCGGCGACTTCAATTCCGGGTCCAACTACGTGGCCTCGGGCCTGCCCAAGTATACCCGCCTGGAAGATGCCGGTTACGTGATCAACGCCCCCGGCCCCATCTCTCTGGCCGACCTGCCCGACATCTCAAACCTGAACATCCGCAACGAGGTGGAAACCTGCATCCAGGCCCTGTCCCAACGGGACTACGAGGTGCTGGTGGTGGACACCATGCACCCCCAATTGGCCGTACCCGCCTTTTACACCATCATTCCCGGCGCCCATTTCAGAGAGCGCGCCACCGGCACCGGTGTGGCCATGTTTACCGCCAAGATCACCATGGAGAGCTTCGGGCCTGACGAGGCTATCAAGCGACTGATGGAAATGGAGCGGCTGCTGCCCGGCAAGTATTTCATCCAGTTTTACATGGGCAACTGCCATCTGACGCAAAACGACCCGCAAAGGGCCCTGTCGCACTTTGACCGGGCCCTTGAGCTGTCGCCGGCAGACCAGGACATTCCCAGCATCTACTCGTACATGGGGGTCTGCCACAAGGAACTGGGCGATTATGAACAGGCCCTTGCCGTATTGGCCAAAGGCGAAGCCTTGGATCCGGAACGCACCGATATCTACAATCTCATGGGCTTTTGCCACTTCATGCGCAAGGAGCACGAAGCGGCTATCCAAAGCTTTGAAAAGGTCATTGAACTGGATCCCGGCTCGGCCATCGACTACGCCAACATCGCCTCCAACTACCGGGACATGGGGAAAAAGACCGATGCGGTGCGCTACTACCGGCTGGCCCTGGAGTTGGACCCGTCCATCGATTTTGCCCGGGACAATCTAGGACGGCTCACCGGCAACAAGCACCCGTAGCGAAAGAAGTTGGTCTCTGGTCTTCATTCAACATTCGATGTTGGACGAACGGTCTTTTCGCCCAATCTCTGCGTTATGCTCAAAATTTTATCCTCGGAATATCAACCATATGCCTGTGGTAAAATTTTTCGCATGCCTTGATCTTGAACGAAAATCCTCGTTTCTGAACGGACACTATGGTCTTTTCCAATGCATACCTTGCCAGCTTCCCTCCGGCCCCTTACTTTATGTGCCATAAAAACCCAAATGCCCCCAAAGGAGCAATTTATGGCACAAGAGACACTTACTGTTCCCAACATTTCCTGTGGACACTGCGTGTCGACCATCGAGACTGAATTGGCCGAGATGGAAGGAATCACCTCGGTGAAGGCCGACGCCGAAACCAAAACCGTCACCGTCCAGTGGGACGCTCCGGCATCCATCGAACGTATCCGAGCTACCCTGACGGAAATCAACTATCCGGCCCAGTGATGACACCCCAGACCCTCATTCTGCCCATCACGGGCATGACCTGCGCCAACTGCGCCATGAACATCGCCCGTGGCCTTAAAAAAATGCCCGGCGTCAGCGACGCCAACGTCAATTTTGCCGCTGAGCAGACAACGGTCACCTTCGACCCCCATTCCGCGTCACCGACGGATCTGATCCGGCAGGTCGAAAAACTCGGGTTTAAGGCAACCACCGCCCGCATCGACTTTCCGGTCACGGGCATGACCTGTACCAATTGCGCCATGAACGTGGAGCGGGCCCTTGGAAAGAAGGTCCCGGGGGTAGTGAACGCCGCCGTGAACTTTGCCGTCGAACGGGCAACGGTTCATTACCTGCCGTCCATGGTCATCCCTGACGACCTGGTGTTGGCGGTGGAAAAGGCCGGTTTCGGTGCCCTGATCCAACAGGAAGGCGAACCGGAAGACGCGGAAGCCAAGGCTCGGCAGCGGGAAATCGCCGATCAGTTCCGCAAATTTACAGTCGGCGTCGCCTTTGCGCTTCCCCTGTTTCTGTTGAGCATGGCCAGAGATTTTGGCCTCACCGGACCGTGGAGCCACCAGCCATGGGTGAACTGGCTGTTCCTGTTCCTGGCCACACCGGTGCAATTTTACACCGGCTGGGACTATTACGTAAGTGGCCTGAAAAGCCTGCGCAACAAAAGCGCCAACATGGACGTGCTGGTGGCCATGGGTTCGTCCACCGCCTACGGCTACTCCCTGGCCGTGTTGCTGCTGTCAGCAACGGGCGGGCATGTCTATTTCGAAACCTCGGCAGTGATCATCACCCTGATCAAGATGGGCAAGCTGCTCGAATCCCGATCCAAGGGCAAGACGGGCAACGCCATCCGCAAACTCATGGGGCTGCGTCCCAAAACCGCTACGGTGATCCGGGAAGGAATCGAGCAGGAGATTCCCATCGATCGGGTACGCGCGGGCGACGCGCTTCTGGTCCGACCGGGCGAACGGATCCCCGTCGACGGTAAGGTTACCGACGGCGCCTCGGCCGTGGACGAATCCATGCTCACCGGAGAGCCCATTCCGGTGGATAAAAACAACGGCGACACGGTGTCCGCCGGCACCATCAACGGCCAGGGGATAATCGTCTTCACGGCCACCCGGGTGGGCCGGGAAACCGCCCTGGCCCAGATCATCCGCCTGGTACAGGAGGCTCAGGGCAGCAAGGCGCCCATCCAGGCCCTTGCCGATCGGGTCGCAGCTGTGTTCGTACCGGCGATCATCGTCATCGCGGTGCTGGTCTTTACCATCTGGTGGATCGTTGCCGGCAATTTTGTGACCGCCATGATCCGCATGGTGGCGGTCCTGGTCATCGCCTGCCCCTGCGCCCTGGGTCTGGCCACCCCCACCGCCATCATGGCCGGCACCGGCAAGGGTGCCGAACGGGGGATACTCTTCAAAAACAGCCGGGCACTGGAGGACGCCACCCGCCTGACCACCGTGGTTCTGGACAAAACCGGAACCATCACCGAAGGCAAACCGGTGGTCACCGACCTGGTTCCCAATACAGGCGACGGTATGACGGAAAACGAACTGATGACGCTTGCCGCGTCGGTGGAAAAAGGGTCGGAGCACCCACTGGGCCGGGCGGTGGTTAAAAAAGCGGAATCGTCTGGACTGGCACTGATATCGCCGGAGGCATTCAGGGCCCACGGCGGTCACGGGGTGGAAGCGCGGGTGAAGGGCCGCCTCATCAAGGTGGGCAAGCCATACTGGTTTGATGCGCGGTCAGGACTGATTTCCCCAGAAATGGCCGATCGGATATCGGTTTTTCAAACCCAGGGAAAAACCGTAATGGTGGCCGGTGAAGCAGACCGGCTACTGGGGCTGATCTGCGTTTCGGACCGGATCAAGGCAGACTCACCAGCGGCCATTGCCACGTTGAAAAAGTCGGGCCTCGCGACGGTGATGCTCACCGGAGACAACCGCCAGGCCGCCGAGACCATCGGCCGGCAGGCCGGCGTGGATCATGTGGAAGCGGAAGTGCGGCCTAAAGACAAAGCCTCGCGGGTCAGGGCGCTCCAGGCGGCGGGAAAAACCGTGGCCATGGTGGGAGACGGCATCAATGATGCTCCGGCCTTGGCCCAGGCCGACGTGGGCTTCGCCATCGGCACAGGCACCGACGTGGCCATCGAAACGGCCGACGTTATTCTAGCGGCCGGATCGCTTACCGGTGTTCCCACGGCCATCGCCCTGAGCCGGGCCACCATGACCACCATCCGCCAGAACCTGTTCTGGGCCTTTTTCTACAATGCCGTACTGATCCCTGTGGCCGCCGGCGCCCTTTACCCCTTTGAGGGTCTGCCCATGATGCTGCGGCAATTGCACCCCATCCTGGCCGCCCTGGCCATGGCCTTTTCCAGCATCTCGGTGGTTTCCAACAGCCTGAGGCTCTATCGTGCAAAGCTGAAAGCTGAAAGCTGAAAGCTGAAAGCTGAAAGCTGAAAGCTGAAAGCAAAATGAGTTCAGTTTAATCTTCGCGTCAAGAGGAAAGACTGCACGATGACACTTTTTATTATTTCCTTTGAGCCATGAGCCATGAGCTATCAGCTGTCAGCTAAGTGCTAACCCGCGCCAAAAGCTCATCCGCCAGGTCATTGTAATCGATGGCCCCGTAGCTGCTTCGACGGTAGAACACCACCGGCTTGCCCACCTCTGCGCTTTCGGCGATGGTGGTATTGCTGCGAATGACGGTATCGAACACCAGGTCACGGTAGCGTTCATCGGTCTTGAGCTGTCCCATGACGACCTTGGCCACCCGTGTGCGCAGGTCCACCAGGGTGGGGATGATACCGGAAATGAACAGCCCGGGGTTGATCTCTTCACATACCGCATCGATGGTGTCGAACAGTTCGGCAAGGGCACCGAATGCATAGGGGTGGGTCTGGCAGGGTACCAGCACTTCCGAGGCACAAGAGAAGACGTTGACGGTGAGCAGAGAGAGGCTGGGCGGCGTGTCCATCAGGATGAAATCGTAACTCCCGACAACCGGCGCCAGGGCCTCCTTCAACCGGTTTTCCCGCCCTTCGGCCTCCACCAGCTCCACTTCGGCACCGGAGAGATCCACATGGGATGGAATCAGGTGAAGCCCGTCCCATCGTGTGGGAATGACCGTCTCTTCAACCGTTTTACGGCCGTTGTTCATGATCAGGTCGTAGACCGAGGGCCGTTCGTCATCGGGCGCAATGCCCAGCCCTTTGGTGGCACTGGCCTGTGGATCCATGTCTACGACCAGCACGGATTGGTTGGCCAGTGTCAGCGCCGCCGCCAGGTTGATCACCGTAACCGTCTTTCCCACACCGCCCTTCTCGTTTGCCACCGCAATTGCTCTGGTTTTCTTTTTGGCCATCTCGTCTCCCTTCCGTTATATTTGCCGCATCCTAAGGCAGCCACCGGTGATGGGCCGGTATGGTTGCAAGATGATGCCGTCAGGCGTTCAGTTGCCGAAGATCCGCTTTGAGATGGCCGATCTTCTCCTGCAGGAATCTGGAGGACTGCCCTATCCGGTCGAGTGAGGCTGATACCTTCTCCTTGTCCAGCCGCTGCTCACTGATCATTTCCACCAGCTTGGACAGATCGGCACCATGGTGTTGAAAGCGCTCCAGCATCCGGCGGTACAAGGCGGCGGCGGCGGCATCGGCCAGCTTCAGCATATACTGAAACTTGATATTCTCCTTGTAGTCTTTCAGGTGAAACAAAATAGATCGCTCGGTCTCACGCTTCATCCGTTTGACCCCCGACGCGAGGGCCAGAAACTGTTCCTGATGGCCCTTGTCCGCCGGTTTTTTAATGGCTTTCTTGACCAGGTTGATGATCTTGTAAAAACCGAACCGCATGACCGCTTCGGTTTTAATTTGGGCAGAATAGTGCATGGTTGCCGCAGCCGGCGGCAGCGACAGGCCGGCCATCTTGCGGATCGTCTCCAGGTCCGGTCCGATGCTGATGCGTGACAATGCCCGACGCTGGGGCATCTTTACATCATCCATGGCGTTGGCATACTGTGCCAGGGCATCATCAATCATGGCACCGTACGGCCCGGCAATCTCATCCAGATAGCCCATGAGATTTTTCTCCTGCGCCTTGACGAACCGAATCACCTGGGGGTTTACCGTTTCGGCCATGTGCGTATCCACCGCCTGTTTGAACTCCTGGAACACCATGTACAGCGTTTTGGCAAACCCCACGGCCATCAGGCTTTCATCGTAGCGGTGCATCTCCACCTGATAGCCGCTAACAAAACGGACAACACCTCCAACGACACCGTCGGCATGCACATCGAAAAACCGGTCAGTGGCGGTTTTCAAGTCGCGTTTGACCTGGTTTACGGCACCGTCCAGGGTATTTTTCACCGTCAGTTTCATGCGGTCAATTCGGCCCCGCTGGCGGTGGACGCGATCAGCCAGTTCCCGGGCGTCATCGGCGTTGCAGGCCAGCAGGTCACGGTTGAAGCCGATCCAGTTGCCAATGCCGCCGGCCACGATCTCCAGCCGTTCCAAATGGTTTTTCAGCAGCAGAGAGGTTCTCTCCCGGCTGATCTTCCGCTTCAGGAACCGGTGAAACCGGGCCAGTTCTTCCTTTGCAAAATCAACCATGGCCGTCTCCCGACACCAGTGGGCGAGCCGGTCACGGTCTCTTTGGGAAAGGTCGGGTTCCATCTGGGACATGAGCTGAAACAGGGACGAGAAGGTAAAGGTCCGGGGTTCTGGGCAGATCAGCCCCAGGTCCTCTTCAATTTTTCGGATCCCGGCGGAAAGCTCTTCCAGGGATTCATGCTCGCTGAGATCGCAGTTCACCACGAACACAACCGTGTCCAGAATTCCCATTTTCCGGATCATGGACAGAAACCGGATGTCCGCCTGACGGAGCCCCGTACGGCTGCTGATCACGTAAACCGTGAGATGGGCCATCATCAGGTAGTCCTGAATCATGGCAAGATGCAACGGGTTGGGTGAATCGCTGCCCTGGCAGTCGGCGATCTCCACGCCTTCGCCAGGACCCGGGGTGTCGATTTCCAGCAACACATCCTTCAGATAGACGGCCAAGGCATCATCGCCCACGAAATCCCGGTGCAATGGGAACCGGTCGTTCGCGAAGACGACGGTGGCATGATCCGCTTCGACAAGCTGTTGCACTCGGTCGTAGCCCTTCAGATAGGAGGTCAGCAGCACGCTGCCGGCGCTGCGGGTGTCGTTTGTGATCAGCTGGTCGGCGGCCAGTTCGTTGAGCGCCCGATCAAGGACCTGGCGATCCTTTTCCAGACGGATGTCAAAGGGATGATCCTCACCGGACCGGTTGTGCGCGGGCAGCAGTACCGACGCCTGATCGATATCCCGATTCACCTCATCCCAGTTCTTCAGGTAGAGGATGGCCTGCAATCGGCGGCCGGTTCTCACCCGGGTAACGATGGAAGTTACGACCCCGGCCCCCCGCTTGAGATAATCTCCGCCGAACAAGGTGTTCACAAAGGTGCTTTTCCCCGATTTGATGGCGCCTACCACGGCCACACGCATGATCTCTTCGGATATCTGTTCGGATATGATTTCGCAGGTCGCCTTCCACTGGGGAAACCCCTCATCGGTCAGTTCGGTGATTTTCTCGGCGTCGTCGAGAAGACGCGCGGTATCATCGCTGATCCTGGCGAGCTGGTGCTTCAGTGTCTCGTATACAGGCATGTCGATCGCTTCTCAGGTTTGGCGATTGTTCCGAACACAACGGATGCGGGTGTTGAAAGGCCGGAATCAGCCCGTGGCCAATCATCCGGCGCCAGTCACAGGTTTTTACATTTAAACAAGTTGATTGTCAAAACTTTCCCAACGGGTGGTCAAAGGATACCAGCATCTCCCCAATGAACACAATGGCTTGTAAACCTTATGATTTAATGATATACAACTGATCGGAAAGAGATAAGATGGGTGGTTCGAAGGCGCCAAGTCCATTTATAAGGAACACCAGACACATGTCAGAAAAACATCCGGAATGCCCATTGTACAATCCGCTGAACTGTAAGGAGTACTACAATCCCAAGCTCTGTGCGTTCGTCAGAAAGGACAAGGTTTGCCTGAAAAAGAAAAAACCAAAGCATAAACCTAAAAAGGATAGCACCAAATAAAAAGGGGGAGTTCGACGCCCCTTCCCATACCCTCACCCTTCGTTCTCCTTCAAACCGCAACACTCCCGAAACCACAACGCGTCAGCCGTTTCAAAACTGATTCTGCTTTTCCGTGGCTTCGTAAAAATCCGATTTAGACGGTTTCGTAAAAAGTTCAAATTCAAGGCGTGCAAATTTTGTAATCATGAGGCGTACTTATCGTACGTTGAATGATTACGAAATGCAGCACAACGCAGAAGTTGGGCTTTTTACGAAACCGTCAAGCGTGGCCGGCTGTAGAGGAAAGCAGCGCCAGGTCAATGCCGATTCCTTTCATGGCCGCTTCCCACCGTCTTTCCAATTCCATTTGAAAAGCGATCTTTTCCGAAAATGGGCCCGTAATCCAGGAATTGCCGCGGATTTCACTCTCCAGTTGGCCGGGCCCCCAGCCTGCACACCCCAGGGCAATGATAAACCCCCGGGGTCCCCTGCCCACGGCGATGGCTTCAAGGACATCCCGTGAATTGCTCAACGCCAGCTCTCCGGTTATCATCATGCTGCCTTCCCAGGTAAAAGGGGCACCGTGAAGAACAAAGATTTCATTCATATGAACCGGCCCCCCGATATGGACGGGAATTTTTTCCGCACCGGCAGTGGTTGGGATCTGCAGTTCTTCAAAGATCATCTTGCCGTTGATTTCAGAGTGAACCCGCGTGATCACGATCCCCATGGCCCCTTTGGGATTATGCTCGGACAGGCAGGTGACAGACTGGAAGAAGTTGGGGTCGGCCAGTCCGGGCATGGCAATGAGAAACTGCCCTTTCAAGGATTGCCATGTGTGGTCCATGGTGTAAATCTCCCCTTGTGTCCGTCTATAAATGGCATCTTGCGGCCCAGCTCTGCGTTCTCACGATTTGGAAATCCTCGACGTAGCGCTGCTACGCCTGCGGTTTCCAAATCGCTGCGGCCTTGGTCTGAACCACAATCCACCATTTCTGAATGGACACTGATGCGTGCATATTTCATTCACCTTAACGGTGTGTTGGCCCAAAGGCAAGAAAAAGCTTGACTTGCCTATAGTGTGCTGTTAGGGGTGAAACTATATCAAATTGGAGTGACAAAAGTATGAATATCCGTTTCGCCCTTATCAACATTCTTGGTCTTATTCTTATCCTCGTAGTGGGGGTCCTGATCCACGACGAGGAAACGGGGGCGATAATGGCCTAAAACAGCCAACACCGGAAAACACAAAATCCGTTATCACCCCAGAGGTGATAACGGATTTTTTTTGGGCTCCTTAACCTGAACCGAGCGTTTTTTTGCGATGCTCAATTCAGGTTTCAGAAAGGGCGGAAATTGAGCGGCCGCTGATCGGTATCGCCAATGCCGTCAATACCGCCATCCCCGGTCATGTTCACCTGGACACCATCGCCCAGGCGGTAAAGGCCGGGATCTATATGGCCGGCGGTACACCGGTCGAGTTCGGAACCATCGGTGTATGCGACGGCATCGCCATGAATCACACCGGCATGAAATACTCCCTGGCCAGCCGCGAACTCATTGCCGACTCCATTGAAGTGATGGCCACCGGCCATGCCCTGGACGCTATGGTTATGATCCCCAACTGCGACAAGATCGTACCGGGCATGCTCATGGCCGCCGCGCGGCTGGATCTGCCTACCATCTTCATCAGCGGCGGCCCCATGCTGGCCGGAGAGCACCCTGAAACGCTCGGCCGGAAAATCGACCTGATTACCGTTTTTGAAGCAGTCGGCGCCGTAAAAGCCGGCAAAATGGAAGCCTCCACGCTGGCGGCCATCGAAGATGCCGCCTGCCCCACCTGCGGCTCCTGTGCCGGCATGTTCACTGCCAACTCCATGAACTGCCTGACCGAAGTGATCGGCATGGGCCTGCCGGGAAATGGCACCATCCCGGCCGTCTACTCCGCCCGTGTTCGCCTGGCCAAGCAGGCCGGCATTCAAATCTTGAACCTGTGGGAGAAACAGATCACCGCCAGACAGATCATGACTCCTGAGGCGTTTCACAACGCCCTGACCGTCGACATGGCCCTGGGGTGTTCCACCAACACGGTGCTGCACCTGCCGGCCATTGCCACAGAGGCCGGCGTAGACCTGAACTTGAACAGAATCAACGAAATCAGTGAAAAGACGCCTCACATCTGCTCCCTGAGCCCCGGCGGCGAGCACCACATCCAGGATCTGAACCGGGCCGGCGGCATCAGCGCCGTCCTCAAAGGACTGTCGACTGCAGGATTGATCAATACCGATTGCCTGACCGTCACCGGTAACACCATCGCCGAAAACACCTCCGGGGTCTTTACCCTTGACCCCGAGGTGATACGGCCCCTGGACCGCCCCTACCACCAGCAGGGAGGGCTGGCGGTTCTCTACGGCAACCTGGCGCCGGATGGATGCGTGGTCAAACAGTCGGCCGTTCTCGATAAAATGATGCGCCATGAAGGTCCGGCCAGGGTCTTCGATTCTGAAGAGACGGCTACTGCCGCCATCATGGAGGGCCGCATCAACAAGGGAGATGTAGTCATCGTACGCTACGAAGGTCCCATGGGCGGACCGGGCATGCGAGAAATGCTCACCCCCACATCGGCCATCGCCGGCATGGGGCTGGACGCTCACGTGGCTTTGATTACCGACGGCCGCTTTTCCGGCGGATCCCGGGGGGCGGCCATCGGCCACATCTCGCCGGAAGCGGCCCGGGGCGGCCCCATTGCCATGGTAAAAGAGGGAGACCGTATCGCCATCGATATCCCTGCAAAAACAGTCTCCCTGAAGGTGCCCGATGACGAAATCAATCAGCGCATGGCCGACTGGCAGGCACCGGAACCGAAAATCCGCCATGGGTACCTGGCCCGATACGCCCGGCAGGTTTCGTCGGCCAGCCAAGGGGCGGTGGTGCGGTAAAAGACAGAGGACGGAAGTCGGACATCGGACCTCTGGCCTCAGACTTCAGACCTCTGGCCTCTGACATCAGAGTGCCACAAGAAAAGGAGCACAAGAAAATGAAACTCACCGGAGCGCAGATTCTCATGGAAGTTCTCAAGGAAGAGGGCGTGAATTCCATTTTCGGGTTTCCCGGCGGCGCCACCATCGATATTCACGACAACCTGGAAAAAACCGATCTCCGCCACTACCTGGTGCGCCATGAACAGGGTGCGGTGCATGCGGCCGACGGTTATGCCCGCGTCACCGGCAAAGTCGGCGTCTGTCTGGTCACCTCCGGGCCGGGTGCCACCAATGCCGTTACCGGCGTGGCCACCGCCTATATGGACTCCATTCCCATGGTGATCATCAGCGGCCAGGTGCCCACCCACCTCATCGGCAACGATGCCTTCCAGGAGGTGGACATCGTCGGCATTACCCGCCCCTGCACCAAACACAACTATCTGGTGCCATCAGTGGAGGAGCTTCCCCGGATTCTGAAAGAAGCATTTCACATTGCCCGCTCCGGCCGTCCGGGGCCGGTGCTGGTTGACATCCCCAAGAACGTGCAGCAGGCCACGACCAACTTCAAACCCAAACAGAAAGTCAAGCTCAAGTCCTACAACCCCACCTACAAGCCCAATTCGAAGCAACTGCGTAAGGTGGTGGATCTGATCATGACGGCCAAACGCCCGATGATTTTTGCCGGCGGTGGGGTGATTCTTTCCAAGGGGGCCGAGGAACTGACCAAACTGGCCCGCAGCACCAAGATTCCGGTGACCATGTCGCTCATGGGACTTGGCGGCTTTCCCGGTTCCGACCCCCTATCATTGGGGATGATCGGTATGCATGGCACTTACCGGGCCAATATGAGCACCGGCAAATGCGACCTGCTCATCGGCATCGGCGTCCGCTTTGACGATCGTGTGACCGGCAAAACCGACTGCTTTGCGGCCCAGGCCGAGATCGTTCACATCGACATCGACCCCACATCGATTCGTAAAAACGTACCGGTGAGCATTCCCGTGGTGGGTGACTGCAAAAGCAGCCTGGAAGTGATCAACAATTACCTGGCGGAAGAGGACCTGGAGAAACTGACGGCAAACCGGGGCCCCTGGCTGGATCAGATCGAACAGTGGAAGCAGAATTTCAAGCTGGCGTATACTCAGGAGGAGGAGATCAAGCCTCAATATGTAGTAGAGAAGCTCTACGAACTGACCCGGGGTGAGGCCATCATCACCACGGAGGTAGGTCAGAACCAGATGTGGGCGGCCCAGTTTTATCATTTCGACCGTCCGGGGCATTTTGTCACCTCCGGCGGTCTGGGCACCATGGGTTTCGGGCTGCCGGCGGCCATCGGCGCCCAGGTAGCCTTTCCCGATGCCCTGGTGGTGGACGTGGCCGGAGACGGCAGCATTCAGATGAACATCCAGGAAATGGCCACCGCCGTGCAGTACAAACTGCCGGTCAAGGTGGTGATCCTGAACAACTGCTACTTGGGCATGGTGCGCCAGTGGCAGGAATTGTTTTACGATAAGCGGTATGCCTGTACTTGCATGGATCATGCGCCCGATTTCGTAAAGCTGGCCGAGGCCTTTGGTGCCGTGGGACTGCGGGCCACCCGGCCGGAGGAGGTGGAAGACGTCCTGCGCCAGGGGCTTGAAACGCCCGGCCCGGTGATCATGGATTTCAGGGTGACCAAGGAAGAGGGCGTGTATCCCATGGTACCGGCCGGGGCACCCATTACGGAAATGCTGCTGGTCTAGGATTGACGGACTCGTAAAAAGTCCGATATCTGCGTTACGCTTCATCCCTCGTCACTGCGGCGTACGATCAGTACGCCTCATTCCTCGGGATTCGCAAGCCTTGATCTCGGACTTTTTACGAGTCCGTCTGAAACGTGACTTTTTACGAGTGTATCAGGATTAGGGAAAAATAAAAATGACAGAAGAAAAACACATATTGACCATGCTGGTGGACAATGAACCCGGGGTGCTTTCCCGGATCGTCGGATTGTTCAGCGGCCGTGGATTTAACATCGAAAGCCTCTGCGTGGCTGAAACCATCGATCCCAAGGTATCCCGGATCACCATCGTCACCAAAGCCAATGAACCGCTTGTTGAACAGATCGAAAAGCAGCTTCGAAAACTCATTAATGTGATCAAGCTCCGGGACCTTACCGGGTCCGGATCGGTTCAACGGGAAATGGCGCTGATCTGTGTGCGGGCCAAACTGGAAAACCGTGACGAGATACTGCGGATGGTCGACATTTTCAGATGCAAGGTCGTGGATGTGGGGCCCGAGTATTACATCATCGAGGCGACCGGGACCGAAGAAAAAATGAAGGCCCTGGTCAACCTGCTCAAACCCATGGGCATCAAGAAAATCGCCCGAACGGGCACCATCGCCCTGTTCAGGGAGCCCCACTGAACAGTCGACGGCATGCCACCGGGGCATGCCGCGTCGTCCCATTAAACCGATCCGGCAGGAAATATTTACCAACCTGCTGGAATTAAAATGCAAATCAAGGAGTACCGGATGGCAAATATCGATTTTGGCGGAACGATTGAAGAAGTGGTCACCTCAGAAGAATTTACCCTCCAGCAGGCGCGTGAGGTGCTGGAGAAAGAAACAGTTGCCGTGCTCGGTTACGGCGTCCAGGGACCGGGCCAGGCGCTGAACATGCGCGACAACGGCATTGCGGTGATCGTGGGTCAGCGGGAGGGCACCGCTTCCTGGGACAAGGCTGTAGCCGACGGCTTCGTCCCCGGAGAGACCCTGATTCCCATCGAGGAAGCTGCCAAAAAGGCCACCATGGTCCAGTTTCTGCTGTCCGATGCCGGCCAGGTAGCCATGTGGCCCAAGATCAAAGTATGCCTCAATAAAGGCGACGCCCTGTGCTTTTCCCACGGCTTTGGCATCGTTTACCGGGATCAGACCAACATCGTTCCCCCGGAAAATGTGGACGTGATCCTGGCGGCGCCCAAGGGCTCCGGCACCACGGTGCGCACCAATTTTCTGGACGGCAGCGGCATCAACTCCAGCTTCGCCGTTCACCAGGACTATACCGGACGGGCCAGGGAGCGCACCATCGCCCTGGGTATCGCCATCGGTTCCGGCTACCTCTTTCCCACCACCTTTGAAAAAGAGGTCCACAGTGACCTCACCGGTGAGCGCGGTGTGCTCATGGGATGTTTGGCCGGTGTCATGGAGGCCCAGTACACGATGCTGCGCAAAAACGGCCACAGCCCCAGCGAAGCCTTCAACGAAACCGTGGAAGAGTTGACCCAGAGCCTGATTCGCCTGGTGGCTCAGAACGGCATGGACTGGATGTACGCCAACTGCAGCACCACTGCCCAGCGCGGCGCCCTGGACTGGGCCCCCCGCTTCCGGGATGCCGTGGCGCCTGTATTTGAGAAGCTCTACAAAAGCGTTGTCACCGGTGAAGAGACCCGGCGGACCCTGGAATGTAACAGTGCTCCGGATTACCGGGAGAAGCTGGATGCGGAACTCAAGGTCATCCACGATTCGGAAATGTGGCGGGCCGGTGCCGCCGTCCGTTCTCTTCGACCGGAAAACCGGCGCAAATAAAGGATTCGGGGTATAGGCCTGCACAATAAGCCAGGCCCCAAATCAACAGCAGTGTCAGGAGAGTTAAAATGGAACCGATCCTAATCTATGACACCACCTTGAGAGACGGTACCCAGGGAGAAAATATCAACTTCACGGCGGATGAGAAGCTGAAGATCGCCATGCGGCTGGATGAGATGGGAATCCATTACATCGAGGGCGGGTGGCCCGGATCCAATCCCCGAGACATCCGCTTTTTCGATCTGGCCAAGCGAGAGCGATTCAAGTCTGCCCGGATCACGGCCTTCGGCTCCACCAGAAAGCCCGGCATCGATGCCGCCGACGATCCCAACCTGAAAGCGATTCTGAACAGCGATACGCCGGCGGCGGCCATATTCGGCAAGAGCTGGCCCCTTCATGTGCAGTCCATCATGGACAACACCCTGGAGGAGAACCTGGCCATGATCGCCGACAGCGTAGCCTTTCTTAAATCGAACGGCCGGGAAGTGATCTATGACGCCGAACATTTTTTCGACGGTTTCAAAGACGCTCCCGACTACGCGGTAAACACCCTCGTGGCTGCTTTCGAGGCCGGTGCCGATTTTATAGTGCTGTGCGACACCAACGGCGGCACCCTGCCCCACGAAGTGGAATCGATTACCCAATCGGTCACCCAGAACCTGAAAAGCCGGTTCGGCAGCCGGCGAGAATTGAAGCTGGGCATCCACACCCACAACGACTGCGGCATGGCCGCGGCCAACGCCATCTCCGCCATCAACTGCGGGGCCGTCATGGTTCACGGTACCATCAACGGGTACGGAGAGCGCTGCGGCAATGCCGACCTGACCACCATCATCCCCATCCTCAGCGACAAAATGAACCGGCCCTGCATTCCAAAAAAAAAGTTATGCGGCCTGAAAAGCCTCTCCCGGTACGTGAGCGAGACGGCCAACAATGTGCCGCTGAACACCCGCCCCTTCGTGGGACGCAGCGCATTCGCCCACAAGGGCGGCATCCACGTGAGCGCCATCATGAAAGACTCCCGGGCCTACGAGCACATAAACCCGGAATTGGTGGGCAACCAGCGCCGGGTGCTCATGTCCGACCTGGCCGGCAAGAGCAACGTGGAGTACAAGGCAAAGGAGATGGGTGTAAACCTGTGCGCCAACGGATGTGACAGCAAGGCCATCGTTGCCGCCATCAAACAGATGGAAGACGAAGGCTACCAGTTTGACGTGGCCGACGGTTCTTTTCAGATCATGCTCGAAAAGTTCACCGAACAGTTCAAGCCATTGTTCGATCTGGAATCCTTCCGGGTGACCATCGAAAAGGACAAGAATTTTCCCTGCTCGGCCCATGCCACCATTAAAATTTCGGTGGGCGACACTCACGAGATCACCGCCGCCGAAGGCCTCGGCCCGGTGAGCGCCCTGGACAACGCCCTGAGAAAAGCCCTGGGCAACTTCTATCCGGACCTGGACACCATGCAGCTGGTAGACTTCAAGGTACGCGTGGTGGACGGATGCGACGGTACGGAAGCCAAGGTCCGCGTATTCATCGAGTCTCGGGACCAGGACCAGATCTGGAGCACCGTCGGCGTTTCCGAAGACATCATCGAAGCCAGCTGGGAGGCTCTGGCGGACAGCTTTCAGTTCAAGCTGGCCAAGGAGGCCAAGCAAAGCCGCAAACCATCCAAAAACGGAAAGGCGGAAGATCTCAAACTGGGGTGGTCCATGTCGTGCAGCGCATGACCGTCTTAAACTGATTATCAAAGGAGAACAGCAATGAACGAGCGCGTTAAAATATTCGACACCACCCTGCGAGACGGCGAACAGAGTCCCGGCGCCAGCATGAACACGCCTGAAAAGCTGCGGCTGGCGGTTCAGCTGGAAAAGCTGGGCGTAGATATA
The DNA here is from genome assembly GCA_014237405.1 of Desulfosarcina sp. Classification (GTDB taxonomy): domain Bacteria; phylum Desulfobacterota; class Desulfobacteria; order Desulfobacterales; family Desulfosarcinaceae; genus Desulfosarcina. The sequence continues at coordinate 1,374 of JABZFO010000072.1, read as the reverse complement.
ATCGAAGCGGGCTTCCCCGCCGCTTCCGAAGGGGACTTCGAAGCGGTTTCGGAAATCGCCAAACGGCTGAAGACCACTGAAGTTGCCGGCCTGGCGCGGGCCAATAAGAGCGATATCGATCAGGCCTGGGGCGCTATCCAGCACGCAGTGAAACCCCGAATTCACACCTTCATCGCCACCTCGGACATCCACCTGGACTACAAACTGAAAATGTCCCGGGACGAAGTGATCAACGCAACGGCAGAGTCCGTCAAGTACGCCAAGAGCCTCACCGACAACGTTGAGTTTTCCTCCGAAGACGGCTCCCGCAGTGACCGGGACTACCTGTGCAAGGTGTTCGGAGCGGCCATCGAGGCCGGCGCCACCACGGTCAACCTGCCCGACACGGTGGGCTACGCTATCCCCCAGGAGTTCGAGGAGATGGTCAAATATGTGATGGCCAACACCCCGAACATGCACAAGGCCACCTTGAGCGTCCACTGCCACAACGACCTGGGCCTGGCCACGGCCAACACCATCGCCGCCATCAATGCCGGCGCCCGGCAGGCCGAAGTGACCATCAACGGCATCGGCGAGCGGGCGGGCAACACCTCCCTGGAAGAGGTGATCATGGCCCTGCACACCCGCCAGAACCTCATGCCCTTTGAAACGGGCATCCAGACGCAGCACATCTATCCCACCAGCCGCCTGGTGAGCATGATCACCGGCATCATGGTCCAGCCAAACAAGGCCATCGTGGGTGCCAACGCCTTTGCCCACGAAGCGGGCATTCACCAGGACGGCATGCTGAAAAACCCCATGACCTACGAGATTATGAAGCCGGAGACGGTCGGTCTGAGCCGGAACCAGCTGGTCCTTGGCAAGCATTCGGGCCGCCATGCCCTGTATACCCACCTGAAAGGTCTGGGCTACGACCTGTCCGAAGATGAACTGAAGACTGTCTTTAAACAGTTCAAAACCCTGGCCGACAAGAAAAAGCACGTCATGGACGAAGACCTGGAAGCCCTGGTCACCGAAGGCGTGCTCAGATCCGCCGAAGTCTTCTCACTGGAATACCTGCACGTCACCTGCGGCACCACGGTCCTGCCCATGGCCAGCGTAAAGCTCTCCATCAACGGCCGCAGCGTTCAGGGCGCCAACTACGGCAACGGCCCCATCGATTCGGCATTTAACACCATCGCCCAGTTGACCAATGCCAGCGCCGAACTGCTGCGCTTTACCGTCAGCGCCCTGACCGGCGGCACCGATGCTCAGGGTGAAGTGACCGTGCGCCTGAGGGAAAACGGCCTGATGGCCCTGGGCCGCGGCTCCGACCCGGATATCATCACCGCCAGCGCCAAGGCCTACATCAACGGGTTGAATCGGCTGGAGTAT
>JABZFO010000131.1 GCA_014237405.1 Desulfosarcina sp. | reverse complement strand
GTGGCCTCGACAACCGCCGCCTGAACGGCAGCTTCGTTGCGTTTGGGGAAGCTTTCCACCTCTTTTTGCAGGGTCGTCATCTCTTTTTCACGGGTTGCAACGGCTTCTTCGCGGGCGTCAAGCTCGTCCGTTTGCTGCTGGTATTCTTTCTCGAAATCACTGCGCTTTACGGTGATCTCCTTTTCAAGGGTCTGCAACTTGTCTTCCAGGGCGTTTTTCTGCTGCGCTTTTTCCCGTACAAAGGCATACTCATATTCTTCCTTTTCCCGCTGCCGCTGCTTGTCGATCACTTCCGCCTGCTCCTTGACCTGCCGATCGTGGTCGGCCTTTTCCCGCTGCCACTGGGCGCGTATTTCCTGCATCTCCGATTCGAATGTGGCCTTTTGAGCCTCTATGTCCCGCTCAAAATGTTCTTTCTTCGCCCGCTGAGCGTCAATCAGGGCGGCAAGGTCGGAAGCAGCGGTTTCCACTTCGTAAATGGTGTTGAGCTCCTCTTGTTTGGTCTCGATGGCGGACTGAATTTTGCTGTAGGTCTCGATTTCGGTCTCGAAACGTTCCGCCAGGTCTGTCAATTTACGGCTGATCGACCCGCGCAGGTCGTGAAGACGCTTTACGGGATCCTGTGCCGCCTGGGTATCGGCCGTTGCCGCAGCCACCTGTTTTTCCAACCGTTTTCTGGCCTTTTCGGCATCCAACAGATCCTTGTTAAAACTTTCGAAATGCTTTTTGGCCGCCTCATAGGCCTCCAGCAGTTCCTTTTTTGTGTTGGCCATGGAAACATCGGGAAGTTCGGTTTGATCAGTCATTGTAGTATCCAATCGGTAGGTTGTTTTGGGTATTGCCGGATCCAACGCCGGCAATACTGGAGCCAATGAAATTTGGTCGTTTTTGGCAACTGCCTGAACGGGTAATCCCAGCCATTGGACCTTTTCCGGCGTTCATGTTTTCAAGTCGTGTCCATCCATATATGACATCTCTGGGTGGGCCCTAAGCAAGCGGACATAAAAGCCGTAACATGGTCCATGTCCGTAGTCAATCGAGACTTTCCACGAGGAGATGGCATTGGTTACCGGAAATTTTCGATCACATTTCACCTCCGGCGCATAAAACAGGCTTTTTCGATGAAGGCAGCAGCACTAGTCTGTGTTGGCAATCCATGCATGATATTAATTTTACTCACGAGCACGAACTTAAAGAACATGATTTTTTAGGCTGCTGCAGGGATTGTCAGGCCAGCTTGAATATTATCAAGCCCCATATCATGGGATTTGCTGAAAGGATAAAGAAATATACACAGGCAATGCTTGCGAAGCTTGAGCCCGAAGATCTCTATCGACTCTATCAGATTATTGACGATCTGGCCCATATGGAGACTGGCGAGCATCTTGCCGGGCTGATCCTGAATGAGGCGGACATCCGGCGGGAACTGCCGCTGATTCGCGCCTATTACTCTGAATTTTTCAACATCCATGAAAAACAGTTGGCAAGAAAGTTACTCGAATCACATTCTCCCTGGGAAGCTTTGGAATCATTTCCATTTTACCCACGATACGAGGCCCTGGTGAGAAGTCAATTCGAGGCCGCGCCTGCAAATCCCGACAGCAACCTGGTCTTTATCGGATGCGGCCCGGTTCCCATGACGTTAATTCTCACAAACCGCTTCTATGGCATCCGATCCATGGGCATTGACGCCTGTGCCGAAACCGTCAAATTGTCAAAAAAAGTGATCCGATGCTTGGGAATGGAAAATATGATCGATATTATCCATGGCGATCACTCCCTGCTTGGCAAACTGGACTGGGATATGGTGCTGGTTGCCGCCCTTGCGGAACCCAAGGCCTCGATATTTCAAACCCTTTACAAAGTTCTGAAAGATCGCAAAAAAGATGTGCACATCATTTTTCGGACGTATACAGGGATGCGCGCCGTCCTTTATAAGCCGGTTCAACCCGACGATATCGCTGGATTTAAAATCATCAAAGAGATCCGGCCTGTTGGAAGGGTCAACAACACAACCGTTTTTGCGGAGCTTGATGAATGAATAAAAACGAACTTGGGCTGATTAAAAACGAATTTATGGATATTTATCATTCTGTATGCACGCTGACCGGCGATGAAATTCTCAATGGCCCCCAGGATAGCTTCCGGCCCAATTTTGAGAAATTGCAATGCCTGATCGCAAGGGATGTTGACGATCAAGCCGCAGACATAATGCTGAGTGACCGCGAGTTTTACGAGGCCGTAAAACATCTCTCCCATTTGAAAAGAATCAACGGGCTCAGAATCGAAATCGCTTATGCCCGGTCGATCATCGCCGCCCCAGACGCCTGGGAACACATTAAACGATTCCCATATTACCCCAATTATTTGGGACTGGCGCGTATGGAATATGAAGGGGCGAAGCTCAAACCGGGAGACCGGGTGGTATTTTTGGGAAGCGGCCCCGTGCCTCTGTCTTTGATCTCCCTTTGCAAACAATACGGCCTTGGCGGCGTTGGCATTGAAAAAGTACAGGAATATGCGGATCTTTCCGTAAAACTGATTGAAACGCTTGGTCTGGCCGATCACATTCGAATCCTTCAGGGGGATCACTTTTCGATTCCGGTTGAGAAGACCCTGTCTCTCATCATGGTTGGCGCCGATGCATGCCCGAAGGACGAAATCTTTGCCCATCTCGCAAAAATGGTTCCAGGGGGAACAAAGATTTCTTATCGAATCTATGAAAAAGGCCTTCGACGGCTTATGGATGATCAACCCGTTGCCGCTATTGCCCCTGAATTTGAGGAATACGCCCGTATCCGGCCAAAGCCGCCGGTGAACAACACATCGGTTTTTCTGGTCAAAACATCGAAGGCCTAGACAAATGGAATCAAAGATCCTGCAAAGCACGGCGTCCCTTCCAACACCCTTTCTCATCATGGAAGAGGAGATCGTAAAGCGCAATATAAGGCGCATTAAGGATTATGCTGATCATTACGGATTTGCAGTCCGTCCTCACACCAAAACCCACAAATCGCTTCGACTCGCCCGGATGCAACTCGATTCAGGGGCAATCGGCCTGGCAGTTGCAAAAGTGGCGGAAGCCGAAGTCATGGCAAAGCTTGACCCACTTGATCTCACAGTGGCATATCCCGCTGTGGGCATCACCCGTGCTGAACGTCTTGCCAAGTTATCCCTGATTCAAAAAATTCACGTTGCAGTGGACTCCGAGTATCATCTCAATGAGCTTTCAAATGAAGCTGTAAAACATGGGACCACGATCGGGATACATGTGATGTTTGATGCCGGCCTTCACCGATGCGGAACCGCCGATCCCGGACAGATCGTAAGGCTCGCCCAATGTGCGGAAAAGCATGCCGGGCTTCGTTTTGACGGCGTCCAGATGTATCTGGGGCATCTATACGGTGATGCCGCAAGAGATCCTCAACATTTTAAGCAAATCAACCGGTTATGGACCCCGGTATATGAAGCCCTATGTACTGCGGGTCTTGCCCCTGAAACTATCTCTTCCGGTTCCACCCCGTCCCTTTTCGACACTCACCGGGTGCGTTATGTAAACGAAATCCGTGTGGGCACTGCGGTTTTAAACGATTATTTTGTTCTGAAATTTAACCATTGTACTCTCAACGACTGTGCCGCCCGTGTTGTTGCAACCGTTGTTTCAGACGCGGCTGCCGGCCGGGTTATCATCGATGCAGGCTCAAAGGCCCTTTCCGCAAAACAGCTGCTGCGCCATGAGAACTTTGAAATGGGTTATATTGTTGAATACCCCGATGCCCGGCTTTTCCGCCTGCACGAAGAGCACGGGTGGGTGGACGTCAGCCGGTGTGGCCATCCGCCGAGAACAGGGGACCGATTGAGCATTATCCCCGTGAACGTAAGCCTTTGCGTCAATCTGTATGACCATTTTTATTTAATTACCCGCAACGGCCGTCTGCAAAAAGAGCGGGTTGACGCAAGAGGCTGCCTTTGCTGATGAGATATGATAGGGGTCACCCTATGAAAATAAAAAAAATCATAATCGGTTTTGTAGTTCTGGTGTTGAGCGTTCCGTTGATTCATTGCGGTTCTTACAAAACCCGCACCTGGCACAGTCAAGCGAGCGGCCCGGAACAGGTGCCGGAGAAAACCCGGCAGATGGTGGAAACCATCATTTTTCATGGAAAAAATGTGGAAAACAGCGATGGGCTTTCCATTGCCTATCCTTATGACCGTACCGTATTTCCACCTGAAATTGCCGCACCAGAGGTGGAATGGACCGATGCTGACGCATCATCTGAACGCTGGCTGGTTTCGGTTGAATTCGGCAACGGGACTCGCCCGGTATACGCGCTGACCAGCGGGTGGCACTGGGCTCCGGATAAAAAAACATGGGAACTGATCAAAGCCAACTCCGTGGATAGTGAAGCCAGAATAACGGTTTATGGATTTGAAGGTGGGAAAAAAACATTTTAAAAAGATGAAGTGGCGCCTGGCTGACATCTCCTCATACGAAGAGCCCGCTGTTGTCATGGAAAATCTTCCCGTGTGCGCCAGCTGCCATCTTTTCTCTAAGGACGGCGAATGGATGAGCATGGAGATGAATTTCAGGGGTGACAGCGGTGCCCATTTGATCACAAAGGTCAGAGAAACCATTAATCTGTCTGAAAGGGATTTCATCTCCTGGAATGATTTCCCAAAGCCGGAGATTCTTCCCAAGACCAGGGGGTTGTTTGCAAAGATGTCCCCATCCGGAGAGTACATGGTCAGCACGGTGCATGAGATATCCTATGCAGCGGTGACAAACGATCATGCCTTCAGTCAGCTTTTTTTTCCCACATACGGAGTGCTGGCCTGGTATTCGACTGACAAAAAAAGGTTTGCCCTTTTGCCCGGGGCTGATGATTATGATGTTGTGCATACAGATCCCAGTTGGAGCTGGGATGAGAAAAAAATTGTTTTTTCACGTGCCGAAACAAAAAACCAATACCACGACGATATTGCGAACATTCGCACCCATGTGGAGGATGCAGACATCCACCAATTGAATGCGCGGTTTCCCATCCAGTTCGATCTCTACCAGGTCCCCTTCAATAAAGGAGAGGGGGGAATGGCGGTGCCTGTCAGGGGAGCCAGCCGCAACGGGATGAGCAACTATTTTCCGCGGTATTCGCCGGATGGACGCTGGATTGTCTTTACCCAAAGCAGGACCGGCATCATGCTGCAGCCGGACAGCAAGCTTTTTATCATCCCCGCCAGGGGTGGTGAAGCAAGAAGGATGCAATGCAACCGTGCCCTTTTCAACTCCTACCCACATCGATGAAACCGGTATGGACACACCGCCTGTATGCCTGTCACGTTTCAGCGATGAAAACTTTGCCGCCAACGTTCCGGAGTTTGTCAATGTAGGCCCGACAGCCATTAAAAGCATTCGACTTTCCAAAATGGATTAGGATGGAAATGGAGTTTCAACAATGAATAAAAGAGATTTATGTCTGATCCTGATCATTATTGTTATGGCAGGTTGCGCCACTTTCAAAGCAAATGAATTTGCAAAAAAATATGGGCCAATGCAGACAATAGACCGGACCGTTGAAACCATGGCGCCGGGGGAGGTCTCTTTTTACGCGGACGTGCAGCCCATCCTGGAAAAACGCTGCGATGTGTGCCACAGCTGCTATGACGCGCCCTGTCAAATGAAGCTCACCAGTTTTGAAGGGCTTGAGCGGGGCGGCAGCCGAATACTAGTTTACAATAGTGCCCGGTTGAAGCGGGATATTCCAACCCGTCTGTTTGTCGATGCCCATAGCGCTGACCAGTGGCGAAAGATGGACTTTCACCCTATTCTCAACGAGAGAGGCCAGACCCCTGCAGCCAATATTGAGAATTCGGTACTCTATATGATGCTTCAGCTTAAAAAGGAACATCCGCAGCCAACAGCCGAATTGCTGCCCGCATCTTTTGATATCGGCATTGACCGCAAGGAGACCTGTGCAACTGCCGAAGATTTTGAAGCATACAAAGAGAAGTATCCGTTGTGGGGGATGCCCTATGCCCTGCCCGGTCTTACTGATGAGGAGCATGAGATCATCATCAAATGGCTGAAACAGGGGGCGCGGATCACCAAAGGACCGGAAATGTCGGAAAAGGCACGCCAGATTATCGAGCGGTGGGAGGATTTTTTCAATGGCAGCTCCCTGAAAGAGATGCTGGTGTCCCGCTATATTTATGAGCACCTGTTTCATGCCCGCCTTCACTTTGATGCCCTTCCGGACCGGGAGTTCTATCGCCTGGTCCGATCAAAAACGCCACCAGGTGAGGAGGTGGTTGAGATCAACACGGCAAGGCCCTATGATGATCCAGGGGTGGATCAATTCTGGTATCGGTTTCAAAAAGTGGAAAGCGTCATCGTGGCCAAAGACCACACGGCCTATCCGTTGAATGATCAGAAGATGAATCGCTATCGGGATCTTTTTCTAAAAAACGATTATGAGGTGAACCGCCTGCCCTCCTATGAGCCGGAATTTGCGTCCAACCCGCTGAAAACATTTGCCTACCTGCCGGCCGGAGCGCGGTATCGCTTTTTACTGGATGATGCAAGGTTTTTCGTGATGGGGTTTATCAAGGGACCGGTCTGCCGCGGCCAGGTCGCCCTGAATGTGATCAACGACCATTTTTTTGTGGCCTTCTTTGATCCGGAAAAAGACAAGATCAGCAACGATACCCGTTTTCTTGCCGAGGTCAGCGACTTGGTGCCCCTGCCGGCTGAACGGGAGAGCAATCTCAGAATCGTGAGCGCCGTGTCAAAATATTCCGCTATGCAGAAAAAATATCTTGAAGCCAAGGAGCAATACCTTAAAGATATGCACCCTGACAACCTGGGAAATGATATGGAGATCATTTGGGACGGAGATGGACACAATGACAATGCCCTGCTGACGATTTTCAGGCATTTTGACAGCGCCAGCGTTGAAAAGGGGTTTATCGGCGATTTCCCCAAAACCGGATGGATCCTCGATTTCCCCCTCCTCGAACGGGTCCATTACCTGCTGGTGGCTGGTTTTAACGTATTCGGCAATGTAGGGCACCAGCTTGAAACCCGGCTTTACATGGATTTTCTCCGCATGGAGGGCGAAAATAATTTTTTAAGCTTTCTTCCAAAGGACAAGCGGAAAAAGATAAAAGCTGAGTGGTATAAAGGCGAAAAAGCCAAATATATAGATAAGCATAATCCCTTTTACGGCCTTGAACGGGAAACCCGTATCCATTTTGCCACAGATGATCCTAAAAAAGAGTTTTTTAAAATGCTTCATCAGCATGTGAGACCCTTCGCCAATGTGGTCGACCATTTGAACCGCTGCCCGGATGAGGACTGCGTGGATATGAACACCGGGCCTGTGGAGCAGCGGGCGGACCGCTTTCTGCAAAAAATGTCGATCATAAACGGTCCCGAGATACAGTTGGTGCCGGATGTGACCTTTATTCATGTCGTGGCCCAAAACCAAGATGACGACCTGGCCTACACCGTTATCCGCAACAAGGCTTTGAGCAACAATGCTTTCATGTTCGGCGAGGACAAGCGGCGCATTGTTGAGGACGACACCCTCACGCTGGTAAAGGGACATGTGGGCAGCTATCCTAATGCATTCTGCCGTGTCCACATCGATCAGATACATAATTTTGTAGAGGGTTTTGTTAAGATTAGGGATCGCCTCACCTATTACCATTTTGCAAGACAGTACGCCGTCAAGCGAACCAGTCCCGACTTCTGGGAGGAGGCGGACTGGCACTACCAAATGTATCTCAAAGAGCAGCCCATTGATGCCGGACAGTTTGATATGTTCCGGTTCAATCGCATTGCAGAAAAGTCGGATTCCCAGTTTGAATGGTAGGCCGGTTACAAATGATACGGCTTGAATAAGGCTGAACAGGAGTGGTTTTTGCCGTGATAGCTGAAGCAATGATTCTATTGAGCCCAATCTCTGCGTTATGCTCAAAATTTTATCCTCGGAATATCAACTATATGCCTGCGGTAAAATTTTTCGCAAGCCTTGATCTTGAACGAAAATCCTCGTTTCTGGACGGACACTAGGTAGCCGATACTCCGGGTGGTTCGGTTGGGTAAAGCTTTGTTGGAGCTAATCAAAAGGTATAAAACTCCAAATAAATCTAAGATAAAGTCATATCAACCGCGATATGATCCTAATTTCACATCTCTCCTTCAATCGGTAGAATGCTGAGAAACCAATCCTCTAAACGTTGGAAAGCTGAATCGGCGGGTTGAGAGTCGAGAACAATGTCATCACCAACCCAGATGATTCCCCCGTCGTCGACCACTTGGAGGTGCCAAGCATTGCGTTTGTGATAGTCGACCTCGAGTTTCTTGCGTAGACGTTGGTTTAACTCAGTGCTTTGAATGAAAAGGCCGATTTCTGTGTTGAGACGCAAAGATCGTGGATCCAAGTTTGCGCTACCAATGAACGTGTATTCTTGGTCGATAAGAAGCAGTTTTGCATGCAGACCGAGATTCTTATTGTCAACCGGGTCAAGCATGTAGATTTCTCGATCCTTTGCCATGGAACGTACCTCATGAAGATCCGCTCCATGATCAATGAGGCGCCGTACGTGATGACGGTAAGCGCTATGAGCTGCGGTATGGTTGTTGGAGCGCAGTGAATTTGTCAGGATTCGTACACGAACACCTCTTTTTTCAGCGCGCTCAATGGCCCCTTCGAGTGCGGGGGTAGGGATCAGATAGGCCGACACTAAGATCAATTCCTCGCTTGCCCGATCTATCCAGGTAACGAGTGCATGTGCTAGTTGGTTTGGTAATTCATTTTCCGCATCCGGATGTTTTTGGGCTGGTTCATCCGAGAGCAAAATGGCTTCGCCAAATGCCCCAGTGCGAGCTGCTGATAGCCACATGTTGCGTCTTGCATTGTGGTTTTCATTTAATCCATGGGTGGTCCTTTTTTTCAGCCAAGCCCTCATAGCCGCTGGCTTTTTTTCAGTTGGTGGCAGATCAAGTATTCGATCGGCGGGAAATGACCAATTGCTGTTCCAGTAATCGTCAAAGCGATGACTAACAAACTTGATGATCGGGCCGGCAAAGAGAACCTCCAAGTCACGGAAGTTGGCGGTTGAATGATTACCGAAGTATTCATCCGCGAGGTTTCGGCCCCCGATGATTGCCGCGCGATTGTCCGCAATTATTACTTTGTTGTGCATGCGATGGTCTATGCGGGAAAACTCACCTAAGCTCATCAGTTGCCGTAAAAAAATGCTGTCATACCGGCGTCCAAAGGGGTTGTAGATACGGTATTCAATATTTGGATGTAGATTAATATCAAAGATGGTGTCGTTTTGACCTACAGTGAAAGAGTCATCCAGAAGTAAGCGTACCCGCACACCACGATCGGCCGCTTCGAAAATATGTCTAAGAATTTGTAATCCTGTTGGATCTTCCTTCCACAGGAAGGTCTGCAGGTCGAGGGAGTGGGTAGCACTATCGATTACGCGAAGTCGCCATTCGATCGCCTCATCACTGGTATTTAGCAGTTTAAACCAATTGTCAGATCGCTCGGCTGCAAGTGCTGTCCATAATTCGGTCTTGGTCGGCGGTAACGCCTTTTCATATTGAAGATTGACTGGTTGAAGGGTGGCACATCCGGAATACATGATAAAAGTGCCTACAAGGAAAGTCCGCATAATAATCCGCAATGACCAATTACTTTTTCCAGGATAAGAAATGTTTTGTGGGATTGGAGTCATGTTAACCTCACTTTGGAAACACTACGGCTACTAAATATTTCAGAAGTTCGGATACATTTACAACCGGAGTGGGCTGATGTCAAAACCTGTACTTTCTGCCAGATGGAACCAACGCAAAACCCATAAGATGCTTAATCCCTTTACCTTCTATTGGGTGAGTATTTTGCTGATAAACTGAGCGGCCCGGTCCATCTGGGGATTGTCGAAAAAGTCGTGGGGGCTCCCGGTTTCCACAAGGCTCCCCTCGTCCATGAAGATGACCCGGTGGGCCACCTGTCGGGCGAACCCCACCTCGTGGGTGACCACGCACATGGTCATGCCCTTGCTGGCCAGCTTCACCATCACATCCAGTACCTCGCCGATCATCTCCGGGTCCAGGGCGCTGGTGGGCTCATTTTTTTTACCTTTGAGCACCAGCTTTTTTCCCAGTGGGCTGAATTCCAGATCCCGTTCCCACCGCCAGAACAATTTAGCGCCGTGAAGGTCCTGCAATTTCCTGAGCTGAATGGACATTAGTTCGTGTCGTCTAACGCAAAACTAATCGGCGGCTAGTAAAATTTGAATGAGAGTGGCTTAAGAAATTACTCAATTCGATTCCTGGAGTAACTCGTAAAAGGCCAAATCCAGAGTAATCGGGGGCCGAAGCATCACAATTGCCGCAACCGGCGGATAGCCATCGTTTACGATTAGTAAATAATCAACAGGAGAAAAAGTATGAACTTGCAATTGTGTTTTATCCCTACTTCGCTTATCGATTTATTTGCCGTAGCCACCCAAGCGACGGGCGACACCGCCAGTTTTGCGGTCATCGCGGATCCCCATTTTTACGATACCAACCTGGGCACCACCGGTGAGGCTTTTGAAGCTTACCTGGCACAGGACCGCAAAATGCTCCGTGAAAGCGAGACGATTCTATCCTCGGCGATAAAGATGATCAAGGTCAGACGCCCGGACTTTGTTCTCGTAACCGGCGATCTGACCAAAGACGGCGAACTGACCAGCCATCAAAAATTTGCCGGTTACATGGCCCAATTGGAGGCCACCGGCATCCATGTGCTGGTCTGCCCGGGCAACCACGACATCAATAACCCTCTCGCCGTCTCTTTTGACGGTGCAATCACGAGGCCGGTGGCGCATGTATCCCCGGTCGAATTCGCATCGATCTACGACGAGTTCGGCTACGGCGAGGCCATCGAGCGGGACCCCCACTCGCTCAGTTATCTGGCGGAACCAGTAGAGGGGCTGTGGGTGCTCGCTTTGGACGTCTGCAAGTACGAAGACAACATGGCCAGCGGATATCCGGAAACTGGCGGCGCGCTCCGCCCGGAAACGCTGAACTGGGTGCTGAACAAACTGGTCGCGGCCAGGATGCTCGGCAAACAGGTGATCGCCTTTGGACACCACGGCGTGATTGAGCATTACACGGGACAAAACGGCGCTTTTGCCGACTACGTTATCGACGACTGGCAGACCGTCTCCGCCTCACTCGCCAACGCCGGCTTGAAAATGATGTTCACCGGCCACTACCATGCCAATGGCATCACTCAAACCGCATCCGACGACGGCCTGCCCACCCTTTTCGACGTGGAGACCGGCTCTCTGGTGACCTACCCCTTTCCGGTCCGGTTTGTCAGCCTGCACAACGACCAGGCAGCAGTACACACCCAACACGTCACCCGTATCCGATACAACACCGGCGGGGTTCCGTTTCCGGAATACGCGCAGGACTTTCTCTACCAGGGACTTCTGGGCATCGCTCAGTACACGCTCATGACCGAGTACGGTCTGCCGGCCGACCAGGCGGCAGCGCTGGCGCCGGTTGCGGCCGACGCCTTTACCGCCCATTACGCGGGCGATGAGCGTCCGAGTGCGGAAACCCTGAACCTGATCAATGGACTCTTGGCAGATCCGGACCTGACAACGCAATTTCTGGGGCAAATGCTCCATGCCCTGTGGACGGATCTGCTGCCATCCGACAACTACACATTTCTGAATTGTGGAGCATCGATCACGCTCACCGTTGCCGGTACATACGCCACCGGTGTGTTTGACGAAGGGACCGCCGAAATCGAAGACCGCGATCCGGCCACCCAGCGCCTGTTCGTGGTCAACGGCGATGCCAATGCCATAGAAGGGTCGCTACCGCTCAGGGGACCACCGCCAACTTTACCGCTTTCGATCCACAGAAGGCCGCTTTGAAAGCTGCGGGCGTCCAGATTTTCGGCCCTGAAGCCGTGGAATCGCTTCCGAAAGGGAGATCATGGCTGTTCTGCTGCCAACGTGAACGAACCTTGGCGTGCAGGCGTTATTCGAGTCGTCCGGCCAGCGGCGCCTAATCGTTTGCTAACATTTCCATGACAGACTCCATAGAAAAAATATCGGTTCGACAAATTTACTGATAAGGAGCAATCGCATGGTTGGCATGGATATTCACTACCCGATTACCGGATTGATCGTACTGGCTGGATCTATCGGTTTTTTGAAATTGTTTGACTTTTTGGCCGCGCAGAGCGCGAAGCGGCTGCTGGAAGTGGGGGAAGTATATAAGGCCGAATAAAATATAGGCTCCACTTCCCACGATGAGTGGGTTCTTTTTTAATGAAAATCTAAACCTCTTCTAATCAAATTCCAATACACCTGCGCTAAAAGTCCCGATGTCATGTCCGCTGTCCACGGACAACCCAACGACCGGCGGGACCGTCCATTTTCTTCATGCATTAAATTTCATCGGGGCGATTTTGATACGATTTGAACCTTCGTTTGAATACTTTAAGGGAAATTATAAATGTATAGAATCCAGGAATTAATCGGGGCTTTGTCTGACAAAGAGGTTATCCTAAGGAGCTATGCTGCTAAGAGCAGCAATACGTGCAAGATCTGTGGGGAGCCCTCAAAATCATTTCGAACGACTTTCTCCGAATTTGAATACAATATCTCATCTATTTGTCAGGCTTGCCAAGACTACTACTATTTGAATGAGGAATAATGTGAGATAGTTTGTCACTTCAATGAATTGTTAGTTTTTTGTTAGGCGGGGGATGGGTGAGGCATATCTAACACGATCACAGCAAGAATTTAGGGAATTCTTAACAGTGCAATAATCAAAATTAAATATTTCGGTGAGATCAAATAAGTTACTGGTCATTTTCGCTTTAATTCACCACAAAAAACAAATTCATAACTAACCAAGAGAGGAGACGAAATGGAGAAACAGTTAAAAACAATCAGCAAAAGAAAAATAATGGCCTTCCTGGTTGTCACCGGACTGGTTCTGTGGGGAGGACATCGGCTATGGCCGATGACATCCACCGCCCCCATGGACCGATAGTCCCAATTCGGCCGTAGCTTTTTAGGAGACCGTTGACGATGGTCTGCAACTGGGAGCTCTACCCCAATCCGGATTATGAGCTTGTTCATATTGATGTGCCCCGGGACAGCACCCTTCACCAGGTGGTCATCGATACGGTTTTCACGGTTCCGGCGCTGTCTGGCTATTGGGTTCCGGACTGGTCGGCTTCATCGGTCTTAAAAGAAAAACCAAGAAACATTTAGGCGACCCTGCTTGTTGACGGGTTTAGGACCTCGGAAATAATTAAATTCACGATCTTACTTGTCTTTTTGTCCGTGTTCTGCGTTGTGTCGATGGCCACATACAACAAGTATGAAACCATCGACACGCCTTGAACACAAGCAAAAATCCGGCGCCATCTCTGTGGATTTTATTTTTTCCGAGGCCCTTACTTCGGCCTCGATAGTGGGCGGTCCGGTATATTAAAATGCGGCGGTGCATAAAACCTTGTTCTTTAAAAAGAATCAAATTCAATCTGGAGGAATTTAACATGAGGAAAAGCATGAAGAAATCAGCACTGTTATTGTTTGCGGTGTTTATTGTTCCCGGCATCGCGGCTTCGGTTTGGGCCGTGGCATTAGGGCCGCCATCGGTCATTGTTGAGCCACCTTACGAAATGCGCGACGGTTCGATCCGAAATCAGCTCAGTTTCGACCAAATGCACGGATTTACCACCGGAACCACCAAAGGCCTGAATCTGGATCTGGGCGACCCCAGCATCCAGGGTAAGATCCACACCGGCCCCTATCCGTTCGAGGCGGGAGAGGCCGACTACGACTACCCTCGCTACCGCCGAACCGAGGCTCTCGTCGATGGCGCCGGCCTGCTGCGCATGGACAAGTTTATCGATGAAGACAAGTACAACGCCAACGAATGGCCCGCCGGCCAGGGGACCTTTCCGCCGTCCATGATGATTGGATACCGTCTTGAAGTGAACAGGGACGGTTACTACGATTCCGTGGTGGCCATCACCCGTGACGGGGGCAATATTTTTAGCAAAAACATGAGCATTGTCGAAGGTCCCTTTCTCACCATGGCCACCAGCGACGACCCGACCAAAGCCACCATCGCTTTTGAGCTGGATGAAGATCTGGACAGTGGAACCGCCATGGTTCAGGTGGACGGCGTCGGTAATTTTACCAGCAGCAACACCGGCAAAAAGCATGAGATCGAGGTGACAGGGTTGATCCCAAGCCGGGAGTATCAATACCGGGTGGTGGTGGAAGATTCCCCCCTGGAGGTTCACACCGGCTATTACGAATTCAGGGCTGCGCCGGCCAAAGACACCCGTAAGCCCGTGCGATTCGGATTTATCAGCGACAGCCGGGAGGGTGTTGGCGGGGGTGAGCGGATCTACACAGGCCATAACAAGCATCAGTTGGGCCAGCTGGTCAAGCACGCCTATCGCAAGGGCGCCGACCTGTTTATCTTCGGCGGAGACTTGGTCAACGGTTATACCTCGGAGATCGATGACTTCCGCCTTCAGCTCAAGGGCTGGAAACAGACCTTCGCCGGTTTTTGGCGCGGCCGTCCAGTCTACCCGGCCATGGGCAACCATGAAACACTGCTGAATGTCTATGATGACGGATCCACATACGGCATCTCCCTGGACAAATGGCCCTATGCCACCGATTCGGCCGAAGCGGTGTTTGCCGACGAGTTCTACAACCCGGTCAACGGTCCGGCACCTTCAAACCCCGACCGGCCCACCTATGACGAAAATGTCTACAAGTTCCAGCAGGGTCCGGTGCTTTTTATCGCCTTTAACAACAACTACTGGTGGACGACCAACAATCAGTGCGAAAACTACGGCGGCTCGCCCGAGGGCTACATGCTGGACGACCAGCTTGCCTGGATAGAAAATATGCTCGCCGATGCGGAGCTTGATGATGCGGTGAAGTACATCGTTCTCTATGCCCAGGAGCCGGTGTTCCCGGCCGGCGGTCATGTGAAAGACGCCATGTGGTATAACGGCGACAACAACGTGAAGGCCTATGTGAACAATAGCGGGACGGTTGAACCGGCTGGACCCGGTATCGTGGATACTCGCAACCGTTTCTGGGAGGCCGTTGCCGGCTCCTCTAAGGTTGCCGCGGTTCTCACCGGAGACGAGCACGCCTACCATCGCATCCGCATCGATAGTACGACGCCGGTGGGCATGCCCGGTGTGGCCGGCAATGATTCAGATGGTGATGGCATTGTGTGCGAAACGGGCGATACATGTTCTCCCAACCCCGCCTTTTCCTACCCCACCTGGCAGGTCACGGCCGGCACCGGCGGCGCCCCTTATTACGCTCTCCAGGACATGCCCTGGAGGGACAATGTCGTCGCCTTTTCTTCCCAGACCGGCTATTGCATGTTCGAAGCCAAGCGCAACCGGATTTCCATGACCGTGTACACCATCACCGGCCAGAAAATAGATTATGTAAGGGACTTGATGGCCATTAAATAGTTGGTTTGTCTTTTTCACCTACAAAAGAAAACCCCGGATCCGTTTGATGGATTCGGGGTTTTATATGTAAGCGGTATCTATTTTCTGAGTCTTGCATGTGCCTATGGGTTTCATAAGCGATGCAACCTTTCTGTCGACTCGGATCATTCACTCACTTACTTGACCCCTCCCTTTTTCCAATTGGTCGGAAGCACTGACGGATACTTCGTACAGGGCAGCGTCATCGTATCCCGAGATAAGGGGTTTACAGTTCCCGCAATACTTGCGAGGCACGCCGCGACCGGTCCATAACATATAGATATTGTGGTCGCCGGCGCATTTCGGACAGATGCACCGGACAAAGCGTTTCCCATTTTTAAAACTTTTACTTTCCTCATCATTATGCCGCCAGACGTTCTCCCGCCATTTTTCCCGGTCTCTGATTCCAAGGCTTCCGCCGTTTGAATACATGTCTCGCACTCCCTGTCTGATAGGTTTGCTACGTATGTTGGAATTGATCTTATCGGCAGAATCTGTATGCCGACGAGAAATTTCGATAGGATTAGGAGGCGGTTAGGATTGTATTAATCGAGCATGCCATGCCTGATGAACCGTACATAAATTTCGACAACTATTCGCCCGAGGCTATTCTTGAGTATTTCCCTCGACCCCTTGGCCACTCAATCCTTGAATCCTTCGTCACAAGACATAATGGAAAACAAACACTTTTCTAACACGATGGAAACAATGGTCAGGGTATTGGAGAAGAACTTAACTTCAATCCCGAAGAGAAAGAGACCGTTTTGACCGTTCTACTCAGATCCATTTTAAACAATCGCATCCCCGGTCAGGTGGTCATCCAGATCACCGACCGGTGCAATGCCCGCTGTCCGCAGTGTGGCATGCGGTCGACCGAATCCTTCACCCGGTCGACACTGGGAACAGACCCCATCAAGCGAATGATAGATGCCGCCGCCCGCAAGGGGGTGCAGGCCGTCTCTTTTACCGGTGGAGAGCCGCTGCTGGATTTCAATCGTCTGGTGGAACTGATTCATTATGCCGG
>JABZFO010000104.1 GCA_014237405.1 Desulfosarcina sp. | reverse complement strand
TTCGTAAGTTATATCATTTATAGACAATATGTTGTTTTTGGGCACATTTAATCCTACTCTAACGGAGGCTCTTAGATGGTAAGCGTCGATGGATCCATAGTTTTGCAGATGGTGAATTTCTTGCTGTTGATTTGGATTTTGAATATGGTGCTGTACAAACCCATTCGAAAAATCCTGCTGGAGCGAAAAGAAAAAGTGACCGGACTGCAGTCCGATATAGATGGTTCCGCCCAGCAGGTCAAATCTAAAGAAGATGCCTATGCCGAAGGTGTGCGTCAGGCCCGGGCCGCCGGACAGAAGGAAAAAGAAGCGATGATTCAGGCCGCCGCGGAAGAGGAGAAGGTGATAATAGGCAAGATCAACGAATCCGCACAGGCCGAACTCAAGGCGGTCAAGGAAAAGATCACCCAGGAGATGGGCACCGCCAAATCAGCGCTTGAAGAAGAAATTGACGCATTTGCAGATGCGATTGGACAAAAAATATTGGGGAGGGTTGCTTAATGAAGGTTCCAATTTTCAGTGGGAAGCGCAGCCGCAGCACCCGGTGCATGGTGATGCAGGCAGCAAAGGATGGGTGAAAACAGACACCTATCGGGTGATGAATTTTGCCGTTCTGGCCATCGGACTTTTTCTGGTCCTTAAAAAGCCCGCATCCCAGGCACTGAGCGGGCGCATCCAGGGTATCAAGGAACAGCTGGAGGAACTTGAGGAAAAGAAAAATGCGGCGGAAGCAAAGCTGGCGGAGTACGATGCCAAAATGGCTGAACTGGACAAAGAGGCCGAAGCCCTGCTGGCAGAGTACATCAAAAAGGGGGAAGACGCCAAGGCCAGTATCTTGAAAGAAGCCGAAGCCGCTGCCGAGAGGCTGAAAGAACAGGCCAGCAAGAATATCGAATACGAATTCTTGCAGGCCAAGGCTGAACTCAAGGCGGAAATCGTGGAAAAGGCCCTGGCAAAGGCCGAGGCGATCATCAAGGAAAAGATCGATTCGGAAGACCAGGAAAAGCTGGTGGACGAATACTTAGCGAAGGTGGTGGCATAGTGAAGAATCTGGCGATTGCAAGGCGGTACGCCAAAGCGCTCCTGCTGATCGGTAAAGAAGACGGACAGACTGACACCTACCGGGAAGAACTGGGCGCTTTCGCAAATCTGATCGAGCAGGAAAAGAGCCTTCAGCAGGTACTGGTCAATCCGCTCTACGACGCGGAGGGTCGCAAAAATGTCCTGACGAGCGTGATGGGTAAGCTGAAACTGTCTCAGGCCATGACCACATTCCTCCTTTTTCTATTCGACAAGGGGCGGATCGGGTTTTTGAGCAACATCAACGACTTTTTCCAGAAGTTTGCCGATGAACTCAAAGGCGTTGCCCGGGCCAGCCTGGTTTCGGCCACGGAGCTTTCATCCGAAACCATTGAAAAAATTCAGTCAGCCCTGTCCAAGCGGACAGGTAAGGATATCATTCTGGAGGTTGAGCAGGATCCGGAACTGATCGGCGGTATCGTGACCCGCATCGGTGATCTGGTTCTGGACGGCAGTGTGAGGACGCAGTTGCTCAATATGAGAGAATCTTTAAAAAGGGGTGAGAGTGTCTAATGGAACTAAGAGCTGACGGCATTGCCCGGGTGTACGGCCTGGAAAAAGCCATGGCGCTCGAACTGGTGGAGTTCCCCGGCGGCGTTCTCGGACTGGTGCTCAACCTGGAAGAGGATAACGTCGGTATCGCCATTATGGGTGAAGACACCGGCATCAAAGAGGGCGACATGGTCAAACGGACCGGCAAAATCGCCCAGGTTCCCGTCGGTGAACCGGTGCTGGGCCGCGTGGTTTCCGGCGTCGGCGAGCCCCTTGACGGCAAGGGTGCCATTGATACCCAGGACTACAGTCGTGTGGAAGTGGTGGCCCCTGGCGTTATCGCCAGAAAATCGGTCCACGAACCCTGCTACACGGGCCTAAAGGCCGTTGACGCCATGACCCCGGTGGGCAGGGGGCAGCGCGAGCTGATCATCGGTGACCGCCAGATCGGCAAGACTGCGCTGGCCGTTGATGCTATCCTGGCCCAGAAGAACACCGATGTATTCTGTATTTATGTGGCCTGCGGCCAGAAAAAATCAACCGTTGCCCAGGTGGCCGCCGTTCTCGAACGGGAAGGGGCTATGGCATACACCACCATTGTGGCCGCCTGTGCCTCCGACCCGGCGACCCTTCAGTACATGGCGCCATATGTCGGATGCGCCATGGGCGAATATTTCCGGGACAAAGGCCAGCATGCCATGATCATTTACGACGACCTTTCCAAGCAGGCCGCCGCTTACCGGCAGGTCTCCCTGCTGCTCAGACGGCCGCCGGGACGTGAAGCCTACCCCGGCGACATTTTTTACAACCACTCCAGGCTTCTGGAGCGCTCCGCCAAACTGAGCGACGAGCTCGGCGCCGGTTCTCTTACCGCCCTGCCGATCATCGAAACCCAGGCCGGTGACGTTTCCGCCTACATCCCGACCAACGTGATTTCCATTACCGACGGTCAGATCTATCTGGAACCGAGACTGTTTTTTGCCGGTGTCCGTCCGGCCATCAATGTCGGCCTCTCGGTTTCCCGCGTCGGTGGTGCCGCCCAGACCAAGGCCATGAAGAAAGTGGCCGGCACCCTGCGTCTGGACATGGCCCAGTTCCGTGAACTGGAAGCCTTTGCCGCCTTCGGCAGCGACCTGGATGCGGCCACCCAGAAGCAGCTCACCCGTGGTGAGCGTCTGGTGCAGGTGCTCAAACAGCCCCAGTACCAGCCCCTGTCTCACGAAAAGCAGGTGACCATCCTGTACGCGGCGACCCGCGGGTATCTGGACCAGTTCCCCACCGACGTTGTTGCCAAATACGAAGCCGGTCTCTACCCCTTTATCGAGGAGCGTTATCCGCAGATCTTTTCCAAGCTGGAAGAGGACCAGGATATTACCGACGAGACCGACGGCCTGTTCAAGACGGCCCTCGAGGCATACGGCGAAGAATTCAAAGACACCATCAAGTAGGGCTACGGTAAAACTGCTGAACTTAAGACCACATGCGATAAGGACGTAAACTTTATGCCATCATTAAAGGATGTCCAGTTAAAAATCCAGGGTGTCAAGAAGACCAAGCAGATCACCAAAGCCATGAATATGGTGGCAACCTCACGGTTGCGTGGTGCGCAGGGGGCGATGGACGGATTTCGCCCCTATGCCGAAAAATTTTCTGAAGTCCTTGGCAGTCTGGCGGAAAAGGCCGGAGAGGAAGCCAGCCCCCTGCTGATTCCCAAAGAAGAAGTCAAAAAGATCCACATGGTGTTGTGCACGTCGGATCGGGGATTGTGCGGCGGCTTCAATATCAACCTCACCGATGGGGCCAAAAACCACATCAAAAATAACCCGATCGAAGGTGCCGAATACTCTTTCACCTGCTTCGGCAAGAAGGGGCGGGGCTGGTGCCTGAAGGAACAGCATGCCATCGCCGATGCGCACCTTGGGGTCGTTGGCAGTAAATTCGGATTCAGCGTTGCTTCAACTGCCGGAAAAAAGCTGGTGGACGGGTTTCTGGACGGTCAGTACGACGAAGTCTACATCATCTATTCTGAATTCGTGAGCATGGCCAAGCAACTCCCGGTGGTTCAAAAACTGCTGCCCATTCCGCCGATCGAGAAAGATGAATCGGATGAAGGCTTTTCTGAGGAGTACCAGGCCGAACACATCTGCGAACCATCGCCGGAGGCGCTCCTCGGAGATCTTCTGCCGCGCAACCTATATGTTCAGATATACCGGGCCCTGCTGGAAACATCCACCAGCGAACACGCTGCCCGGATGACCGCCATGGATAACGCCACCAAGGCGTGCAACGATATGATCGACAATTTGACCCTCGCTTACAACAAAGCCCGGCAGGCAGCCATTACTGCGGATCTGATGGATATTGTCGGCGGCGCCGAGGCCCTCAAAGGCTAAAACACATTTTAGGAGGCTGTAAATGGCACAGAATATTGGTAAAATCACGCAGGTTATGGGACCTGTCGTGGACGTGGAGTTTGAACAGGGGCAGTTGCCGAATATCCTTACTGCGCTTTTGATCACCAACCCGACCATCAGTGACGAAGAAGACAACCTGGTGATCGAGGTGGCCCAGCACCTTGGCGACAATGTGGTGCGTACCATCGCCATGGACGTTACCGACGGTCTGGTTCGCGGCATGGCGGTAAAAGACACCGGCACACCCATTATGATGCCCGTTGGCGAAGCGAGCCTGGGCCGCGTGCTCAACGTCGTGGGCCGCCCGGTGGACGGCTTGGGACCGGTCAGCCAGGAAAAGATGATGCCCATCCATCGTCCGGCACCTTCTTTTACCGAGCAGGATACGGAAGTGCGCGTGCTGGAGACCGGCGTCAAGGTGATCGACCTGCTGGTTCCCTTTCCTCGTGGCGGCAAAATGGGGATGTTTGGTGGTGCCGGTGTCGGCAAGACCGTCATCATGATGGAGATGGTCAACAACATCGCCATGCAGCACGGTGGTATTTCCGTGTTTGCCGGCGTGGGTGAACGTACCCGTGAAGGAAACGACCTTTATCACGAGATGAAAGAGTCCGGCGTTCTTCCCAAGGCCGCGCTGATTTACGGTCAGATGACCGAACCGCCCGGCGCCCGCGCCCGGGTGGCCCTTTCCGCCCTGACCTGCGCCGAATACTTCCGCGACAAGGAAGGCCAGGACGTGCTGATCTTCATCGACAACATCTTCCGGTTTACCCAGGCGGGTTCCGAGGTGTCGGCCCTTCTCGGCCGCATGCCTTCCGCGGTGGGTTATCAGCCCACACTGGCCGTTGACCTCGGTGGCCTGCAAGAGCGCATCACCTCCACGGACAAAGGATCCATTACCGCCGTACAGTGCGTCTACGTGCCTGCCGACGACCTGACCGACCCGGCGCCGGCAACCACCTTTGCCCACCTTGACGGTACCGTGGTGCTGTCCCGTCAAATCACCGAGCTCGGCATCTATCCGGCGGTGGACCCGCTGGACTCCTCCTCCCGGATCCTCGACCCCATGGTCATCGGTGAGGAGCACTACCAGGTGGCCCGCCAGGTTCAGAACATGTTGCAGAAATACAAAGAGCTGCAGGACATCATTGCCATCCTCGGTATGGAAGAGCTCGCAGACGAAGACAAACTCACCGTACAGCGGGCCCGCAAAATCCAGCGATTTCTCTCTCAGCCGTTCCATGTCGCTGAAACCTTCACCGGTAAACCCGGCAAATATGTCAAGGTCGAAGACACGGTCCGCGCATTTAAAGAGATCTGCGATGGAACCCACGACAGCGTCCCTGAGCAGGCCTTTTACATGAGGGGCGGAATCGAAGATGTACTTGAAGCGGCGAAGGAAATGGCCGAGGCGTAACGGAGAAAGAGGCAGTAAATGGCTGAAAACATAAGACTCGAAGTGGTTACCCCCGAAAAATCTGTTGTCAGTGAAGGTACACAGATCGTCATGGCGCCCGGTTCACTGGGTGAATTCGGCGTGCTTTCCGGTCATACGCCATTTTTGACAACACTGAAGACCGGCGCCCTGAAATACAAGGACGAAAGTGGCCGCGAACGCTTCGTTTTTGTCAGCAGCGGATTCGCTGAAGCCCTGCCCGACCGGGTGACGGTTCTCGCCGAATCGGCTGAAAGACGAAAAGATATCGATGTCCAGCGGGCGAAGTCCGCTGCGGAACGCGCTGAAGTGCGCCTCCAATCCGGTGATAGAGATATCGATTTCCTTCGTGCAAAAGTAGCGCTGCTTCGCGCCATCAGCAGGATTCAACTGGCAGGGACACGCTGATTCATTATTTGAGATTTCCACCCACCGCATCAGTGGGGGCGCGATGATAGCGTGGCTGCAGGTTTAGAAGCGGTAAAAGGGGCAAACCGGTTGCGGTTTGCCCCTTTTCCGTCGGGTTGAATAACCGGATCGCCTTTTACGAAAGTGACTGCCATTCAGGTCCGGTCGCTCCATTCAGACCCTGCCAGCCGGTTTTGCCCTTGGTGAATTCACTTGACTTAAAAACCGTTGGCTGGTTATATTAACAATAGAAGGAATAGGTAATATGCTGGATATAGAAGCAATACTGCAACAATTTGAACTCATTGAACAAAAAGTAGAACATGTTGTTCAGGCCCGCAAACAGCTTCAGAAAGAAAACGAGGATCTGAACAACCGAATTGGACAACTTGAAAACCTGATACAGGAAAAAGCCGAGGCTGAAAAGAAACACGAGGAACTGGCGGCAGTCGTCAGAACGAAAATTGACAGTCTGATCGGCAGATTAGAAGGGATATCAGAAGAATAGAATGCCGACCCGCGGGATTTTATAGGAACGGACGCTAATTGGAACAAACGGTTACACTGCAAATATTTGGTCGTAAATTTACCTTTCAGACAGAATCCGGTGTGTCCGACGCAAAAAAGGTGGCCGCACATTTTGAGGATGCCGTCAAGAAGGTTCAATCACAGTTTGACGGCAAGCCGGTTAATCTTGATAAAGAGACGATTTTGATTCTAACCGGACTGAATATTGCCAGCGAACATTTTAAACTCGAAGAACGTTATCACCAATTTCTAAACCGTGTGACCAAAAAATCTGCAGTGGTTCTCAGTGAACTGGAAAAAGCGATATCTTAACGTTGTGAAACAAGATTTGTCATAGGAGTGACCCTTCGTTAATGCCAAAGCAAAGACCGACGTTAAGATCTGTTTCCATGATCGTTATTGAAAAAGGTGTATCGAATTAACCCCTGCCGTGTTCGTGATTGGAAGGTGAACTTTGACCCAACACTCACTTATCGGGAGCCTTCACTAGTTTTGGTGAGCAAGTTCTGCATGTACAGAAAAGCCTAAAGAAACTACAAGGTGCCCACTTGATCCCTTGGATCAAAGACCTGCCAACACGGCACAATGGCGGGGGTTCCACTACCGCTTTTCACCATCCCTTCCTCTCGTCCGCATAGGCTCGGCTCACCTGCATGCTTCGACTTTATCCTTAATTGGTAACACGGGTATCATCTGGTTGTCAGGTGATGCGCCTTTACATATATTTAATGTTTAGCTCTCGGAGAATCGCATGGACATATATATCATCATTATTGCTGCGGTATCGGCTGTTATCGGCTGTGTTGCAGCCCTCCTGCTGAAAGGCGCGTTAGAATCAAAAAAACTGAAAGATGCTGAAAACGAAGCAGAAAAAATTGTACAAGCGGCGAAAGCCGAAGCCGCTGGGTTGACCAAGGAGGCGGGCATTGAAGCCAAAGATCTCCTGTTTAAAATGAAAAGCGATTTCGAATCCGATGCAAAGGAAACCCGTTCGGAATTAAAAGAGCAAGCACGTCGCTTGATTCAAAAAGAGGAGAATATTGAACGCAAGGCAGAAATTTTCGACCAGCGTGAAAAGGAAATAGCCGGCAAAGAACAGATCCTTTCTGATCGAGACAAAACCCTTGCCCACAACGAAGAAAAATACAATACGCTGTTGGCAGAACAAAAATCGCAATTGGAAAGGATCTCCACGCTGACCGCTGATCAGGCCAAAGAGCTTCTTATCCGTGCCATGGAGAATGAGGCCCGCTACGAAGGCGCCAAGCTGATCAAAAGGATCGAGAACGAGGCCAAAGAGGAGGCGGAAAAAAAGGCTAAGAAAATAATAGCCACCGCCATCCAGCGCTATGCTGGCGACTTTGTTGCCGAACGGACTGTGTCGGTGGTCCAACTGCCAGGTGATGAAATGAAAGGGCGGATCATCGGCCGTGAAGGCCGGAACATTCGAGCCATCGAAGCCGCCACGGGCATTGATCTGATCATTGACGATACCCCGGAGGCGGTCATTCTTTCCGGCTTCAATCCAGTCCGGCGGGAGGTCGCTCGGTTGTCCCTGATCAAGCTGATTTCAGACGGCCGAATCCATCCTGCCCGCATCGAGGATGTGGTGAAAAAGGTCGGTCAGGAGGTGGATACGGCCATCAAGGAGGCCGGTGAGCAGGCTGCTTTTGATTTAGGTGTCCACGGCATACACCCCGAGCTGATTAAATATCTGGGGCGGTTGAAATACCGGACCAGCTACGCCCAGAATGTGCTGCAGCATTCGGTAGAGGTGGGGGTGCTGTGTGGCATTATGGCCGCGGAGCTGGGGTTGAAGGAGAAGGTCGCCCGGCGTATGGGTCTGCTTCACGATATCGGTAAGGCCATCGATCATGAAGTTGAGGGCCCCCACGCGGTGATCGGATCGAAGCTGGCTAAAAAATTTGGTGAATCACCCGGTGTCGTACATGCCATTGGTGCCCACCACGAAGATATCCCCCCATCGACTGTTTACGCCCTGCTGGTGCAGGCGGCAGACGGGCTTTCCGGTGCGCGGCCTGGGGCCAGAAAGGAGCTGCTTGAAAACTATATCAAGCGTATCGAGGATCTTGAAGCCATTGCCAATGGATTCAAGGGGGTGGCAAACACCTATGCTATCCAGGCGGGTCGAGAAATTCGTGTGATTGTGAAAAGTGATAAAGTGTCGGATGAAGAATCGGTGTTGCTGAGTCGTGATATTGCCAAAAAAATTGAAGACTCGCTGACTTTTCCCGGTCAGATCAAGGTGACGGTCATCCGGGAGACACGATCGGTTGAATACGCCAATAAATAAAACTGCGTTTGTCGCTGTGGTCCCTAATTGTAGTAAACGATAGGTGATGTACAATGGAAAACGTTCTGGACATACTCAAAGCGCGCGGTTTTATAGAACAGACAACGCATGATGATGCGTTACGCGAATACCTTGAATCGGAAAATGTGACCTGTTACATCGGCTTTGATCCGACGGCCTCCAGTCTTCATGTGGGCAGTCTGGTTCCCATCATGTCTTTGGCTCATATGCAGCGAAACGGTCACCGGCCCATTGCCCTGGTTGGTGGCGGGACCGGTCTCGTGGGGGATCCCAGCGGAAAGACCGAGATGCGGAAGCTCCTCACTAAAAAAGATGTGGCGGCCAATGTGGTGGGGCTAAGAAATCAACTGTCCCGGTTTATCGGTTTTTCAGACAATAAGGCTGTTCTGGTCAACAATGCGGACTGGTTGACCACGCTGGAATATATCCCTTTCTTAAGAGACATCGGCCGGCATTTTTCCGTCAATCGCATGATCAAGGCAGAGAGCTACAAAATGCGTCTGGATTCCGAAGAGGGCTTGAGTTTCATTGAGTTTAACTACATGGTTCTTCAAGCTTACGATTTCCTTGAACTGCGCAGGCGCTATGACTGCTGTCTGCAGATGGGGGGCAGCGATCAATGGGGAAACATCGTGGCCGGCATTGACTTGATTCGACGCATTGAAGGCAAAAGTGCCTTTGGGATCACATTCCCCCTGATCACCACCTCCAGTGGCGCCAAGATGGGAAAGACCGCAGCGGGGGCCGTCTGGTTAGATCCGAATCGTACGCCCCCCTACGACTACTATCAGTTTTGGGTCAATACCGATGATCGTGATGTCGCCCGGTTTCTCGCCCTATTCACTTTTTTACCCATGGCAGAGATCCGGTCTGTTGCCGCCCTTGAGGGGGTGGATCTCAATGCGGCCAAATCGATCCTTGCTTTTGAGGCGACCCGGTTGGCCCATGGTGATCAGGAGGCGCTGAAGGCGTACCAATCCGCCTCATCCATGTTTGGTTCAAGGCGATTTTCCGATATATTGTTGCCATCCAGTACGATCCCGAGGGACCCTGTCACGTCAGATGATGAAACGGTTCCCCAAACTGAGATGCAATTGGATGATTTTAAGGATGGTGTTCCCTGCTTCAAACTGTTCCACCGCGTTGGCTTGGCTGGCTCTTCCGGAGCGGCCAGACGGTTGATCCAACAGGGCGGCGGGTACGTGAATGGCCGACGTTTGGAACGGTTTGATGAAATGGTAACCATCAACGATATCAACGACATGGAAATATTGCTGCGGGCGGGGAAAAAGCATTTTTTCAAGGTCCGAATTAAACATTAAAATAAGCGTTGACAACGTCACCGGGGCCGTGTAAAAAGCGCTTCGTTTTTCATGAGTAAAAAGCGAACCATCCATTGTGCTCTTTTAAAATAAGCCGTTTGAAAAGACTCGGGTAGCGATCCTGACGGAGGTGCTGATGGGCCTTTCCAGACTGTTTAAAACATGCGATCGATCAATTCAAATTAATTTTTGATCTTTGAAAACTAAATAGTGACAGGTTTTAAGAGTTGGGTCTCTTTAAGTCAATTTGTTACGCAAGTAACATTGTACAGTTTAATTGGAGAGTTTGATCCTGGCTCAGAATGAACGCTGGCGGCGTGCTTAACACATGCAAGTCGTACGAGAACACCCTAGCTTGCTAGGGTAAGTAAAGTGGCGCACGGGTGAGTAACGCGTGGGTAATCTACCTTCGAATTGGGGATAACGTTGCGAAAGCGACGCTAATACCGAATAATATCCATTAATCTTCGGGTTTTTGGATCAAGGGTGGCCTCTACATGTAAGCTACTGTTTGAAGATGAGCCCGCGTACCATTAGTTTGTTGGTGGGGTAACGGCCTACCAAGGCAGCGATGGTTAGCTGGTCTGAGAGGATGATCAGCCACACTGGAACTGACACACGGTCCAGACTCCTACGGGAGGCAGCAGTGAGGAATTTTGCGCAATGGGGGAAACCCTGACGCAGCAAC
>JABZFO010000105.1 GCA_014237405.1 Desulfosarcina sp. | reverse complement strand
ACCTTGTCCCAATCCACATGAAAATAGACATTCTCACCGTTTTCATATTTTAAGAAAAACCGGTGGGCTCCGCACTGGGGGCAAAGCAGGTAGCGCTTTCTCATATCCGGCACCTGGCGCCTTTCAGCTTTCCAGTTTCCTTTGTAGCATGGGTTGGAACATTATTTGTAGCCCATTTATGGATTGAACGCAATTGCAGATTGGGTAGGGATAGGAACCGTTGATCAGGATGGCAACGGCATCATCGATCATGACGCGTGGTACGCTTTTAAGGACGTCCACAGTGCAGAAAAATAAAGGGTTCAGGATGCGCAGGCCGATTTTATCGGGCCTGCGCCATCAGTGCCTCGGACACTTCACCCCACCGTCATTTCCCGCCCAATGATCATTGCCGATGAGGGCTCGTGGTTTGCGTCAAATAAGTCGTGATCCCTGTGACGTTTTTCTGGACAGTTCTCACTTTCTTTATTATAAAGTTGCTGTCCCGCTTTACTCCCAAGGTGAAACAATATGTTGAAGAGCCGGATCCGGTAAAGACCATTTTGATGAACCCTATCGTCGGATGGGAGTTCATGTGTAAAGACATGGCGGCCACACCGAAATGATCCAACCAAGCCACTTTCAGCTATTTCAGCTTGCAATCTGGGAAGAAAGGATCAGAAATGAAAAACATCCCTAAACTTACATCTATTTATTTACTTATTCTCGTCCTTTGTACAGCATCATCAGCTATGGCTGCTTCAACGACTGAAGAGAGCGCTGCCGCCGGTAACCTCATATTCATCCTCGATTCCTCGGGCTCCATGTGGGGACAGGTGGAAGGTACGGCTAAAATCACCATCGCCAAAGAGGTGCTCACCGATCTGATTCGGGATCTGCCGGATAATGCCGTTGTCGGCCTGGTGGCATACGGCCACCGCCGCAAGGGGGACTGCGACGATGTGGAGGAGTTGATTGCCCTGGGACCGCTGGATAAAAAGAAGATGGTGGGGCGGATCCAGGCCCTGAGCCCCAAGGGTAAGACCCCCATCAGCCGGTCGGTGCACCTCACCGCCGAGCGCATCAAACACATGGAGGACGAGACCACCATCATCCTGGTGTCCGATGGTAAGGAGACCTGTGATCCGGATCCCTGTGGCCTGATTAAGGAACTGAAAGGCGCCGGCATTAAATTCGTCATGCACGTCATCGGTTTTGACGTTACCGAGGAAGAAAAGCAGGAACTGGAGTGCATGGCCCGGGAAGGTGGCGGCAAATATTTTACGGCGGACAATGCCGGTGAGTTTTCTGCTGCTGCCAGTGAAGTGGTAAAAAAATCCACCCCGACATACGGAACCCTGCGTATAACGGTGAGCAAAAACGCGAAGCCTTTTTTTACTGCAGTAACCCTCACAAATCTGAAAACCGGCAAAAGCTGGGCACCGGTCAGTTCATCAGGCAAAACGGGCATCGCCGAAGTTCGTTTGGAGCCCGGCAATTATCTGGCAGAGCTGAAAGACGTGGGTGTCAGTGGCGGTAAAACACCGACAGTCAAACTGACGGATATCGTTATCGTGGCCGGTGAAACGGTGGAGCGCAGTGCAGATTTTTCAGACGGAACGCTTGTGATCACCACACTACGCAATGGAACGCCATTCGCCGGCCGTATTTTCTATTATCGTCAGGGAGAAAATAAACATTTTCACAACGAAAATGCCCGCCCCAAAACAGGCCAACTCAAGCGTCAACTCTTACCGGGCGTATACCGGATTGAAGTGGGAACGGACAGTATAGCAGGAAAACCAACTGTTATTATTGACGATATAGAAATTTTACCGGGCAGCACTGTGGAAAAGACGGCCGAGTTTTTTAGCGGTGAGGTGACCATTGCCTCCACCCTGAACGGCAAACCCCATGGAATGCCCTTTAAAATTTATGATTCTGCCGGAAAGGAAATGTATAAGAACTGGACACAAGGGCAACGCCTGGTTCGTTTGCCTGCCGGGATCTATACGATCAAGGTAACAACCAATGTGGATGGTTCGACGAAAAGTTTTGAGAACGTGATCGTGGAAACAGGACAATCACAGTCCGTGGAAGCATCTTTTGGCTTTGGCAAGTTGACCATTGCCGCCACTCTTAACGGTCAACCCTTCAGCACGCCGTTTCAGATCTACGACAGCACCGGTAAACTGGTTCGTAAAAATTGGACTCAAAACGGGCAACGTACGGAAATGCTGGCTAAAGGCGTATACACAGTCAAGGTCATCAGCATCAAGGATAACAAGCAAGTTGTGATGTTTGAGAACGTGGAAATCAAAGACGGAGAGACAATGGTTCGTACAGCCTCCTTTGGAGAATAAAATGATGCGACCTTTAGGTATTTTTTGGCGTCTGGTGATGGGTGTAATCTTTTTTTTTGGCACTGGCTCTCTTTTTTTAGCTTCAGCATCAAACGGGAAAACCATGATGGGTGGAGAGATTCCTCTCATGGACGGCGCCAGTATCGTAAAGGAAAGCCTCTTCCAAGGCTCCGGGCGTATTGAACTGGAGGTGGGGGCCTCTCTGGAGGAGGTGGCCCGTTTCTACAGTCAGGCCATGGAGCAAAAGGGGTGGCCGTCGGGAAGGGCCATGTTCGTCGGGAATCAAAGTGTGCTTATGCTCGACAAGCAGGGCGACAAGTTCTTACTGAAAGCTGAATCAAAAAACGGACGCACCCGGGTGATCATCGTCCTGATTCGAACGACAAAGGCACCGACTGCTACAGGGCCGCTACCCTCTACGGGCGCCGCCGCTCCCAAGGGGGCCTCTTCCGCACCACAGAGCGAGACCATCCCCCAAAACAGTGGCATGACCATTGAAGGGGCTCCGCCAGCAAAAGGTTCCCTTGTCCAGCGGATTGTAGTTCCGCCATCTCAGGGGCAGGGACGATACGCCGAAAAGGATCCCAGCCCCGACCCGGAAGATCCCAGCCCCGACCCGGAAGATCCCAGCTCCGACCCGGAAGATCCCAGCTCCGACCCGGAAGACCCATCAAGTTCCAGTTCCTTCGATTCCGAAGCAGAGATGCCGAAAATGCTTTCCGTTAACCTTCGGGTCATGGTTCGTTGGGATGTCACCGTACCGGAGTATTATCAATATAAGGGTTCTATCACCCTTCAGATCAATGGGACCATGAAACGGATTGAGTTAACTTACGAGCCCGAGGTTATGACTGTTTCCTACAATTATGATGAAAGAAAGACGAATCTGGCGCCGATCCCGAAGGAGCATTGTCAGGACTCTCTAGTTTACGAGTACCAAGGTGGAGGCGTTTCTCAGATTGATGACAGCGCGGGGCTTAAAATCCAACGCTTCAGTGCCATGGCGGCACCCTATTTGAAAAACCTTTCTGCGGATAAACAGCAATTCCTGGCCGCCATGCAGGGTTCGATGACCATTCCGGATTACTACGACTTTTACGTGGGCGGACCAGGCCGGAAGAAAACCATACCGGGCCGGAAAAGGGATCAAAGTAAACCGAAGGATTGTACCTACCTGCCGATTAAAAAAACCATGAGTGGATTTACGGTGGGGGTTCAGATGAAATTCCCCGAATCAGGTGCCATGAGTGGGACCAGGACCTGGTCGGCGGATGATCAGGGGTTGTGCCCTCCGTCATTGGGGATACATGTCTCCGATATAGCGCCACTACTGAAGAAATCACCCTTGAAGCCTCCTGAAGGCGGCAACAAAAATGTGACCTATACGGTGAGTTGGATGATCGAACCCACACATGGCGATGCGACTGAATTCGAATCTGATGAAGAGAAAAAAAAGAAGCCGTGCAGGCTCGCCAAGCAAAAAATACTGCAAATCAAAGTAATCCGCAAGCTCTATGAAAACCCAAATATTCGCAGATATGCGGATGAGAATTATCCGGCTGAAGAGAGGAGAGGGCATTATCAGAATGCGATCGAAAATATTTTTTCAGATATCATGAAGGATACACAGCCGTCCGACTGGAATAATTTTGACGCCGTGGGCAGCATGATCGATACACTGACGGATGATCAAATCAGTGATGCCTACCGTTCCATCTACAGGGAGAACGGCGGTACCAAAACATTAATGGAGGCCGGTTGTTCTGTGTCGAAAACGGATCCCTGCGATATCCGTGATCTGGGCATATCCATGAACATTCATGGCGGCAGAAATGTCAAAATCGTTGATTTTGGCGGAGTGAGCAGTGCCCAATCGTTCGATGAAGTCGATGTGTTGAAGACCGGCTATTTTGATGCAGCCCGGGCCTCTTATGCCGCCGATTATTTTGACTGCCAGGAGGCCGGGGAGGCCTTTTTCGAAGCTGCCCTGGCCCATGAAATGACCCATTGCCGGCAATATGTAGAAAATTGTTTTCCGCAGTCGGTTGAGGAGATGGCCCAGTATGAAAGGGAAGCCTACAAAGTCGAAATGGAAAAATTGATGGAATTTCTCGAAAAGTGGGACTGCTGACAGTCGGCAGTCATTTGCCTTTCATGGATAGGGTAGGATCAGTGAAAAAGGATTTGCCATTTCATGCCAAAGGGGATTTAGATACCTGAAGGAGATTGAGATGAACACACCCGCACTTTTATTTGGATTGGGCAGCGGTGGAGCGGCCGCATTTCTGTTTCGCATGGCCAAACAGGAGATGGCCAATAAAAAGCTGGCCGCCAAATTGAAAATGAGCCGTGTCAGGGACATTAAAACCGGTTTGTGTCTCACCGCAGGTGAAGTGGTTTGCGACGCACCCCTTAAAACCCCATATACGGCAACACCCGCGGCCTGGTATCGTTACGGCGCCTCTGAACGCCGCAGGCGCAAAAAAGAATCAGGATATTATGAGCAGCCGCTGGCATCAGGAGACCGAAACTGCAGTTTTACCCTCAAAGACGAAACCGGAGAGATCGAGATTGCGCCGGACGGTGGATCGGTGATTTCATATCCCCATCACCGTATTCTAAAATCCCAAAGCGGTTCTCGCACCTCTTTGGGGGACCGAATAAAAAAACTCAAGGAGATCGACCGAGAAAATTATCCTGAGGGTAAGGAAAAGCCTTTCTTCCGAAAGCTGGAGGTGGAGGAGTCCAGCCGGGAGATCACGTTTTTGTGTTCGGCACCGCTTCAGCGGGTGGAAGCGGTACCACCATGAAGATCGCCAAAGCCGGCAAGTCCGGCCCCCTGTTTCTATCCATGCACGCCCATGACCTGACCGCCAAGGCTTTTCAAAGCAACTTCATGATTCTGTCTCTCGTGGGGTTGGGTCTGGGACTGCTGGGCATTGTTCTCGTTCTCATTGGTTTCGGCGTGGTCGATGGTTAAACATTCGATGAAGGGGACCAATGATGGACAACCCGCAGGTTAAAAAATCCGGAATCAAGAAGGCTGGTATCGGGTGTTTGGGGATTGTTGTCTTTTTTTTTGCACTTATTGCCATCATGGCGGCGCTTGATGGTTGGAGTCGATACAAGGGCGGCAAGGAGAGCCTGAAATGGCCATCCACGGAAGGGGTGATTCTCTCATCCGAGGTGAAAACGGACCGTGGTAAATCCGACGATGTGGACCCGAAGCATACCGCCGCCATCGCCTATCTGTACACGGTGGAGGGCTACGAATACACCGGAGAACGTGTTTCTTTCGCCGGTCAGACGTTTCTGAAGAAAAGCAAAGCGGACAGCCTGGCCAGGCGATACGGCAAGGGCCTGCGGGTCAAGGTTTACTACGATCCCAAAACACCGCACGTTTCTGTTTTAGAGCCGGGAAATTCCTCCGGGCCGCCCATCATTTCCTTTTTGCTGGTGGCCATTATCATTTTTGCCCTGTTTCGAGGCATTCGTTTTTTTTACAGGAAGCGAAGGGCCGTAAAGTCCACGTCTTTCCCATCTTTCACGCCTCAGGCGCCGGCTTCAAAACCGGCATATCAGACTGGCAGTGCAGCGGCAATTACGCCGTCAGGGGTCTCCGATGGAAAGAAAAAATCGGACCGGACATTAGTTATATTTACCTTTCTTTTCCCCGTAGCCGGTATCGTCGTCCTCTATTTCGGCGTCAATGCGCTGATCAATGGGTACGAAAGCCGAAATTGGCCGACGGTTCAGGGGCAAATCAGCAATTCATATGTCGACCGACAGCACAAAAGTCGTCCCGGTACCACGGGGTCTTCTATCCGCTATGTTGCGCGAATCGGCTATGAATACACGATCAACGGTAAAACTTACTACTGCGATACGATTGGTTTTGGAAAAAGTGAGTACGGCAGCCAGAAAAGAAGTAAGGCCCTGAAATACCTGGAACAGTATCCCAAGGGGAAACCGGTCACGGTCTATTATGATCCTGCCGATCCCCATAATGCTGTGTTGAAAGCAGGAATAACCGGCGGCGCAATGCTTATTATGGCAATGGGTCTTCTTTTTATGATTGTGGGGGCCGCTTCTTTTATTGCCCTCCGTAATCATCGGCGACGACAAAGCGCTTATGGGCAGCCGTCGCCATAGTCCAGCAGTGAAAGACCGAACGAGTTCCCCCAAAAACAAGACCGCGGTACCGCGGTACTTATCTGTTGACCCGAAAAGTGATTAAAGAATAGGCAGATGAATCGTATTCGCTTCGTCTGAGACTATGAAAAAAGCGGACCGGGCGTGTCACGTTCCGATCCGCTTTTTGTAGTGTCCTATGGGAGTAGGGAGACGTTTAACCGATTTTTAGAATCAGCGATGCACCGCAGTCGCCGGCGGCACAGCCCGTCCACAGCAGGTACCCGCCACCTTCCATGGCGTCGATCTCCATCTTCTTGGCGAAGTTGATGTCGTTGACCACAAAGGGATTGTGGGTCTTGATCACCTTCATGTCACCGATGGAAAGGCCGGCCTTGTTCAGGGCCATGCGGGCGGCCGGCACCGGTGTGGCGGCCATGTAGCCCTTTTTCTCGCGGGCATGGCCGTAGGCGATTACCTGGATGGGAATGGAGGCGTCGGCGCTCAACTGGGCGGCCTTCTCTTTCGTGGTGACCACCATGGAGGCGTTACCGTCGGCCGGGTGGGTCTGGGCGCCGAAGCTCAGTACACCGCCGGGCACCAGGGGTTTGAGCTTGGCCAGCCCCTCGGCGGTGGTGGGCATGATGCCCTCGTCTTCTTCCACGAGGATGCTTTTTTTCCGGGAGATTTTAATTTCGGCCGCAAACATATAGCGCTTCTGAAACGCACGGTCATCGGCCAGAGCCATCTGGTACTGCTCGTAGCGGCGAAGGGCCAGACGGTCGCAATCTTCCTTGGTGATGTCCTCCTCCTTGGCCACGTTCTCCGCCGTTTCCACCATGCGCAGACCCACATTGGGATCGGCATTGAAGTTGTCCATGAGCCAGTTCTCGCTGATCACCTCGCCGCCGGGACCGCTGGGGTTGGGCCAGATGGTGTGGGGGCCGTTGGAGGTGCGATCCGTGGTGAGCACGAAGGCGTTTTCGTACATTCCGGTCTCGACGCCCGTGGCCGCCTGGAAGATGCAGGTGGTGCCGGTGGTGCAGGCCTGGCTTACGGTGATCCCGGTAATGCCGCCGCAGCCCATCAGGGCCGCCGCCCAGGGGGCACTGTAGAACTGGTGCAGCTGGCTGATGGTGTTGCCGAAAACCAGGTAATCGAAAATGCCCGGCTCCCAGCCCTTTTCAGTAATCCAGCGCGCAGCGGTCGTTGCACCCAGCACGATGGAATTTTCGTTGGCCATGGCCCCCTGCCAGCGGCAGAAGGGGGTAGAGTAGTATCCCTGGTAAGGGATGAACGCTTTAGTCAGCATGTTAAAAACCTCCTTTTATAGATTGATAGATTCAATTCTGTCATTTCGGACGTGATCCGGCATCCACATTTCAACAGCAAGAAAATCCACATAATAAAGTGGTTTTGACTGCAGCACACTGATTATTCGGTAGTCGTCCGCCGTCGGCATGCAGCGCGTAATCCAACGTTATTTTTTCGGCGCCGGGCAGCTGTCGGTTTCAGGGAATACCGGTTTGCCCTCAGCGTACTGTTCCCGCAGTATCCGGTGAAGGATCTTTCCAGTGGCGGTGCGGGGCATCTGGTCCTGCTTGATGAAGATCACCTGCTTGGGCCGCTTGTAGCCGGCCATACGCTCGCGGCACCAGTCGAAAATAGTCGCTTCGTCCAGATCGGTACCATCCATGGGGATCACCACCGCCGCGACCCTTTCTCCCCACTTATCGTCGGGCAGGCTGATGGCTGCCGTGTCGAACACATCCGGGTGGCTGCCGATCACCTCCTCCACCTCACTGGGGTAGACATGCTCGCCGCCGGTGATGATCATGTTATCCTTGCGATCCACGATCTGGTAGAAACCGTCCTCGTCCATGCGAGCCATGTCGCCGGCGGAAAACCAGCCCTCCTTGAAGGCGGTAGCGGTTTTTTCCGGCAGCTTGTAGTACTCGTCAAAGAGCATGGGTCCCTTGGAATAGAGCTCTCCCACTTCGCACGGCGGCACCTCATTGCCCTTAGTGTCCAAAATCTTCACCCGGTCCGTGCCCAGGCTTTCGAACCCGATGGAGCCCAGCTTGCGCATCTGGTCTTCAGGTCGAAGGACGGTAACGATGCCCGCTTCGGTGGAACCGTATCCCTCATACAACTGAACCCCGGGGAAGAACTCCATGATGGTGGTCTTCATGGTTTTTCTTACTGGTGCGCTGCTGCAGAGCAGCTTTCTGATGGAACGGGTATCCCGTTTTCTGCCTTCGTCGGAGACATTGAGAATCAGGTTGTAGTGGGTGGGGATCAAGGAGATGAAGGTGATCTTCTCCCGTTCCACGATTTCCAGAATCTCCTCGGGCCGGAAAGATCGGGCCGGGTGAATGTAAACCGTGGCGCCGATATAGGTGAAGGTGAAGGTGAAAAAGGTGGAGTTGATGTGGCACAGGGGCATGACGTTCATGCATACGTCGTGCTCGTTGAACCCGAAGTCCACAGCATTGATCAGGTAGAAGGCAATGTGGGATTCGTGGGAGCGCACCACCCCCTTGGGCTTCCCCGTGGTTCCGGAAGTGTAGATGAGAATCCAGGTGTCTTTGGGAGCGACCTGCACATCCGGTTCGTCGTCCGGTGCACCGTCCATCAAGGATTCGTATTCCCGATAGCCCTCTTTGGCCTGGTCCACGACGATGTAATTTTCCGGCGGGATTTGTTTCAGCTGATCCTTGATGGCATCTACGCAGGGGGTGAACTCGTGGTGCACGGCCATGGCTTTTGCATCGGCGTTGTCAACGATGTAGGCCACTTCATGGCCCACCAAACGGAAATTTACGGGCACGATGACGATGCCGGTCTTGGCAGTGGCAAAGAATAGCTCAACAATCTCGATGCTGTTTTCCATGAGTACGGCCAGCTTGTCCCCTTTGGACAGGCCCATGTCCATGAGGCAGTGAGCAAGGCGATTCACACGGCGATTTACCGCAGGGTAGGTGAATCGCCGCCGTGCATCGCACAGGGCCACGGTCTGGGGGAATTTCTTGGCGTTCATCTTGAGCTGCTGTCCCAGGTTCATCCAGTGGGCCATGGGGTCCTCCAATTTGTCCTATTTCAAAAAAACGGAACTTCTGGGGCCAGTCAAAAAACCAATGTTCGTTTTTTGGTATTCTACGGAATTCAGAAGTCGGAAGACAGACTTCAGAAAAATGATTCGCCTTCGGCTCATTCGTTTTCAGATTGCAATCCGCGCATCCACCGCCACCGTCCCGTTTTCGAAGGCCATGACCGGGTTCAGGTCCAGTTCTTTGATCTGGGGGAAGTCGGTCACGAGTTTGGACAGCCGCTGGATCAGGTCCACCAGAGCGGTTTTGTCAACCGGCTTCTCGCCGCGCACACCGGAAAGGAGGGCCGATGCCTTGATGCCGTCCACCATCTCTCGGGCTTCAGCGTCGGTGACCGGGGTGAGATTGAACACCACGTCCTTGAGCACTTCGACGAAGATGCCGCCTAAACCGAACATGATCAGGTGGCCCACACCGGGCTCGGATTTCGCCCCAAGGATCACTTCTCTACCGCCTGGAACATACTGCTGAACAAAAAAACGCAAATCCGTGGCATCGATGTGTGCTTTCATGTGGGTGGCCGCTTTTTTTACTGCATCGGCATGGGCGAGATCAACGGCCACGCCGCCCATGTCACTCTTGTGGACCACGGATGCAGCATCGGCCTTGACCACTACCGGATAACCGATGGCTTCGGCGGCTGCCACGGCGCCTTCGATATTGTCGGCCATTTGCCATTCGGGGACATCGATGCCGTAGGCCTCGAGGATTTCGTACACATGATCGGCAGCCAGCATCTGCTGACCCTTGGCCTTGGCGAAAATGGCGTCGGCTCCCTCGGTGTCCAAGTCGCCAAATGTGCGCACCCGGCCGGCTTCCCGGTCCAGGATGTTTCGGTAGCGTACCAGGGCCCCCAAGGCACGGGCCGCATCACTGGGCAGGGCAAAGCAGGGCACGCCACCCGCTTTGAGGATGGCTTCGGTTTCGGCCCATTGGCGCCGGTCGGTCATGAGGTTGCAGACCATTGGCTTGATCTGCTGCTGGTTGACCTGGGCGATGGCCATGGCAATGCTTTCCGTGTCCACGAAAAATGGAGTGACGAAGTTGACGAGGACGCAGTCGAAGCTGTCGTCTTCCATCATTGCCTCCAGGCAGGCCAGGTAGTGCTCGGCCGTGCCCGTGGCCAGCACATCCACCGGATTGTTCACCGATGCCTCGGGGTAGAGTTTTTTAGTGAGCAGAGCTTTTGTCTTTTCGGACAGCGGGGGCAGGGTCAGGCCGGCATCCACGAGGATGTCGGTGGCGATCACCGCCGGCCCGCCGGTGTTGGTGATGATGCCCACCCGATTGCCCTGGGGAACGGGCTGAGAACCGAAGGCTACCGCCGCGTTGATCAGGTGGCCTTCATCCCTGAAATCGACGACGCCCGCTTTCTTGAAGATCAAGTCCGTTGCCATGTCCTCCCTGGCCAGACCACCGGTGTGAGAGGCGGCCGCCTTGGCCCCTTCCATGGTTCGTCCGGCCTTCATGGCCAGCACCGGTTTTTTGGCGGTGGCTTCTTTGGCGGCCTGTAAAAACCCAATGGGATTCTTGAGCCCCTCCACGTAGGTAACGATGACCCGGGTGCCGTCGTCGTCGGCCAGGTAGCGGATGATCTCTGGAATGGAGATGTCGCAGGCGTTGCCGTTGGATGCGTAGATGCGGGTGCCCACGTCCATGGCGGAGAATCCCTGGTGGATCACCTCGGCCACACCGCCGGACAGGGCCACGATGGAGATGTGCCCCGCCTCGGGGAAGGTGAAGGTGAAGTTGCAGTAGGCGCGCACCGCCGGGTCGGAATTGATGATCCCCTGGCAGTTGGGGCCGAAGATGCGGATGCCGTAAGCGTTGGCTTTTTCCAGGAATGCCTTTTCGATTTCTTCACCGGCGGGTCCGGTTTCAGAAAATCCGCCGGAGTTGATGATGATGTATTTGACGCCTTTTTTGCCGCAGTCTTCCACGGCCATGGGCACAAATTTGGCCGGTATCACCATGTGGGCCACATCCACCGGACCGGGAACGTCGAGAATGGACTTATAGGCCTTGACCCCGCGGATCTCGTCGGCCTTGGGGTTGATGGGGTAGATGCCGCCCGTGTAGCCGAAATCCAGCAGGTTCTTGATGACCCGGTTGCCGATGTGGAGTTCTTTTCCGGAGGCACCGATGACTGCCACGCCTTTAGGGTTGAACAAGGTGTCGATTTAGGGATTAAGGAATTCAGGGATTCAATGAATTCTATCTTTTTAATTTTTGAAAAACCTGTTCCCTGGCTCGGGAACCGCTATTTTGGGATTGCGCATATTCTCCTTATCCCTTAATTCCCCAATCCCCTAATCCCTCAATTCCCATTTTTACTTGTTTTCCGCCAGCTGCTCGATGAAGGCCTCCACGTTGGTGTTGGTCTGCTCGTCGGAGATCAGCCGCAGGTCGTTAAGGTCGCCGTTGATGGTCAGGCTGGGGATACCGGTCTGCTTCTCGATGCGCTGGGGCATGCCGTATCGGCAGTTGGAGTTGGCGGGGCAAGTCTTGGCGTCATGGTAGATGATACCGTCCACGTTGAAGAATTCCAGCATCTCCCGGATATATGCCTCCTTGGGCGCGTCGGCCCGCACGATAAACAGCTCCGTGTAGGCCCGGGCCATGGAGTTGAACGGATCATCCGGGTCCAGGGCGGAAAAGATCCATGAGTTGCAGTAGGTAGAAGCCAGCACGTTGGTTTTCAGGGAGGCGAACAGCTTGGCGTGGGCGGAGAGCCGTCCCCATACGGGCATGCCGTCCCAGTATATCCTGTATTGCTCGTCGGGTACGGCACCTTCGTTGTCGGCGATGCGCTGCTCCAATTCCGCCAGCAGCGTCCGGTAGCAGTCATTGGTCCGCTGGGTTCCCCGGCCCACCACGGCGGCGCCCATGAGGGTGGTGCCGTCAAAAAAGGTGATGGGGGAGGGGGCAGCGGCAGCGGTATCCAACACCTGTTTCCACAGGTCCGAGCACTCCCGGGACAGGGCGACGGTCTCCTTCAACCGGCCCATGTCAAATTTATTCCCAACGATGCGCTCCAGGGGTGGAATCAAGTCTTCCATCTGGCGGGCAATAGACTGTATATGAGACTGTTCCACCGCCTGGACGCCAACATAGGAGTGCACCCCCACCACCGGCACGTCGTATGCTTCGCCGTAAAAGTTGAACCAGTCCTGCACGTCCCGGCACTGGTTGGTGTTGAACACCAGTACGTCGGGCTTGGGCGGGCCTTCGATGCCTTCGAACACTTTGGCCAGGGGGGAGACCTTCTCCAGGTAGGCGCCGATGTCGGCGGTGAGGTAGGAGCAGATGTCCGGCGAATAGCCTACGGCATTGGCCTTTGGGATCAGCTCCGTGGCCATGCGCGAAGAGCCCAGCATGGCCGAGTGGGTTTCGGGGAAGTAGACGAGAAACCCCATGGCCCTGAGGATCTCTGCCGGCCCAACGCTGGTGCACCAGGCAATCTTCTTCTCACCGGTTTTGGCGGCGTTGTCCAGCTCGTAGTAGTAGTCGGCCATGAATTTGCCCAAGACCTTGGACGATTCCAGTCGCTTCAGTTTGATCTTTTTCTCTTCAGGCATGGGTTACCTCCGATGAAATGATTGAGGAATTAGGGGATTGGGGGATTCAGGAATTGGTGGATGAACAATCGATTTAAAAATTCCTCAATTCCTTAATACCCAAATTCCATAATTCTCAATTCTCATATGTTTCTCTTGCATACAAAGCCGCCCCTAACGCGCCGGTGAACTGGGGCAGGTCCGGCACAAGGATGGGGCGATGGATCAGTTCCTGGGTCATCTCCACCAGATAGGGGTTGTGGGCCACAACGCCGCCGGTCATCACCACTTTTTCCGTGAATGCGTCCATCTCCGTGATCCGTGAAATCACAGAGAAGAACAATCCTTTGACGATGTCTTCCACCCGCTTGCCCCGGCGGATGTTTTCGAGCACCTCGGTGGCGGAGAAAACCGTGCAGAAACTGCCCAGCTTCACCATGTCCGTGGATTCCACGGCAAGGCCGTTCATTTCCGACAAGGGGATGTCCAGGCGGGGGGACATCTCTTCGAGAAATGCACCGGTGCCGGCGGCGCACTTGCGGTTCATTTTAAAGGACGTTCGCTTGCCTGTGTCATCCAGTTTGATGATCTTGTTATCCTGGCCGCCGATATCGATGATTGTGATGGCAAAGGGAAAATAGTGGAAGCACCCTTTACCGTGGCAGCTGATTTCAGTGCGATGGTCCTGGGCGTAGGAGACATTCTTCCTGCCGTATCCGGTGGAAATGGTGCGGGTAATCCTCTCTTTTGTTATATCGGCCATGACCAGCGCTTCTTCGAGGCATCGGTCGGCGGTGGCCGTGAAATCCGTTCCCGATTTTTCCACACAATAGCCGACCATAAAGCCATCGGCGTCGATCACCGCCACCTTGGTTCGGGAAGCGCCAACGTCCGCGCCGGCGAAGCAGGCAGGGTGTCGGGAATCTGTTGCGTTTTGATCTATTTCAGATTTCAATATTCCCAATTCCCCAATCCTTGAATTCCCCAATTCATTTCCTATTAAAGCCTGGATTCGAGTCCTTTCACCAGGCTCTGCAGGGTGATGTTATAGGGGGTTTCGATGCCGGCCCGCCGGCCGTATTCCACAAACTTGCCGTTGATGTAGTCGATTTCCGTACGTCGGCCGTTTTCGATGTCCATGAGCATGGAGGGTTTGTGGTTGCCTGCATTTCGCATATACTCGATGGCGTTGGGGTAGTACTCCCAACCCAGCAGGATCTCGTTGGCCCGGGCCACCTTGACACATTCCTTGACCAGGGCATCCACGATGTTGAAAATGATCGGGTCGTTCATGGCCTGGGACATGGTCAGGCCGGTGACGGCGCACACCGGGTTCATGCAGGCGTTGAGCACCCCTTTGCGCCACACCATGGCGACGATGTTTTCCGTGTGGCGAGTGGGCAGGCCGCTGTTGGTCAGGGCCTCGGCGATTGCGTCCGCGGCAAACTTGGCCTCCGGGTCAAGCTCCTGGATGTAGTGGGGCGGATGGTGAAAGGGGATAGTTACATGGGCAGGCCCCAGCAGGCCGCACCCGTAGTTGACCACTGCGCGCATCACCGACGCTTTACCCAGGCTGTTGGCCAGCACCAGTTCGGTGTCGATGCCGTTCTGCCAGCTCACCACATAAAGACCTTGCTTATGAAACCCCTCGATGGCCGACGCGATAAGCGGCAGGGCGTTGGCTTTGGCCGTCACGAAGATCGCGTCCGGTTTGTAGTCGGGAAGGGCGTCGATGCTGGTGCAGGTGTGGCTGACGGTCTGGGTCAGGTTTTCGGCCCCTTCGATGATGATTCCCCGCTTCAGGGTCGGGTCGAGAAGCTCGGGAAACACGTCACAGAGAACGACCTGGTGCCCGCCCTTTTCCAGAAATGCGGACAAGATACAGCCCACTGGACCCGCTCCGATGACGGCAAAGGTTTTGGGAACAAAGGATTGTTTGTCAGTCATGGTTGCACCTCCCAACGTATTGGTGGTCGTTTTGCACCGCTGTTCGGGGCAATATTGGCCTTTCGTGTCAGATCAACGGAACTGCTTGGGACGTTCATCAACCACACGAAGGGCCTTGCCCTCACTTCTGGCGATAAACTTGGACTCTACGAGGTTCACTTCTACGCTGATGCCCATGTTGCCGCGGATGTGGGCCATGATTTTGGCCTCCACTTCGAATTTCTTATGGTCACCGGCCGCATAAACTTCCTGTTTTCCTTCCACCTGGACCACCAGCTGATCCAGGTAGCCCTTCTTGCGGACTATCAGGCGGTATTGGGGTTCTACTTCCTCAATGTCCAGAAGCAGGGATTCGATCTGTGACGGGAAGACATTGACGCCACTGATGATCAGCATGTCGTCGGTCCGGCCGAAAATTTTATCCATTTTGACGAATGTCCTGCCGCAGACGCATTTTTCCCGATACAGGCGGGTGATGTCTTTGGTGCGGTACCGAATCATGGGCATGGCCCGGCGCTGCAGAGAAGTGAAGATCAGCTCTCCCTTTTCACCCAGCGGAACGGGTTCCAGGGTGATGGGGTCCACCACTTCGGCCAGGTAGTGGTCTTCGTTGATGTGGATACCGCTCTGGGCCTCGCAGTCGGAGCCGACACCGGGACCGCCCAGTTCGGTGAGGCCGTAGGCCTCCATGGCCTTGATGCCCATACGCGCCTCGATCTCCTCACGCATGCCGGTGGTCCAAGGCTCGGCACCGAAAATGCCGATGGAAAGGGGCAGGCTCCTAAGGTCCACCTTGAGTTCCTCGGCCCGTTCGGCAATGGTGAGGGAATAGGAAGGGGTGCAGCATAGTACGTGGGCACCGAAATCTTT
The DNA here is from genome assembly GCA_014237405.1 of Desulfosarcina sp. Taxonomy (GTDB): domain Bacteria; phylum Desulfobacterota; class Desulfobacteria; order Desulfobacterales; family Desulfosarcinaceae; genus Desulfosarcina. Next base: position 21,999 of record JABZFO010000105.1, on the reverse strand, counting down.
TAAGAGCGTGATCTGGCGTTCGGTGAGCCCGGAGCTGGTAGGCACCACCGTACAGCCCAGGGCTGTGGCGCCCTGGTGAAAACCCAGACCACCGGTGAAAAGGCCGTGTCCGTAAGCATTCTGAACCACGTGCTCGGGCCGGGCTCCGGCAGCATAGAAATTTCTCACCATGCACTCGGTCCACTGTGCCAGGTCGTCGGCGGTATAGGGGCCGGTGATGGGTTTTCCCGTGGTACCGGAGGAGGCATGCACCCGCACCACATCTTTCAAGGGAACGGCACAGAGGCCGAAGGGGTAGTTGTCTCTCAGGTCATTTTTCTCGGTGAAGGGGAACTTGGCCACGTCCTCGATGCCCTTGATATCTGCGGCCTTGACGCCTGCTTCCTTAAACTTATTCTTGTAAAAGGGGACACGCTTGGCCACCCACTCCAGGGTCTCCTTGAGCTTTTCCACCTGAAACTGCTGGATCTGCTCCACCGGCATGCATTCGTACTTTTCATTCCAGGGCATCGCTTACCTCCTTCTCAGTGGTCGGTTTCCCCCGGGCAAGAGCACAAGATCTGCCCGGGGGCACATTCACATTATACGCAGCCTTACATGGAAGCGAACTCCCGTCGATCAGGTCTATTGGTCATGGATGGTACTATAAAACCCGATATGAAAAACCGTTTCCGGTGCACAATGGGACATTCGGCCAGGGCTTCAGGCGTTTTTTGCAAGGCTGAAACCCAACTCGAAGGCCTTGAGGTTCACGTCCACAAAGGCCTTTTTGGTTGTGGTGCGAATGGCTTCTTCCAAGTTCTCCTTTGGGATGGGCAGAATGCCAGTTTGGATCAATGCTCCCAACAGGGCAATATTGACCGCCATTACGCTGCCGGCGGATTTTGCCAGTTCCACGGCATCAAAGGCGATGAGCCGTTTGGTTTTAGATTTGATCAGCGTTTGGACCTGGTCCAGGTCCGGATAGGTGCCCCTTCCGATGGCCACCGTAAAGGGGGGCAGGGGCGCCATATTCGTGATGACGGTGGTATCTGCATTGCACTTATTCAGTGCCCGCAAGGTCTCCGAGGGTTCGAAGCCCACCAGCACATCTGCTTCGCCGTCGGAAATGATGGTGCTTTTTGCATCGCCGAACACGATGGCCGATTCCACCACGCCGCCACGCTGGGCCATGCCGTGAATTTCGCTCATGCGTACCGGCACGCCTGAAAGCAGGGCCGCTTCCCCCAGCACTTTGGAGGCCAGCAGGTTTCCCTGACCGCCCACCGCCACGATAATCAGTCTAGTTGTCTCCATGGTCGTTTCCCGTATGGTATGGGCTGCCGGCTCAAGGGTCCGGGTGGTTGAATCTCCCGGAAATCCGTTGACCGCAGCCGAAGGTTCGTGTCTTTCTTCTCAGGTTCTCAGCCTGCCTGTTTCGCCTTGACCGGTGTAATGGCATTTTCCGGGCAGATCTGGGCGCAGACCGCGCAGCCCACGCAGGTGTTGGGATTGATCTGAACCCGTTCGCCCTCCAGGTAAAATGCCGGGCAGCCGATCTGGTCGATGCAGTCCCGGTGGTTTTTGCATTTGTCCGTGACTCTGAAGGCCCGCACGGTGAGCTTTTTCAGGCTTCGGGCGTACAGGGTGCACATTTCCTGGGAGATGATTACCGATACACCCTTGTAGCCTATCGCCGCCTTCACCGCTTCGATGCTCTTTTTCACCTTGTAGGGTTTGATGACGGTGACGTGCTCCACACCAATGGCCCGCACCACCGCTTCGATGGAGATGCGGCCGTAGCCGGACAGGTTGAAGTAGGCCATGTCGACCCCGGGATTGGGCTGGTGGCCGGTCATGGCGGTGGTGCCGTTGTCCAGGATGACCAGGGTGAAGTTGTGGTTGTTGTATACGGCGTTGACCAGGCCGGTCAGGCCCGAGTGAAAGAAGGTGGAATCGCCGATAAAGGAGATCACCTTCTTATCCGTGGCCTTGGAGAAGCCGCAGGAGGTGCTGATGGATGAGCCCATGCAGATGAGAAAATCGCCCATGGCGAGCGGGGGAAGAAATCCCAGGGTGTAACAGCCGATGTCCGTGGGATAGATCGTTTCCATGCCCTCGGCGGCTTTTTTTATTGCGTAGAAGGTGGCCCGGTGGGAGCATCCGGCACACAAGTTGGGCGGCCGCTGGGGAATTTCCGGCACGTCGGACAGGTCGGGCGGTCGGCTGTCGGTGTAGGAAACGCCGAAGTAACCCGCTATCACCCGGAGCACCATGGCCGGATCGAACTCGTAGAGCCGGGAGAACAGTTTCTCGCCCTTGCCGGCGATGGGCAGGGTCAGCCCCGCTTCCTGGGCAAAGGACTTGATGGCCTCTTCCATGAAGGGTTCGCCCTCTTCAGCCACCAGTACCTTTTCGCATCCTTTCAAGAAGGTCTTGATCAGGTTCGGTGGGGTGGGGTGAGAAAAGCCCAGGCGAAGGACCCGGGTCTTGTCTCCGATGCCCAACTGTTTCACCGCGTCGGAAACGTAGTTGTAGCTGACCCCATTGCAGACGATGCCCCAGGGGCCGTCGCCGTCGGTGAAGTTGTGAGGAGAGGCTTCGGCCATGGCCTGTGCCCTGTCCCAGTTCTCCAGCAGGCGCACGTGGAGGCGGCGGGAGACGGCCGGCACGGTGACCAGATTGAAGGGATCCTTTTTAAAATCTCCCTTGGTTTGGCGGGGTGTTAATTTCCCCAGTTCCACGAAGGCGCTGGAGTGGTTGATACGGGTGGTGGTGCGAAGAATCACCGGTTCGCCCAGTTTCTCGGACAGGTCGAAGGCCTCGACGGTCATTTGCCGGGCCTCTTTCACCGAGGAAGGCTCCAGGATTGCCAAGCCGGAGATCTTGCCGTAGTAGCGGTTGTCCTGTTCGTTCTGGCTGGAGAACATGAACGGGTCGTCGGCCGTGAGAATTACCATTCCGGCTGTCACTCCTACATAGGCCAGGGTCATCAGCGGATCGGCCGCCACGTTCATGCCCACATGTTTCATCATGCAGAAGGTGCGGACACCGCTGTTGGCGGCTCCGGCTGCCACTTCCAGGGCAACCTTTTCATTGGTGCTGTATTCGAAGTAAAGATCGCTCTCCTGGGAGACCTGGAACAGGTTCAAGGAGATTTCCGACGAGGGAGTGCCAGGATAGGTGGTGGCAAATGCCACGCCGGCCTCGATGGCGCCGCGAGCGATGGCTTCATTGCCCAGGAGCAGCATCTTTTTCCCCGGGCTGTCTGCGAGTAGTTTGTGCATCGTGGTTTCCTGTTGAGTCTCGCCGCAGCGGTTCGGTTTGTTTGATTGGATGAAATCTTCCCGGCCGCTGCAGCGACGGTTGGCGTCAACGATAGGGTCAGGGCACCATGATCGCCCGCTGAACGATCTTTTGGTGGTGCACCATGTCGAAGACCGTATTGATGTCCGACAGCGGAAATGTTTTGACAAACGGTGCCATTTTCACCTTGCCCGACAGGACCAGGTCCCGTACCGGCGGATAGTAACGGGTCAGGGATCCCCAATTGCCCCGGGCGGTAGCGTGAAAGGCCATGAGGTTGGAGAGCCGGATTTCCACCGTGTCCATGGTAAAGCCCACCACGGAGAGATGACCCCCGAAGGTCATGAGACCGAAGGCGGTTTTCTGGCCGGCGGCGGTGCCGGAGGTTTCGAAAATCTTCCATTCGGTCCGGCGTTTCCCTTGCTCCTTCACGAAGGTGGAGACCGCCTTTCGAAGGTCCTTGAACGCCATTTCAGCGGCGTTGAAGGTTTTGTCCACGTAAGGTGCCAGTGCATCCAACTTGGCCGGATCCACATCGATGGCTACCACCAGGGCGCCGAAGGCCTTGGCGATCTGGGCGCCGAAGCCGCCCACGCCGCCGACGCCCACGAAAATAGCCGTGTCGTCGGCCGACAGCCCGGCATCGACAATGGCCTGGTACGGTGTGGTCAGCGCGTCTGCCACCACGGACAAATGAGCAAGGGAGACGTCTGCTTCTCCAACGGGCCGGTATTGGTCGTCCACCGGGACTTGACACAGTTGCTTGGCCGGTACGACGATGTGGCTGGCAAATCCCCCCTGAATGTCATTGCCGGGCATCTTCTGGTCGGTGCAGATGTTGCCCAGGTCCCGGTTGCAGACATCGCAGTCCCCGCAGGGCATGACCGCTGGGATGATCACCGCCTTGTCTTCCCACTGGCGGGCGTCGGGCCCGGCGGCGGTGACGATGCCGCTGATTTCATGGCCCAGGGTCAGGGGCAGCGGGGATTTGGTTCTCACGCCATCGTAGTAAAACCCCAAATCCGTGTGGCACACACCGCATCCGGCCACCTTCACCAGCACTTCGCCGGGGCCGGGTTCGGGGATGGGTGCTTCCACTTTTTCCCATCGGCCATGGGAGTTTCCTTTACCGGTTTTTCCACACCGGCCGGCGCTTTTCCTCGAAGCTCTTGATGCCTTCCAGGGTATCTTCGGTTTTCATCAAAGTGTTGAGAAACAGGTCGCTGACGCTGGAAAGGGCTTTTTCTAAATCCAGTCCCAGGTGGACGTTGACCGCCCGTTTGTTGAGCCGGATGATCAGCGGGCTGCACGCCTTGATTTCATTGACGATACCGTCCACCGTTTCCTGGAAGTTCTCCTCGCCGGAAAGGTGGGCCACCAGGCCCATGCGGTGCGCCTCTTCGGCCTTGTAGCGTCGTCCCGTGGTGCAGATCTCCACGGCCCGGGCCGGACCCACCAACTGGGGGAGCCGGATGGCCGCGTAGGGCGGAAAGAAACCCAGCTTGATCTCCGGCTGGCCGAACACGGCCTTGGGCGATGCCGCGATGATGTCGCAGGCCATGGCCACTTCCATGCCGCCCCCCAGGCAGGCGCCGTGGACGGCTGCGATAGTGGGCACCGCCATGCGGTGAACCAGCTCGAATATGCGGTTGAAGGTCGCGATCATTTCGTCCACCATCTCCGGCTTGTGGTCGGCCACCTCCACGCCGGCGCACCAGCTGGGGCCGTTGGCCGCCAGGACCACGCACTTGAGCGACCCGTCATTGGTCAGGGTCTCCAACTGGCCGTTGAGTTCGTTCATTATCTCGATGTTCAGCACGTTGTGCTTGGGCCGGTCAAGGGTCAGGGTGGCGACGCCATCATTGATGTCATGTTTGATGTATTTCAGGTGAGACATGGTATTCCTTTTGGTTTTCGCAATTGACTATGCCTTGTGAAAGACGTAGTTGATCCGTCCGTCTGCAAGGGGATTTGTTTTTGTTTCCAATGTCATGCCGATCACCAGGTCCGATTCGGCGATGCCGGCGGCAATCCGCCCGAAGATCTTATACTCCCCGTAATCCACCAGGGCGATGGTGTAGGGCAGATCCCCTTCGAATCCCTTGGGCCCGAAGGCCAGGGTGCTGTAGGTGACCAGTCTGCCCGTGCCCTGAACATCGAACCATTCCATTTTCGACAGGCGGCAGGCGCAGCAGTCCGCCCGGGGCGGGAAGAAAGCCTTGCCGCAGGATTCACAACGGGTGCCGGTGACTCTGCCCTGCTCCAGGTGGTCGATGAAATCATTGACCCGGGTGGTGCCGGTAAAGCTCACCGTACCGAATTTCCTGAAGCGTTCGTCTTTTTCCTTCTTTTTGCCCATGATCGCATTTCCCTTGTCTATCGTGTCTGCTTGTCGCTGCAGCTTATCTGGCCAAGATCGTTACATTCCCATAGAGCCCCACGCCGCCGATGTTGTGCACCAGGCCCACTGCGGCATCGGGCACCTGGATCTCACCGGCTTCGCCGCGCAGCTGCAGCACCATGGTGCGGATCTGGCTGCCGCCGGTGGCGCCGATGGGGTGGCCCTTGGAGAGCAGCCCGCCATCAACATTCACCGGTATGCTTCCGTCCAAATAGGTCTCCTTGCCATTGATCAGGTCGCGGCCTTCGCCGGGGCCGGCGAATCCCAGGTCTTCGTAGGCCATCATCTCGGCAATGGTGAAACAGTCGTGAACCTCAGCCACGTCGATGTCCTTGGGGCCTACACCGGCCATTTTGTAGGCCTGACTGGCGGCCTGCCGGGCCACGGCCAGTCCGGTGAACAGGTCCCGGCCGGCCAGGTTGACCGGTGCGGAGGCCGAGCCGAGGCCACGGATCCACACGGGTTTGTCACAGAATGATTTTGTCTTCTCCGCGCTGGCCACGATGATGCAGGAGCTGCCGTCGGCATTGGCGCAGCAGTCCCCCACCCTCAAGGGGGAAGCCACGGATCCGCTTATCATGTTTTCCGGGTCCGTGAACATCTCGGCCGTCACGGCCTTTCGGTAGACGGCACGATCGTTGAGCTGGCCATAGGTGGCAGCCTTGACGCGGATGGCGGCAAGGTCTTCGGGTGTGGTGCCGTAGGCATCCATATGGGCCCGGGCGTACATGGCGTAGTAGGCGGGCATCATGGTGCCGAAGGGGCTCTCCCATTGGATGTCTGCGCCCCGGCCCATGCGCTCCTGGGTCTCGGCGGAGGAAATTTCCGACATCTTCTGAAACCCGACCACAGCCACCACGTCGTGCAGCCCTGATTTGACCAGGCTGTAGGCCAGCTTCAGGCCCGTGCTGCCCGACGAGCACAGGGTCTCCACGTAGAAGGTGGGGCCCGGGTTGAGCCCCAGATACTCGGCGAACACCCCGGCCGATGATCGCTGTAGATCATACTCCGGGGCTGAGCAGACCACCGATGCGTCGATGTCCGCGGCCGTGATGCCGGCATGACCCAGCGAATCGGAAAAGCCTTCGAAGGCCAGTTCACGGACCGATCCGGGATAGAACCGCACGAAGGTGTTCTGTCCCACGCCGATAATGGCGACGTCATTCATGTTGGTATTCCTCTGTAAGCGTTTTAGTGCTAACGATCAGTTTCGCAATAGCTCCCTTGTGATCTACAAATATAAGCTGTTTAGGCTGAAGGTAGAAGGTAGAAGGTTAAAGGTGAATGGTCGTATCGATTTCAATATTTTCCCAGTCTTCCGATCTCCGACCTCTGTCCTACGACTTCAGTCCTCTGATTTCCGTCCTCTGACATCCGTCTTCTGTCTTCAGTCCTCCGACCTATATATACTGCCCTCCATCCACCTTGATCACTTCGCCGGTAATATGCCGGGCCTTGTCCGATGCCAGGAAGGCGATGACCGATGCCAGATCCTCGGGCTGGCCCACGCGTTTTAACACCATTTCGGCCATGGCCATGTCGATGATTTTGCCCCTGGACTCGGAATTTTTCAGCATGGCGGTTTCGATGAGGCCCGGGGCCACGGCGTTGACGTTAACGCCGAAGGCGCCCAATTCCTTGGCCACGGCCTTGGTGTAGCCGATGATGCCCGCCTTGGAAGCCGAGTAGTTGGTCTGCCCGAACTTACCCCGCAAGCCGTTGATGGAAGTGACGTTGACGATTTTGCCGTACTTCTGGTCCTTAAATAAAGGCGCCACCTGGCGGGTGAAGTTGAAATACCCCTTCAGATTCACGGCGATCACCCGGTCCCACTGCTCTTCTGACATCTTCCAGCACACGCCGTCCCAGTTCATACCGGCGTTGTTCACCATGATATCGACCCGGCCGAAGGCTTCCACGGCTGTCTTGACCGTGGCTTCGGCTTCGGCGAAGACGGCAATGTCGCAGGCCACGCAGAGGGCCTTTCGTCCCATCTTCTCAATCTGGTCCACCAGAGCCCTGGCCTCGTCTTCATGGCGGCGATAGGTGAGGCAGACGTTGGCGCCCTCTTTGGCCAGTTCCAGGCTGGCGGCTGTGCCGATGCCCTGGGATCCGCCGGTGACAATGGCATTTTTACCTTCGAGCAGCATATGCGGTTCTCCTTTAAGTGGTGGGGCGGCCAAGCACGGCGGCCATGAATTCCACATCGAAGGCATCGCCGGCAGCCTGGCGCCGACGGAACTCGATGAAGTCAATGGTGTCCCGGCCGGTAATCTTCTTGGTGTTAAAGGCATTAAAGCCCAGGTAGGCTTCGCTGTTCATGTTGGCGGCCAGCCAGTGGCGGTTGATGACCTTGGTCTGGTCCCAGAAGAACTTCTTTTTCAGGCGGATTCCTTCCACACTCTTGATAAGACAACTCGGGAAAAGGTTGGTATAGGTCCACAGAATCCGGTTGACTTCGTTGTCCAGCAGCTCGAAATCGGTTTTGGCCGATTTGACGGTGGCCCGGGCCTGTTTGGCCACATCCCCGGTCTTGTATTCACCGTAGACGATCTCACCGTCGGCCACGTAATGGTCTGTCTCGATGGCGGGATTGCGGACCCAGCCGTCGGCATCCTTGATCACGGGGACGCATTTGGAGATCAGGCCCAGCCGTTTCATCTTGTAGGCACTCCACACTGGGGCCGGCCTGGCCGAAGATGGCCAGGTCGCTGGACAGGGTCAGGTCGCAGGCCATGCCGATCTCCTGGCCGCCGGCCACCCGCATGCCGTTGACCCGGCAGATGGTGGGTTTTTTACAGCCGAGGATAGCATCCACCATGGCATTGAAAAGATCCATGTAAAGTCCGTATTCATTGGGCCGTCCCGCATAATACTCAGCGTACTCCTTGGTATTGCCACCCGTGCAAAAGGCCTTGTCTCCCATGGCCGTGAAGACGGCGGCCACCACCGAACTGTCCGCCGAAGCGCGGTGAAAGCCGGCGATGACGCCCTTGACCATTTCCGTGGTATAGGAGTTGTACTGCATCGGGTTGTTCAGGATGATCCAAGCCGAGAACAGGCCGTCGACGGGGTTTCCCGAGAGATCAAGGATGGGGCGCTTTTCGAATATGACACCCGGTGCTTCGCTTGTAAAATGCTCTTCTCCCCACAAGTGATGATTCTTGATGCCGGATTCTCTCGGCAGCCAACTCAGGTCACTCATCGTTACCTCCCTCTTGGCGGCCCGAAGCGGCGCCGCAGGTTCAGGAATTTCATTGATCCGGCGTTGCCGGGGCTTTTTTTTCGGTTTTGGCAGGCTCGGACTAGGCCTGGAGTAAAAGTCAAATAATGGATAAAATTCATTTGCTAAAAGGTTACATATTAGCTATATAATAGCTACGAATGGGGTTAGTCAAGAAAAAAAACAGCCTGTTCAATATCCTTTTTATGGCCAGCGGTTCCCATGATCGCCCGGTCTCCGGATCTCTTCTGCCCAGCGGTTTTCATGATTGGACTGATTGCCGTCCGGATTGCCGTGAGATACGCATGGGGACCTTGACAGAGCCGCTCCGGACCAGTAAGAAATTACCTTTTCAGGGCCGGCTGACGCCAACGGCGAAGTGCGAAGGAGATCGAGACCGTGAGATACCCGAAAGAGTGTGTCCTGAAGGAGTGTGTGGAGGCGGTGATCCGCCCGCTGGAACCCGGCGACCGGCCGCTGCTGGACGCCTTCTACGCCAAGATCCCCGAATCGGACCGCTGGTTCATGAACTACGATGTCATGGACACTGCGATCATGAACAAGTGGTTCGACGCCGTGGAAAGGGGCAGCGTCTGCTCGATCCTGGCCCTGTGCGAAGAGAATGTCGTGGGGCAGGGGAGTCTGTACATGCGCGGTTTCGGCGCCACCAGCCACGTGGGCCGGTTCCGCATCGTGGTGCTGCCGGAATTCCGGCAGAAGCGGCTGGGGACATGGCTGCTCCTGGACCTGATCCAACTGGCAATGGACCGGGGGCTGGAAGCATTACGGGCAGACCTGGTGGTCGGCATCGAAGACGGTGCCATCGAAGCCGTACAGAAATTCGACTTTTTCAAGTTTGCCGAGTTGAAGGATTATGTGAAGGATATCCACGGCAACCGCCAGGACCTGGTGATCATGGTCAAACGGCTGCATAAGGTGTGGAGTGATTACTAGCAGGATTCCGGCTATAGACTTAAGATAAAGTTTTTGGGTGCGTTATCGGTCGTCGGCGTATTACAATACAGCCTTCTCCCTCTGGCCTTCCCAAAAACATTATCTTGAAGCCTATAAGAGTTTGCGAACATCACTGATATCGAGATTCTCTCGGCGTCAAATCGCCTCGGAGAAGACAGACGCTTTTGAAAGATCCAATACAAAAAGAGATTGTCCGGTCCACCCCTGCCGGCCCTATTCAGATCCGGTCTTTCTGTACGCCAACCGAAATTCAATCCTACCGCTTTGACGATCAGTTCGGCACCCATGCCCAGTACAAATCCATCTACACCAAACGGGAAACCCTGGAAAGGCACGCCGGACAAGCAGACGCCAATGTGGTGCTGGCCCTGAAGTCGCGTGAGCAGATCGTGGGCTTCGGCGTCTTCAGCCATCCGGAACCCGACGAGCGGTGGACCGAACTGGGGCCGGGCATAATGATGGAGATCAAGGCCGTGGAGGTGAGCCGGAACCTGCGCGCCTTTAAAATCGCCGGCGACTTGGTGCGCCTCATGCTGGAACACCCGCGGATCGAACAGATGATCGCTTACATGGTCGGCTACTCTTGGACCTGGGACCTGGATGCAACGAACCCAACATCTGCCTGAAGCCGGAAAACCTTTTCATGGGGCGGATTGGCAGCGCGGTTCCGGAAAAGGTCCGGAAGGACTTCAAGTGGCTCCGCTTCGGCGTCTCCCCCTGATCGGACCGCGAGAACAAAGGACCTCGGAAATAATTAAATCCACGATCTTACTTGTCTTTTTGCCCGTGTTCAGCGTTGCGTCGATGGCCACATACAACCAGTATGAAACCATCGACGCGCCTTGACTACGAACAAAAATCCGGCGTCATCTCTGTGGATTTTATTTTTTCCGAGGCCCTAAATCAAAAAGGTCAATAGCTGTGGCAAAGAATAAATACTACGCCGTTGCCGTCGGCAGACGGCCCGGCATTTATACCCAGTGGTTTGGCGATGCCGGTGCCCGGGTTCAGGTAGACAGATTTCAAGGTGCCGTGTACAAGGGCTTCCCGACACTCGAGGAAGCCCGGGCCTTTATATGGAAGCGGCGTTCAGACGAAAAAAAAAGCGCCATTCGTTCACAACAAAAAAGCACCCGGTCAACGGTGAAGCGAACCACGGTACCGGTGATTACCTTTTCAGACCGAATCGTCATTTACACCGATGGCTCCAGTCTGGGCAACCCCGGCCCCGGCGGTTATGGAGTGGTCATTACGTCGCCTGAGGAAAACCAGGAGCTTTCCGGCGGCTTTCGAAAAACCACCAACAACCGCATGGAACTGTTGGCCTGCATTGTCGGCCTCGAGCAGCTCAGCATACCCTCGGCCGTTGCCCTTTACAGTGACTCCCGCTACGTGGTGGATGGCATCACTAAGGGGTGGGCCAAAAAATGGCATCGCAACGGCTGTGACGTGCATTTTATCTGGGTGAAAGGACATGCGGGAAACCCCGGAAACGAACGTTGCGACCAGCTTGCCACCCAGGCTGCCGCCAAACGGAACCTGCCTTCAGATGACCGTTATGAAAAACGGCTTCCTCTCCAACTGCCGGAAAACGCAACTGATTTCACACATTTTTGATTCCGGGGGACCTGTTATCCCACCAGCTGGTTCATCTCGAAAATGGGCAGACAGATGGACAGAACGATAAACAGCACCACCACGGCCATGACCAGAATTATCACCGGCTCCAGCATGGCCATCATGCTCATGATTGATGCCTGGACCTCGTTTTCATACACATCGGCGATTTTGTACAGCATGGATTCCAGTTCACCGCTCTGCTCGCCCACCTGGATCATCTGCACGGCCAGGTCAGGGAAGACCGCGTCGGCCGCCAGAGACAAACCCAGTCCCTGGCCCCTTTCCACTTCGTTGGATGCGTTTTCGATGAGACCGGAGATCACGATATTTCCGGTGACATTTCTGACGATCTCCAGGGCCGGCAGCATGGTCACGCCGTTTTCAAGAAGCGATGCGAGGGTTCGGGAAAAACGGGCCACCGCGATCTTTTTCAGCAAGGGGCCGATGATGGGCATGGAAAGCATCAACCGATCGGTGAAGGTAAGCCCCCGTTCCGTCTTTCTAAAGGCCTTTAACGCCACCAGGGCGGCAACGATCACAACCACCAGCAGCCACCAGTAGCTTTTGAATAAACCGCTGGCAGCGATGAGAAATCGGGTCGGGGTGGGCAGGGCCTGATTCATGTCCTCGAAGATGGTGGTGATGTTGGGGACGACGAAGGTCATGAGAAAAAAAAGCACCAGGGTGCCGATGGCTGTCATGAGGATGGGATAGGCCATGGCGGTCTGGAGTCGGGACTTCAGCTCCTGCTGCTTTTCCATGATGTCCGCCAGACGCTGGAGTACGATTTCCAGCGTTCCCGACGTCTCTCCGGCACGCACCATGTTGATGTAAATTTGTGAAAAAACGGACGGGTAGAGCGTCAGGGCCGAGGCAAAACTGTTGCCCTCGACAATGGAGTCCTTGATCCGAGCGACGATCTTGGTGAACCCCTGGGTTTTGGCCTGGGAAACTAGGGTGGTCAGGGCTGTCACCAGCGGAAATCCGGCACCGGTCAAGGTCGCCAGCTGGCGGGTCCACAGGCTGACCTGGGCCGGTGTGACGCGGCTAAACAGGCCCTGGAAGGAGGTGCTTCGGGTCTCTTTGGCGCTTTCACCTTCCGTGACCTCTTTTACGGTGACGGGAAAGCTGCCCATGGCACGGATTTTCTTCCGGGCGGCCTGGGCGCCGTCGGCATCGATGATTCCGGTGACGGTTTTCCCCTTGGGGTCAAGTGCCTGGTAATCGTAAACGGGCATGGCATTTTATCCTGTCAGCACAAGCGATTAAGTCGTGCTGCGAAAAAGCCGTCCATGTGATGGATGTGGGGAGCGGTTCTGAGAAAGCCGTTTTCACCCAAAAAAGGAAGCACGGCCTTCTCTTCTATCGATTGTTGACCGGTTATAGCAAAGTTTGGATGGTTTTTCAAAAAGCGCTTGATCACCTGTTCATTCTCTTCCGGCTCCATGCTGCAGACGGCAAAGACCAGAACCCCGTCCCTTTTGACCAGCGGGGCGAGATGGTCGAGAAACCGCGCCTGCCGCCTGGCAAATCGGGCGATATCCTTTTTTTGGGATGACCATTTTGCGTCAGGATTGCGACGCAGCACCCCCAGGCCCGAGCAGGGCGCATCCAGCAGGATTCGATCGAACCGGGGCAGTGTCTCGGACTCGGGCGGCCGGTTCAGGTCCACGCATCGGGTGCGAATGATGGGCACCCCCAGTCGGTGTGCCTCCTTTTCCAGCCGGGCCAGTTTGGCCGGACTGTTGTCCATGGCAACGATGGTGCCCTGGTTCATCATGACCTGGGCCAGGTGGGTGGTCTTTCCCCCCAGGCCGGCGCAGGCGTCCAGCACGGTTTCTCCCGGCTGCGGTGCCAGCAGCAGGGAAACCAGTTGGGCGGCGCCGTCCTGAACCGTAAAGCGGCCTTCGACAAAAGCCTTCATCTCCGGGATGGGGCAACGGGGACGGATCAGATTGACCCCACCGGCGACGTCTTCCACGATGTCGATGCGTTCCGCCTCCACCGTTAATGCGTTCACCAGTTCCGACAGGCTGTTTTTCAGCTGATTGCAGCGCAGGGTGATGGGCGGGATGGTGTTCATGGCATCGCACAACCGTTCGGTCTCCGCAACACCTATCCGATCGATCCAGCGGGAGACCAGCCAATGGGGAAAGGATTTGGCAATGGCCATATGATCCACAGGTGAATCAACTGCATCGGGAAGGCTAAACCGGTCGGGGTCCCGCAGGGCATTTCTCAGCAGGGCATTGACAAATCCGGCAGCCTTTGACGTCTTTTGGGTTCGCGCCAGATTGACCGCCGTGTTCACTGCCGCCGATGCCGGGATCCGGTCCATGAACAGGACCTGGAATAAGCCGATTCGCAGGATGTTTAGAATTGGCGGGTCGATTCTTTTCAGGGGCCGGTTTGCGTAGACATCGACGACGGCATCCAGCCTCAGCCGCCAGCGCAGCACCCCGTATACCAGCTGGTTGAGCAGGGCCCGGTCCCGGCGGGAGAGACCCATAATCATGGGGGCGGCATCATCGAGAACGGCGTCCAGGGTTTTTTTGTTCCTGTCCAGGCGATTCAGCACCTTCAGGGCGCCGGCCCTGGGACCGGTGATCGGCAGGTTCTGCCTTGTTTGGGTGCGGGTGGGGCTTTGGGGTTTTGATGCGGCCACGGCCAATCAGCCTAGACAGGTGCCATCGGGCAAGCGGCAGCCGCAGAGAAAATCGTCGATGGGCAGGCGTTTGCCCGATTCCCCCTGAATTTCCTGGACAGCCAGCGCCCATTTGCCGGTGGCTACCCGAAGCTCTCCGGGAAAGCACTCGAGGATGGTGCCCGGTGGGACGCTGATCTCCCGTTGCAGAACGCTGGCTTTGAAGATTTTCAGGCGCATGCCGTCGCTGAAAGTAAATGCCCCCGGCCACGGGGTCATGCCCCGGATCAGGCATTCGATCTGTTCGGCCGGCATGGACCAGTCGATTTCCCCGTCCTTTTTTTTAAGCATGGGTGCATAGGTTGCTTTTTTGTGGTCCTGGGGCGTTCGGTTCAGAGTGCCGTTCTGCAGCTTTTCCAGTGTCCGGATGAGCGTAAGAGCACCCATGTCGCTGAGGCGGTCGTGAAGGTCGGCGGCGGTTTCGCCGGGTCCAATAGCGGTCTTTTCCATCAGCAGAATATCGCCGGTGTCCATCCCCTTGTCCATCATCATGGTGGTGACACCGGTTTCCCGGTCCCCGTTGATGATGGCCCACTGGATGGGTGCGGCACCACGGTACCGGGGCAGCAGCGACGCGTGGACGTTGATGGCGCCCCGGTTGGGAATGTCCAGCAGGGGCTGGGGCAGAATCTGGCCGAAGGCCACCACGACATACAGGTCTGGCGCCAGGTGGGTTGACCGGCGGCGGGGTAAGTTTGCGGCCCCTGCCTTTGGGGCGGTCGGGCTGGGTGACCACGGCCAGCACTTCATGGCCGCTGTCATGCAGGGCCTGAAGCGGCGGCACGGCAAAATCCGGCGTGCCCATGAAGACAATTTTCAATGGGCGACTCACTGCTGCTTCATCTCCTTTTTCACCCGGCGCTTGTACATTTGCCGCTTTAAGGTGCTGATGCGATCAATAAAAAGGGTGCCGTTGAGGTGATCCAGTTCATGCTGGATGACTATGGCCAAAGGGCCGTCTGCCTCAAATCGCAGCGGGTTGCCGTCCCGGTCCACCCCTTCCACGAGAACACGCTCGGCCCGTTTAACGTCCGCCCGAAAGTCGGGTACGCTCAGGCAGCCGCGATGTCGTAGATGACGAAGCTTTGGCCGATGCCCACTTGGGGGGCAGCCAGGCCCACACCAGGGGCCTGGTACATGGTCGTGGCCATGCTGTCGAAAATGGCCTGCAGGGCGCCATCGATATTTTCAACAGGCGTCGTCTGCTTTTGCAGGAACTTTTCCGGATATGTGAGTATGTCTAACACCGTCACTGCGCTCAACCTCTTTATTTGAAATGAGGAGCCAGGATTGCCCGGGCTTTGGCGATATCCAGGTCGATCTGTTCCACCAGTTCGGAGATGCCGGAAAACCTCTTTTCATCCCTTAAGCGCCGGACAAAGTTGACCATGATCTTCTGCCCGTAAATATCCTTTTTAAAGTCGAGAATGTGGGCTTCCACCGTAAATACATGGTCGTCGAAGGTGGGGCTGTAGCCGATGTTGGCCACCCCCGGATAGCGTTTCCCGTCGTATTGAACGATCACGGCATAGACGCCGACCCTGGGGCTCAGTTCGTCATGCAGGTTGATATTGGCGGTAGGGATGCCCAGCAGTCTGCCCCCCCGGTCCCGGCCGTGGGCCACGGTTCCGCGGATCTGGTAGTTGCGGCCCAGCATCTTGCCGGCTTTTTCAATCCGGCCGTCCATGACCAGCTTTCGGATGGCAGTGCTGCTGATGCGGTTGTTGTCAACGTTGGATGGATGGATCCAGTCCGCCACGATAACCTCAAAGCCCAGTTCATCGGCGTATCGCTTCAACAGATCTACATTGCCTTCGCGTCTGTTGCCGAAGGTGTAATCCTGGCCGACAACGATGGCCTTCATTCCGATCCGTCTGACCAGGATATCCTCGACGAAGGTTCGCGCCGACAAGGCTGCAAAATCCATGGTGAAGGGGATGCAGATCAGCACGTCGATGCCGGCCTTTTCGATCAGTTCCGTTTTCTGCTCATACAATGTGATCAGGGGGGGGTGCCCGTTTCTGGTGATGATCCGGATGGGATGGGGTTCGAAGGTCATGGCAATGGCCGTGCCGTCCATGGCATCGGCCCTTTCGAGCACCTCGTGGAAAAGGGCCTGGTGGCCGATGTGAACGCCGTCGAAATTCCCGATGGTAATCACCGCGGATTTGAACGGTTCTTTTATGGTTTCGATATCTTGTATAATTTGCATGATCTTTCGATCTACCTTAAAATGATCTTGACACAAAAAGCAAAAAAATATAGTTAGTGCATCTTCAGTTTGAAATCAACCTTTTTGAAATCAAGCTGAAACGTGCCGAAGTGGCGGAATTGGTAGACGCGCTAGGTTCAGGGTCTAGTAGGGGTTCCCCTGTGGGAGTTCGAGTCTCCCCTTCGGCACCACAAGAAAATTAAGGGTTTACAGAGATTCGAATCTGTAAACCCTTTTTATTTGGATGTCTACAAGGATATTGAGACTGAATGGTCCATACAGCAAGGGGTTTGCGGATTCTCCGCCGACCACTTTTTGATCAAAAAACACTCCGATTGTTAATACATTGTTAACACATTGCAATTTTACGTGTTAATTTAGCATAGCTGATGTGGCCTGAACACTGGCAATGCCTATGAGTAAAAATCTGAGAGGTGGCTAATGAAAAAGCCCCACAAAAAGATGTGTTTGGATAGATTTGGGCCTCAGTCATCGTAACTAAGTACCTTGACAAAACTGATGTGGCTGGTTGGTGATATGTTGGAAATCTGGAAAACTTATCGGCTTGATTTGTAGAATGTATATCGACCATATCACAAGCAGGATACTGCTTTTAGGCAAAGAGGCCAACTACCAGATGTTGTGGTCTGTATTTTTTCCAATATCCTCAGATATATAGCAGCTACCTGTCGTGTGGGGAATCGTGTGGTACGATCTGGCTATTACCAGGATCATTTCTATTTCGAAGACTCTATTGAAGTGACCTGCTTGGGATTGGAAAGAGGAACGTGAGAACAAACGTGTTCCCTTCCAAAGTGCTTTTCGCATCGAATTCCCAAAGATAACGGGCGCTGATAAAGCCATAGAGCTTTTTCTTGATTGCGATGGGAAGCACCAGTTCGGGGCCAACACCATACACTTGATACTTTCCAAGGCTTCCACCGCCCAGCAAATTGCCATCACTTCCCAGGTCGTCATCAGTGAGTTTCCACTGGACACAATAAGCAGCGCCTACGTTCAGTGCTCCATCCATAATAGATTTTCCGAGCCCACCCTCAAGCGTCAGAATGTCGCCGACCCTAATGTCGATATCCTCCTTTTCTGTATGCGTTTCATAAAAAGCTGTGGTAGCGAATTGCCAGCTCTTTGCTTCGTCAAAATAGATGGTGGTGCCGGCGAAAAACTCGAAACTCCACATTCCAAGGCCAGTATTGTCAGAGCCTTCCGGCTCTTATTCCCCTGTAGGGGCAAAAACACCCAAGCCAGCTATGAAATCAGCCCGATCCGTAGGCGATCAAAGTTCAGCACATTCTTTTAGAAAATACCACATTGCAATATTTATGTAATTATGTTCACAAAATATATGTATTTATCTCCACAATACTATATCCCTCTCCTAAATTTATACCATTATTCTACTTCTAAAATTTATGTAACTAATCAATATTTTGACCTAAAATCAAATCAACTTTATCTTGCATGCTTTTTGCTTAAAAATCACTTATCTTTTATTCCATAATTCATGAGAGAATTTAGGCTATTATTACATTAAAGCCAGTAATATCGATCCTGGCGACGAGTTCGGAAAGAGCGTTGCCATATCGTCAGATTTAACTATTGCGGTGGGCGCAGATGGAGAAGCCAGTGACGCCACCGGTATCGATGGTAACCAAGAAAATAACAATGCAATTGACTACGGTGCTGTTTATATGACTTTCGATAGCATCGCTTCGCAGTGGGTTTATGTCAAAGATAGTAATGCCGTTGATTTTAGAAAAAGCATCGCCATGTCCGAGGACAGGAGCACTATGGCGGTGGGTGCCGGTGCTGATGGTATTGGTGAGGTATATATATATTAACAACTAACATAGTTCACATATTCTTTTTAAAGATTCGATAAAAATAACATATTTTTAACAATAGGCAAAAATGATTAGGCGAAATCATTTATTCATTGGATTTGGTGTGTTCTTACTCTTACTTTCATGTGCATCCCAAAAGATGGTTGAAAACGCGCCGCAGCCGAAGTTCAACGGCATCGTGTTGGCAAAAGATGTCGACGCCTCCGGAACGGTCGGTGTCCCGGTAGAGCTAACCAGCCATTTTTTCAATAATGACGAACAGGTAGTCGCCTTTCTCTCATTTGACGACGTGACAGGGTCCCATACGCTTCGATGGGAATGGATCGCACCGGATGGCGGAATCTATTTGGTCAGCAACGATTACTCGATCGTCGTAAACCAGGGGAAATACTTGCCCAAGGTGACTGCCTGGCACCGAATTTCCATAAATTACGAGCCTGCTGCCGACACACTTGGAGAATGGAAGGTTGTAGTCTATGTCGATGATGAGTTAGTGGATGTAAAACCGTTTACGATGACTGAATACGCCGATCCTTGATACTACCACCAAATGTGTTTTCAAGACCCTTTCCGAAATATTGGGGCCTGATGATCGGCATAGAAAATTATGATAGTCTGCCAAATGTCAAGTTTACCCGCAAAGATGCGCTAATCATCAAAGATTATTTTGTTCGGATATTGGGTGTACCCGAAGAAAATATCATCTCTTTGATAGACAGCGAGGCAACCAAGGCCAGAATCGAAGGATATCTTAAAAATATATCCTTGCCAATGTGGGGATTTTTCCAACTGGATTCCGTCAATGCACAGGAGGGAATTTTTGGTGTTTATAATGGCGAAACCGCATTTATCCGTGATTTGATTGGAGAGGTAAGCAGCATTTCTCTTAAAAATCGTGCCAAGGCGTTGCTTCAATATGAAATCCATAAATCCAAGAAAGGAGTATGTCCATGAGGATGTCAATAAAGTTCATCATCGGCTGGATGATTCTGTCGATGGTCGCGATCAATTTTCCAGGTAGTACTCTATGTAATGCAGCTTCGTTGTATGCTCAAGCCGATTTGTTTACTACCAAAACCCGGCATAAGCCCGAGGTATTGTCCACGCCTGAAAAAGATATACCGCTGACGGAGGTTGAAAAGACGGAGAAAAAAGGCTTCAGCAAGTGGGTTTGGATCGGCCTTGGGGTAATTGCCATTGGTGGCGCGGCCTTGGCGTTAGGTGGTGATGGTGGTGGTGGTGGTGGTGATGGGACGGGAGATGTTTCAATTACCTGGTAATTTTTTTCCATAAAAGCATAAAATCCTATAACCATCATTTCACACGGATGAATGTTCAACACATTTACCAAGTACACCATCCCTAATATCTTCCTGTATTGTTTATAGTTTTAAGAAGTTAGGCTCAAAATTTTTTTGCGGTATAATAATTGCGGATCATAAGGAAGTTATATCAAATCTTAATGTTAATCCAGTGCGCCGTTTCCATAATTGATCCAAATGCTGATTTATAGCTTGATACGTTAATTTGGGATTACCCTATGGTTGATCGAGATTACACAGGTAGGCTTGCAGCCATTCTCAGTACTGGCACTATCTTTAATAGTCACCTGAGGGAAAAAAATAGGGAGATAAGCTGCGCTAAGACTCACACCTTCTTTCGTATATCAATCAGAGACTTTTTTTTCGCATCTATGATATTTCTTTTATGCATTTCCCTGCTATGGGGCTGCGGAAATGATGTCCAAGGCGTTTCAACTGCAGGGTATTCTGATACCGGATCGGCTTCCTTGACCATTCGATGGCATGACACTCAGTATTTTCAAAATTCAACGGCTGTGCAAACTTCTCTAAATTGCCAGGCAAGTGGCATTGAGCATGTTGTATGCAATGTATACGATACTTCAACCGGCACATTGCTGGTCACCGGCGGTCCCTGGGACTGTGAGGCACACAGCGGTACGATAAAGGGCATTCCGGTAGGTCAGGATAGAACCTTTGTGCTATGGGCAGAAGATTTCAACGGCAACATGAAATGGCGGGGGGAAGTAACCGGAGTTACGATAATCGCTGGTAAAAACAACGAGAATGTAAGCGTTGAGGCCTATCGGTTTATTCCCTCCCTGATTTTTCCAAACAACGGCGATATAGTTGATCCGAACGCTATTTCTCTTGAGTGGGAGCCTTGCTTTAATGCTGTGGAGTATATTGTGCAGGTTGCAACGGACGAGGATTTTTATGATATTATAATTGATCAAACGACTCCTGGTTTAACTTATGAGCCTGCGATACTTACACCATCAACGGAGTACTACTGGAAAATTTCGGGGATTGATCTATATGCCAATATTGGAGCTGAATCGGAAACAAGACACTTTATCACCTCCGATTGTACTTATTCGATATCTTCAACCAATAACACGATCAGTTCAGGCGGTGGAACAGGCAGGTTCTACGTCTCTACATCGTCAACCAGTTGCGAGTGGTATGCTGAAACGAATGCGACATGGGTGACAATCACCTCCGAATCCAGCGGTATCGGCGATGGTACGGTAACTTACACGGTTTCTCCCAATACCGGCGCTAGCCGAACGGCGGTAATCAACATTGCCGGTCAAACACATACGGTTAACCAGGAATCAGCTGGTTGCACTTACAACATTTCGCCTACAAGCCGAAAAGTAGCCTCCACCGGGGGATCCTATGACGTTGCCGTCACGGCCAGCCAAAGCTACTGTGCCTGGTCCGCATCTGAAAATAGTTCTTGGATATCGATTACACCTACAACCGGCAGCGGGGATGGTTCTGTCAGGGTTACCGTTTCGCCCAATACCGGCGCTAGCCGAACGGCGGTAATCAACATTGCCGGTCAGACACATACGGTTAGCCAAGATCCCGCATTAGGTTCTCTAAAAGTGACAATTTACCCGTCCGAAGCTGTTTCAGCAGGTGCCAGATGGCGAGTGGATGGAGGGGATTGGAACAGCAGTGGGTATACGCAGAACGGACTTTCAGTTGGCAATCATTTATTGGAGTTCAATACGATACCCGGCTGGATCAAACCAACCAATCAAACGGTAACAATTAGCAATAATCAGACGACCGATACCAGCGTCGAGTATAGCCAGCATACAGTTATTGATCTTAGCGTTTATGCTTATAAGATCAAAAATTACAAATATGCCGACCTTACTTGGTCCGGGGCAAATTCAACGTCTGTGGATGTCTACCGTGACGGTTCCATAATTGCTACTACTCCCAATGATGGGGCATACACTCATGGCCCTTTTAGCGAGGGACCCCCGGCAACCTACCAAACATGCGAGGCCGGAACATCGATTTGCTCAAACATGGTTCCCGTAAGTTGGTAAGACCTTTGACCAAATCTGAGTAGGTATCAAAAGCAGTTTATTTGATGATTATATCAAATGTTTAACCTGTGATATCTAACAAGTGTTCTATCCATCGTCCGTCCGTAGGAATGACCAGCGGATGCCGGTGTTTCAATTGGGCGTCACAGTTTATGAAGCGGGAGTATAGTCGGCCGTGATGATGGATAAAACTGAGATGTACAAACCGTAAACTTTCTTCTATCCTCGGGTTTGGGGGTTTTATCCATCAGGTCGTATTGATGAAGCAGCCGATAGATGGTGGTCAGGCCGGTGGTCCGGGGAACCAGAGCCTTTCGTTTGAGTTCGGCCAGCAGCATCGGCACGGG
>JABZFO010000097.1 GCA_014237405.1 Desulfosarcina sp. | reverse complement strand
GTTGTTTTGTAGCATAGGTTATTTCCTTTTTTAACCACGGAATACACTGAATACACAGAAAGATTTGAGTGTTTTTCTTTTTCCGTGTGTTCAGTGTATTCCGTGGTTCATATTCTTCACTTTACAATTCGTTCTATTGTTGCTTTCGGGTAGTGTCCAAAATTGACCAAGAAGCCAAGCTTCAGCCCCGTTGCTTTTAAATAGTTATGTAACTGGGCACGATGTTCATCACCAATCTCTTTCACAGCTTTAAGTTCCAAAATTATTGAACCATAACAAATTAAATCGGGTTTGTATGTTTGCTCAAGAGTTTCACCTTTGTAGATCAGTTTCACTTCCGGTTGAGAACGGAACGGAATATTCCTCAGTCGTAGCTCTTTTTCCAAACACTCCTGATAAACCGCTTCTAAAAATCCACACCCCATCTCACGATAGACCGCGAAAACGGCTCCACGGATTGTATAGCTTTCTTTTTCATACAAATTTTTTTTAGCTTCCAAACTCAGTCATCACCTCCGATAATTTTAAGTCCTTTATTTGTAAGGCGGTATTTCTGTAAACGACTGTTAGGTTTTTCCGGGATGGTCATTTCAATATGCCCGCTTTCCATGGCACGCAAGAGATATTTTTTCCGAAAGTGTACCCTGTCCTTTAACCCTAGTTTTTTCATTATTTCTCCCCGTGTCATCTCCCCTTGGAGGACTTCAAGAAGTCGCGTGACTTGAGGGGTGACTTGAGGGGTGACTTGAGGGGTGACTTGAGGGGTTATCTTGTGAGAGGGCCTTGGAAACTCAAGGGTAAACATGGTATTAAAACGAATGTTTACCTTGGGGCAGTTTTCCCTTTTTAATGCCGCGCGAATGCGCTCAATGCCGGTGCCCATTTTTTCGATATAGTCGCATCGCAACAGCAAGCTTGCAATGAGTGGGTTGCGGCAGACGCTGCGCTTGCCGAATTCTTTAGCGGTGAGCCCTGCTCAAGGTAATCTCGATGACAGACAGCGTTCACCATGGCCTCGCGCAGGGCGATTTCAGGCAGCTCCAGAATTTCTTTGCGGCGGGTGCTTTGGCTGGTGATTTCCCAACGCAGTTGAAGGTGCTTTTTCAGAAAGAGTAGCGCCTCTTCCACGTTTTCCAGCAGATTTCCGGTCAGTTCCTTGCGGTCCAGAATATAGGCTTTCCCGGTTCCTTTGAAAAGTGCACAGACCACACTTACGTGGAAGAGCCGTTGGGTGGGTTCTTTGGTGAAAAAAAGAACGCCGGTCTGATTAAGGTAGAATTGCCCGTCCTTGTAATCCCCGGATCCAAGGTTGAGTAGCAGATTGGCTGTATCTGATTTTGGAGAGATGTTTGCCAGTTCCAGAAAATGGTTTAATCGGTTTTCATCCACCGCCTCCTGCCATTTTAAATCCATCCGGAGCTGTTCATCAAAGCGAACTTTTCCTTCAGCCTGAATAAAGGCGGTGATATCGGCGGTGTGCATCTTCTGGGAGTTAGCGCCGTTGCGCAGGTAAAAGCCTTTATTGCAGCGGTGGGGGCGGTTGGCCCCTTCGGGCACATGAATAACCAGCAGGTTGTGGGCCGGCAGTTTTTCGAGATGAATGGACACGGCCGGATCGCAGGCCGCCGCCATGTCCTCTATTCGAGACAAGGTTTTATTGGTGAGATCACAACCCACGATCCGGTTGCGATCATTGACTCCGATGAAGATACGCCCACCCGAGGCGTTGGCAAAAGCCACCAACTCCTTGGGAAGATCCGAGTTGATGCCGCGTTTAAATTCCAGCGTATAGCCCTCGCCTTCTTCAAGGATAAGGGCCAACTCTTCTTCCGTTGTTTTGCGGTACTTCATGCGGCCAGTTTCTCCGTGAGTTGCAGAATTTCGTCAATTTCAGCAGGCCGGAATACGCCCCGAATCCCCTGGGGATGAATGATAGTAAAGGGCGATTGAATGAGATCGCGTTTTTCGACCTTCTCCCGCTCAATAATGATGGCCACGGTGTCGGGAAAGCTGGCCAGGATTTCAATACCCAAAATATGGCGGATAAACTGGATAAAAAATGCTTTGCGGTTCCGGTACACAATGCGCAAGAGGTTTTCGGTGATATGCGGGTGCGCCTCGTTCAACAGGCCGGCCAGTTCTTCGGCCTCGGTGGCGGAGATATCGGCGCCGGTTTTGATCTTTTGCAAAATGGGGTTGCTGTGGGTGAACTCCAACACCAGGGCTTCGACCATCTCACGGTATTTGGACACGCTGGCGGCCTCGTTCCGGGGTCCGAATTCCACCATTTCCTTGTTGTGGAGCACATCGGTCAAATCGAGCTTGACGGGGCCTTGGCCGGGGTTTTGCTGCTCTCGGAATTTCATCAGGGGCGCGAGTTTTTCGGCCAGTTCGTCCAGGATGGTGTCGCTTACAGTAGACCAGTAATAGCTCTGCTGGGCGTTTTGAATCAGGGCTTTTTCTCTGGCTACGATATTCACGGAAAGGGGCAGTTCGCCGATTTGTTCGACAAGCCCATCTTTCAAGGTTTCAAACTTTGCTTTTTCCTCGCTCAAAAGGGCAAGAGAAATTTCAAGCACATCTTTTTCAAAACGCATGGACTTGAAATCGACTTGAGACACCGTGCGGAACAGCGGTTTGATCTGGTTGCGTAAGAACTCCATTTTTTGCGGCGTAAGGTGGGTCCAGTAATTGTCATCGGCGATGTGGTCGAGCGCCGTTGCCGCTTCGACAACAATTACAGAGGAGGCCGGCAGCTCCTGAATCTGGTGCCTCAATTTGGCGATTTCCTTGGCGGCGATGTCGAGCTGTTCCATTGCCAGGGCTTTTTCGATTTTATCCAGGCGAATGCCGACCAGCCGAACGGGCAGGGGAAGCTGCGGTTTGAGCGCTTTGCCTTTGGGCTGAAGTTTGAAATATTCAAAATTATCCCAGCAATCGAGGATCAGAAACACGTCTTTTTCGGTGCACCATGGTTTGATTTTGAAGGGTTCCAGCAGACGGGTACCGCGGCCGATCATTTGCCAAAATTTGGTGTAGGAATAAATGGGTTTGGCAAACACCAGGTTGACGATTTCGCGCACATCGATACCGGTATCCAGCATGTCCACACTAATGGCAATTCGCGGCATGTCCTTATGGGTGAACTGATCGAGCAGGCCGCCCTTGCCATAGACGCGCGGGTCATCCGAGACCAGCACTTTTGCCAGTTCACCATGATACTGTGGATAGAGCGCGTCAAAGATTTTTTCCATTCGGCGGGCATGGGCTTTTGAGGCGCAAAAAAAGATGGTTTTGCCCGGCAGGACGCCGTTAATATCTTTGATGGATTCTTCCATGAACTCTTTAACGATCAGCGTGTTGGTGCCTTTGTTGATGACCTTCTTTTCCAGCTGGCTGCCTTCGAAGTTGATTTCTTCAATATCTTTGCCTTCCAGAATGAGCTTTTTCTGGTCTTCCAGGCTGATGGTGCGCCTGCTGATGCCTTCCATTTGAAACTTGGTCTGGATTTTCATAACTTGAAAATCACACAGGTAAGGCGGCGTGTTATTAACGGCCTCTTCATAGGTGTAGGCAAATGTAGGCAGACCGTCTTCGCACGCAAACAGTTCAAAGGTGTTGTGATCAATCACATCGGTGGGGGTTGCGGTCAGCCCGAGATTGATGGCTTTGAAATAGTCGAGAATCTCACCATAGGTGTTGTATATGGAGCGGTGGCTTTCATCGATGACAACCAGGTCAAAAAAATGGGGAGACAGCGGGCTTAATTCATCCCGAATAATATTGAGCATGGTTGGGTAGGTGGCGAGATAAATACGTCGGTCCTTGGTAATAAGCTTCTCTCCGACTTTGGGCCAGCGGGGTTCGTTGGGCAGGTGCTCTTTAAACGCGGTTAGGCCTTGCTCGCGCAAAGCGATGCGGTCGACCAAAAAAAGGATGCGCTCAATGTGGGCCGCTCGCATGAGCGCATCGACCAAAGCAATCGCTGTGCGTGTTTTCCCCGTACCGGTGGCCATGACCAGCAGAAAATTACGATGCTTGCGCTCAATGCCTTCAAGCACGGCGCGAATGGCTCGGATCTGATAATCCCTCCCGGCGATCGCTGTATTGATCAGTTCATCGGTCAGGGATTTTTTGTGTTGGCGGATGTAGCGAAAACGTTCCAGGTCATCGAGAGTGGGAAAGCCTACAATTTTGCGCGGTGGGTAGCTTTCCAGATCCCAAAAATAGGTTTCTAACCCATTGGTATAGAAACAGAAAGGCAGTTCGCCGCCTTTATCTTTGCGGATGTTGTAGCAATACTGTTTGGCTTGCTCGCGACCCAGCGCAGCGTCTTTGCTGGTTTTTTTGGCTTCCACAACCGCAAGCGGTTTCCGGTCACGCCCCAATAGAACATAGTCACTGAACTGATGGCCAACATAAGGGGTAACGGCTTCGGCAACTTGAACAGGATCAACTATAATATCATATTCTTGAACTACCTGACCAGGATCGTTGACGTCCCACCCTGCTTTATTCAACGCGGCATCAATCAGCTCTATGCGGGTTTGCTGTTCCGTTTTCATGATCGTTCAACCCGCTTTTTTTCTCGTTTCGCGGCACGACCCGATTTGATCCATGCATCGATTTCTTCACGGTCAAAACGCCACTGGCTGCCGATCTTGCTGCCGGGGATTTCGCCCTTTTGCGCCATGGTATAGAGCTTGGTTCGCCCCATCTTAAGATAGGCTACCAACTCATCAATGGTCAGCCACTTGTCGTTGATTGAGCCCATGTTCCGTTCATCACTGATTGTATTAATTCGATAAGGAATGATAGAATATGATAAAGTATTGAATTAAAAAATCAATGTAAATTTTCAAAATCAGAGCTCTTTCAATCGGGGCATTAGGGCCGGCAGGGCGAATTGAAACAGGCTTCCTGACGATACCGACTCCATACTACATAGTACCGGACACACAACTTTTAAAAATTGGGTGGAGGTCGTCTACCCGTAGACTTGTGCCACATACACAATATCTTGATCTGATCCAGTAAGTGGGATTTTCTATCCATGACATGCACCAGTGCGGCCTCTGGCCCCAGTCTGTCGATTTTGTCGGAAACCATTCTCCTGACTATTTTGTATACATGGCTTCCCGATTTCAGGAGGCCATCCTCGTTTAATAACATCATGATTTGGGCCATGGCTTGGAATTTATTCATCGTGACATGTTTCTCTGGTATCCTGGTAGGTCACATCTGGTTTCTGAAATCTTGACCCTTGGTAGATCAATCCTTATTTTAAGATTAAACCGGAGCAACGCAACGGGCACTCAGTTGCCCGACTGATCATAACCTCTTGGTCAGCCCTTCGCCACCCCCTGCTCCGGTTTCCGTATTATGAAAGCATGCATAAGGTCAAGGGTTCCCATACCCTCTTTTTCGGGGGGAAGATCCTGGCCGCGTCTGGCCCGGTTCATGACGTGAGAATGGGCCATCGGGATACTGGATTCTCAGTGGGCGTGACATAGGTGAAATTTTACAAATTCGACAAGAAAGGTCAAACGAAGATGGCGCCCAAGACCCGGGAGCGAACAATCACAGTGCATTGGGTCACATCAGGTTGCCGCGGCACTGATCTTCTATTCGCCGGACGCGGGGTCCGGATCGCCACCGCGCATCATCCGTTTTTGGCGCATTTCCCTCAACCGCATCAGGGTGTTGAACCGCTCGTGGCCAACAATCTTCATCCAGCTCCGGATCTTCGATAAGACTTTGAAGCTCCAGCTGTTCGGTCTCCAGATCCGCCTTTAGCCGGATCATACGGCGCCGGCTCTCACGATAGGTGTCATCGAGCTGACGGGTTTCCCGGGCACTCAGGTTCAGCCGTTTGGCCATGGCAGGCATCTGCCACCACTTACCGCCCGGAATATTCTGCTGGGCAGCGGCCGGCAGGACCGTCAGACAAATCACCAACAGCGCGAACAGGATTTTGGAATTCCTTAACATGGGGTTACTCCTTTTGCATGTTGCCGGCTGGTTGTTGGCGCATCACCGGTCATTGGCGGTACGATAAAATCCATAAAATCCCCATCGCCATCGGCGATGTCTACGCCAATCAAATCCCGGTATTGGACAGGGAGGGGATCGTCAACCAGCCGCGCCACCTCCGCCATGAAAACGGTATCATCGGCGGGAACGGCCAGCCCATTATCCACGGCAAGAGGTGCGGGATCCTGGCCGACTATAGACGTCCAGATGATCACCAACAGGGCTATGGCAGCCATCGCGGAGGCAGGGCCGGGGCGCCAGCCATACCGTTTTAATCGCCCCGTTTTAACCGCATCGATGCGGACCGAACGCACGGGGGCCGGTGTGTGCTGGCGGGCCAGTGCGCCGAATCGGGTAAGGGGCGCTTTCGCATCGGCTAACGCCTGACGGCATCGGCTGCAGTGATCAAGGTGGGATCGTTGGCTCTCCGGAAGATCTTTTTCGTCAACCATGGCCACGACTAACTGCCTGGCCGTCAGATGGGAGTCGGGTAGCGGCTTCATGGCAGTAGTTCCTCCAGCCTGGCTGATGCCGGATGCGCTTTGAATTTGGCAATGGCCCGATACAGGTGGGTTTTCACGGTACTCTCTCCTTTTGTTAAAATGCGTGCAATCTCAGCAATGCTCTGCTGGTCAAAAAATCGCAGGATAAACACCTCCCGCTCCGTAGCAGACATTTTTTTTAGAATATCCGCCACCGTTTTCCAGAATTGCCGTCGCCCCCATTCTGAAAAGCCATCGGGGGCGGCGGGATCAACGGAGCTCCGGAAACGGTCAGGGGTTTTGAGCCTCGGCAGATTGCGGTAAGCCTTCAGGAAAATATCCTGGGTGAGGTCCTCGGCATCCATGCGTGAGCGGACGCGGTGGTAGACCATCCGGTAAACGGCATCCTGGTAGAGATCGGCCAATCGATGAAAGGCGAGGGTGCTGCCGGATGCGGCCGACAGCACCAATTCTCGCATCTGGGGGTCGCCCCTGCCGGTTCGACAATGGGACAAATGTGGCACCGAAGATGGCATAGCGTTCCGATTTTACCGATTCAAGTGTTCCATGTCCAACGATGACCATCACCCGCGTTGCACTCCCGCAGAGGCCCAGGTGCCCGGCTAATTTCGATTCCGATCGTTGTGTTTCAGCCGGTAAATATCTGCGCTGGCCTTGTCCTGGCGCAGTTCGAGGCCGACCTTCTCCTTTCGGGTGAGGGTGCCGTCCGACCAGGCCTGCCGTTTGGCGTGCTGGATCCGGTGCTGCTGCTTCACCAGATGACGGGTTTCACCGCGGGCTAGCTCTCCGCTTCTCACGCCTTGAACGATGCGTTTGTCCTGCCTGACCTGCCGTTTGGCCACCCTGCCCGCCAATGCCGATTGCGCGGTAATCATTCCCATCAATGCCAATACGGTTGTGACTGCAAGTGCTTTTTTCATGATTTGCCTCCTGTTTGCGTTGGGTGTTTGATTCAGGAGACGAGTGATGAACGGGTTTTGTCTACAACTTTTTTAAAAGCCCATAAACATGGTCGCTGCGTTTCGAACGAAGACTGGTGGAGGCGGCGGGAGTCGACCCCTGCCGGAACATTCTCCAGATGAACTTCAGGCGAGCGTTTGAGATGTCCGAGGTCCCACACAAAATCAATACCAATCTTCGCGGTTCCTTCAGCCGTATCGTCTTTGGAGCAACCGTAGAAGAAAATCAAGCACAAGATAGAAATGGCTGCCACAATCTTCATCCTATCCTCCTAACCTGGCAAAGCCAGAACCAAACAGGTATTAGCAATAACTGATATTTTATGAATTAACAATTTATATGAAAGCATGCTGAGAGACCTTTTTTGGGCAACTTGTTAAACGTCCTGACAGCTTCACATGTATCTAAGATTAAAAGGTCCACACCCATTGATTTGGAAAAATCAACTATATCATCGGTAACCGAACATACACTATCAGCACCGATACCAATGATTAACGTTTTGGTCGAATCATCAATCAAATCCTTGATGTCGTTCAGC
The DNA here is from genome assembly GCA_014237405.1 of Desulfosarcina sp. GTDB lineage: Bacteria > Desulfobacterota > Desulfobacteria > Desulfobacterales > Desulfosarcinaceae > Desulfosarcina. The sequence continues at coordinate 9,245 of JABZFO010000097.1, read as the reverse complement.
TGAATGGCGTGATGTATTTTCATATGCCTGGCCATGTCCTTACTGCCAGCCGGTGGTGTGTAGTTGACCTCTGCAGAGCAGGCATATATCAAGATCGGCAACAACAATAAGCTGATTTGCCTAAACACTTTATCTGGCTTTCCATATATAGAATACATTGATACTCCTTCTCCTTTCTTCATATTCTCTCTTGGCCAATTAAATCTTTGTCACTTTAGCTTTATGGATAACCAGGTTCTATATTAGCGCGTATTTTGTGGGAACAGCTTCAGTCGCTCAATATAAGTTTACAGTTTGAAGCCACACGAAGTTTGGTGTTATCATTGGATTATTTGCCTGTCTATAAATACGAGATTCCTTTAGCACAATATTACATATTTATCCAATTTTTTATTTTTATTTGCAAACTGGGACTTAATGAGGGTATATTAGGTTAAATGCGTACAAATTGGGTTTAAGGCCAAGATATGTCGGAAATCCGCCCTCAGTCGATATTCATACCGGATATGGCCGGAATTCTATTTAGAAGTGACGCTTTTGTTGGGTGGAGCACAGAAAGATAATGAGAGGAATATGGTAGAACTAACACAGGGTGAAATAATCCAGATTTTGAGAAAGCGGGCTGGAAGAAACCAAGGTCAGCTGGGCGCGGAAGCATTTAATACCACACCAGATTCCGGTAGAACCAAAATTAAAAATATAGAACTTAACAAACAGAAACCAACACTCGATGATTTGAAAACCATTGCCGATTCCTTGCACCTGCCGTTGTCGGATCTTCTATTCTACCAAGAGGAAAGCCCAGGTTCCACAGCGGCACAAAAATCAGAGGGAATTTTTGTGCATCGAAGAATTTTCAGCCAATTTCCCGGATTGGAAGAGTGCTTGAGCATACTTAACAAAGCCCTGATACTTAAGGACAAGGAGTTGATTTCCTATGTGGCAAAAAAGACTGCTGGTCTTCTTTTGCAAGAGCCTAAAGCTGCGGCTAACCAGTAACCCTTTTAAAAAAGCGACGGGTTCTCATTGATCGCAGACCATAATAACAGTCGTTTATATCGTGAGATTATGCGTGAGGCCATTCTGTTAGGTGACAAATTCCTGGTAGATATGGTTTTAATGCGTCTCGCCAAACTGGCTCGACCCTCGATGGTCTCTGACACGAAATCAAACATTATATCATTTCCAAATGAGCATCTGACCACAATCCCAACATTTAGAAAATCACAGAGTGTGTGGGTGACGGTCCTCCTGACGGCAATGATTCCTTTCTGGATATATCTGTTTCTTGTGGCTTGTCGCTATTTACTTTTCTTTTCAGTTCCGGGCCAAACCTAATCTTGATCTGATCCAGTAAGTGGGATTTTCTATATGTGTTGAAAAGACGCGTAGCGTTAATCAGATTGCTCCGGTAAAAACGTTTCGGACGTATCGCGGATAAGATTTCTTGCCATTTCCTTGACATCGAATCGATCCGAAGCAAGGTCACTCTGAAACGCAACCATTCGGACCTTAGCCTTAGCAATCCCTTCATCAGTATCAATCAGCATTACAGAGGCCCGGAATTCATCTCCTATCAAAATATTGTCAATTATCGGTAAATCAAAATACCCTACTGAGAATGGCCCAATTTTACGTTTCCCTTTGATAATAGTCAATTCAACACTTTCATTCCTTATTTCCCCTATCTCAAGTGACAAATCGATGCCTTTCAGTTCTTTCTTATCACCAGACTTAACCTCTATTACACCTGTGTCGAAACCTGTTTCAAATGTAACTCTGAATGCTTGCCGGTTGGCTACTTCTTTGGAAATTGATCTCAAGTTTCGTATGAACCCTCTATCCTCTGGGTTTTTACGAAGCCTTAGATGATTATTCAACTCTTCAAACAAAGGTTTCAGATTAATAGGTACATCTTGGAAATTCAAGGCAATGAGCCGCAAGAGAAGAATTTGCTCACGGATCTTTTCAGATTCGTTGGTAGAATCATCTCTTTCAAAATACCTTGCAAACATGGTTTCGAACATCCGCATGGAAATATTTACATCCAAATCTTTTTGCTTACTAATAACTTCAACCAGCGTGGTTAGTCGTTCGGTCCTATTAGTGATGGCATCTCGGTATTCTTCATATCTAATCCTAGCCAAGTTTTGTTCCTTCTGAATTCCATGTCCATAAAAGCCTACTATCCCTCCAATCAAAGCTGTACCGAGACCTTTTACTACTAAATCGATTACTTTCCATTTTTTTTCAGCGTCTGACATGATTCCCCTTCCTTTGGCTACCATGGGACAACGAATTCATTGGGCTTTATTTCCCCTTTCACGATCACGGCTCCATGGAATATATGTTGGCGACCTCCTGAAATGACTATCACTTTGTAATTGCCATCTTCGGGATCTTCCAAGTAGAATTCGCCATCAGCCCTGGTGATTGAAAGGTATTTTCCTGGGCCGTGAAATTGGACTTGCACTGAATTCTGAGGTACACCATTTCTGCCAACAACCCGACCTGTTATTTCGGCCAGTGCCGTAATTGTGATAAAAGATAAGAGAAATGCCATTACTGAAAGTATCCGAAGAGATTTCATAAGATCCTCCTACTCAAAGCTGATGTTAGCGGATTATAGTCTGTAATTTATGCCAAATTCATAGTTTCCCATGGTTTGACCGCCATAATGTTCCTCAGTAACCTGGAACAATTTGAGTGCTGGGAACAATTCTCCTATTCTGACACAGGGGGTGACTGATTGAGTTTAGCGGTATGGTCAAAAACCTTGTCGCAACCGAATATTTTCTTTCTTGTCTTCGGATTGATATATTCATCAAGAGCCAACAGCAGTCTGCCATCTGTCTCCGGGCAGGGAATCATCTTCCATAAGGCTTGCCATAACCGCTTCCATGGGATTTTGGGCGATGCAATGAAAGTATAGTATCGTTTCTTTCGAATGCCGGCAAACCCGAAAAGCGTTTGAAGGCATCGAAGCAGGTTTGAAGTCTTGGAAGAGGTAAATGGGATGATGATTGCAACGAGCGTATATACAAACCAGATACCATGTTCATCGCCTTTTCGAGAATCCGATGCATGGCAATTTCCTCTGTCAAAAAATAAGTTCAACACCCTGTGCCAACGGAGGTTAAAAGTGACGTTTGACACATCGGATATTGCTTTTCAGCAGGATGGATATTTCAACGGGTTCCTTTTACTGCAAGAGCGCTTTCAATCGAGGCACTATGGCCGGCAGGTCGGTTTGTATGGTTTCCCATACGATCTTGGCGGTGACGCCAAGATACTCATGAGACAGCAGATTCCGCATGTCCTGCCAGGGGATATCAACATCGCAATCCAGGACCTGGCTCAGTTCGCGGCGAAGCCGGGCGAATTGAAACAGGCTCACGCGGGCATTCTGGCTGAACTCCACTATCAGCTCCACATCACTGGTGTCCGTCGCTTCATTTCTGGCCGAGGAGCCAAACAGATAGACTTTTTTAACGGAAAAACGGCGCAACAGATCTTTTTGCCCCTTGAGAATGGTTATGATCTGGTGGCGGTTCATTTTGAATACGATAAACTGTTTTAAATTGAAAGGAGGGAGATGCAATGGCGGTGGTGAACCCATGTTACACCATTAAAACAATACGTTACATATACCCTCCATCATAGATACAAACATACCATGGATTTAAAGAACTTCAAACCCATTTTATATGAAGGCAGTAAGCCGTCGTAGCAAAAAGTCCAACAACTTCCCGAGTGGTGAAGGGAGCAGGGAAGAAAAAGATGGGTTATGGGGTATGCCTGGAAGGAACGAGCGGGGATTTATGAATTAAAAGTGCTTTGCAGCGAAGGCACGCCCTCATTAACGGGTTTACCTTGGCCGACGGCTTCGCTTTGCCAGCTATGCCGTCACAAGTGCCAAGGCGAAGTTCGAAACGCGTCTTATTATCACTGATACAGAGGCCCGGCTTCGCCTTGGGCTATGCCGTGGCAGTCTTCGTTCTCGCTGCGTTTCGAACGACGCGGCGTCTATTTAGTTAAGTGTGTAACATAAGGGAAATACAGTATATATCAGTCAGATAGTTTTCGTGTTACCCCTAATAAATTTCGTGAGCTCTTTTTCATTTCCAACCCAGCAGACTAAAAAAACAGTCATTTACAGCCAGATTTTTTTTAACCGTTCATGGGGTTGGGCCGGCGGTCTCCTGCTCAAAATCCGGGTGTTGGGAGTTCGGGTGCCTCTTGGCCTGCCAGAATTAATACAGGGGATCCGTCATTTAGATTTGAGCCCCTGTTCCCTTTAGATTTTTCGAAATGGTTACGCAGCGATTGTAGCTACGGACGTTGTGGTAAGTAGCCGATACTCCGGGTGGTTCAGTTTGATAATTGGAGAAAGCTGCCGTTTTCATCGGTCCGTTTTTCGTGAGATATTCTTAACGTATCTTTTACAGGTCTCAATCGGTTCCATCAATCCATCGCCTCAAAACGCCTTCCTCTTTGAGATGTCGCCGCATAAACCACGTTTTACCGTAATTATTGATGAGCAAAAAGACCCGTAAAAGATAATTCAGATAAAACCAGTTTGAGTTAATCGGCCTGTTCAGTCTTCCGGATAGGGTTACCGGGTCTGGAAAAGCGGCTCTGACGATGTTGGCAATGCGGTCAGGATAGGATGCGGTTTTGTCGGCACGGATAAATCCGATGGGCACGGGTGCGTGTTTGTCCGGCATGTCGTCTATCCGTTTGACCACACGATGGGCAATCGCTTTGTCGGAAGGTTCAATGATCAAATTATCAAAAAAGGCAATTCGGTCATCAATGGCATCAGCGAAAAGCGTTTTCACGACATGCAGGGCAACGTTGACAGTCCTGGTTAGCCCTATGCGTCGGGCTTCAGCGGCCAATGCATCCCAAGTAACCTCATTGTTGTAAAAGCAGACGATATTCAGAATATCGCATAATTGCAGAATCCCACCGTGGGTTGAAAAACCGGCGCCTGACTTGACGAAGCGGTGCTTGAAAAAGTGGGACGATAGCAGGCAGATCAAATCAATGGGATGAAGATGGAAAACATTATTGAAGCCGGATTCTGCGTTGGACGCTCGTGACCACCACATGTCCATCAGGTTGGGAACGTTGGAACGGACCAATGACGGATTGTGATCGGACGTAATATCCCAATGAATTTCCAATAAGACATTGATGTCGGGATGGATGTAGACAACATGGTATTTTGTGTTCAGGAGTTGTTCGAGATTCTCGCGATCATGCTGGTGGTACCCGCAGGCTTCAATGGCATGAACCGCCTGATAGAGGTCTTCCTTTTTTACCAGAATATCAATGTCGGACATGGGTCTCAACCCGATGTCCTTGTAGATAATCCTGGTTATTGCGGCGCCTTTTAAAAGTATGACCGGTACATGTTGTTCACCCAGCATAGCTACTATTTTCTCCAATTCAGCAAAGATCATCGTATTGCGGATCAGGTTTTTCCGATATTCAGATTTCAACGATTCGAAAAGTTGAGCTGGCAAGTGTTGACGTGCCTGGACATTTCTCAAACCGTTGAAGGCCAGCGGTGCGATGCCGTGCCACATGGCAGCGTCTTCAAAGGCCTTCCAATCGATAGGCTGCCGGACCAGGGCTTCGATTTCATCGCGCATGTTATCGGTCACGCTCAACTGAACGCAATGCAATAAGAGCCGGGTTGTATTTGGCAGTTTCAGCATGTCCCTCTCTATCCATACTAGGGAAAGGAAAAAACCGGTGTGTATGTGGTAGTCATTGAACGACTGTCTTCGAGAAACAGTTTATCATCGACCATCAGCCAGGCATGGCCTTGCAAGTGTGTGTCGGGATCCACTGCCGGTGACAAGTGGTCTTTTCTTACGCCCATACAGATCTGGACATCGATACCGTACAAACGCAAAACCCTGAAGATCACCAGCGCGCGCTTCAGGCAGTTCATGCGGTATATCCACCAATTTCGTCCAAGAATGAAATCCGTGTATTTGGGGACCTTGCTAATCAACGCCCTTCGATCAGTCGCTTGGATCGATGTGGGTCTTTTGGGTGTCAACAGGACCAGCATTCTTGAAAAGGATAAAAGTTTCAGCATCAACACAATCAGGTTGATCCAGAAAAAAATCCGAATAAAAAGCAACATGTCCGCGAATGTATGAAAATTGCGTTTGAATCGGCTTATCATTAAGGCTACCCCTGCGACAGCAACGCTTCCTTCAGCAAGCTCTGGATAAGTTCAGATACGCTCTTCTCAGCGGATGCGGATGAAACCTCATATTCCGTGCAGATTTTTCGGATGACTTCACCGATTGTGTCGCCTTCGCCGAGCAGCTGCCAGATGCGCACCCCGGTTTCATTTAAAGTATAGTACTTTTTCGTTCCCAGATGGAGTAAAACCGACTCATTCTCTCCATCCAACTCTGTCACCACCACATCCGGGCTGGTCTTAAAAGATTGATTGTGATCAATCATTCGACGGCCTCCCCAAAAAGTTATTCTCTTCGATGAATCGGAACCAGTGGGTGTTTGCATATGCTTTCAACCAATTGACTTGGTTAGAATAGCTCTGACAAAACCAGCATGGCAGATGCTCAGCAAATCCCTTGCCGCGATTGTTGAAATAGATTTTCTTTGTCGACCGGTAACTTTGCACCGCGCCTTGCCAAGTCGCAAAGGCCTCCTCGAATTCGACGTGGTTCAGGTCGAGTTGTGAGTCTTGGTGCAGCAACGCACTCCCATGATCCGGCAAATGGCAGCACAGCGCCAAATGGCCTGAGTGGGTGATGGTCAGTTCGGCCATTTGCAGCGAGGCACATGGAAACAATAATGCGGTGTAAAAGCCCGGCCCCATACCAATGGGATAAGTGTGACTTTCTTTTAATTTTTCGATTTTATCGGCAACCGTATTGATCATGTCCGGAGTAAGCGCAAGTCCATGGTCCATGGCAGCCGGCGTCAACATCAACTGGCCGAAGCGCACCCCACCGCTACCCAGTTGCTGCGCAAGGCCTGCCAACAGCTCGATCTCATGAATATTGTGGGCCGTTAGGACGCTGTTGAAGGTAAAAGGAATTTCTTTGGCCACGCAGATGCTGATGGCCTTCAGCAGGTTGGTGAAGGTCCCATCGCCCCGCAAGCTATCGTGCGATTCAGGTGTCACTCCGTCTAAACTGAAAGTGATCGTTTCCAACCGATCCAAGAAGAATTTGATTTGCGGGTAGATTTTTTGAAAGTTCTGGCCATTGCTCACAAAACCAAATCGATAGCCGGCTTCATAAACGCGGCGGACGATCTGCGGGAACTGCCTGTGCAACGTGGGTTCACCGCCGGTAAAAACAATGGTGTCGAAGTCGTGTTCACCAGCGCGGCCTATGATTTTTTCAATAACGGGCAGTCGGATATCATCATGCCCGCCGTGGCGCTGGTCGAAACAGTGGCGGCAGTTGAGGTTGCACCGGTTGGTCAGTTCGATGAGGAGGGTTGCCATTTAGATCGTCCGTTGTTGACTACTTATACCTTTGAAATACCTTATTCAAACACCGCTTAAAATGTCAGCGGCTTTCTTCGAATCGTCGTACACATCAAAGCCCGCATCAAGGGTATAGCAATCCGTTTGTTCGATGAGCCGCTTCAAGGCGTCGACCTGCTTCTGCGCAAATGCCTGGTTGAAAAAAATCGATGCGCTCTGCGGCAGCAAACGCAGCAGCGCATCCTTTTTCGATATTGACTGGATACGGCTGGTTTCCTCACCGCTCACATGACAAAATATTACCTTACCAGGCACAAACCGCGGCTGAAAACGGCTTGGCCAGACTTCTTCCAAATCGATAAAGTATTTATTACTTTCAATTTGGCCATGATTCTTTAGTGTGCGTTCAAGTTCAGGAAAGCGTTTTGCCAGGACGGGATCAACATAGAAGTTCTTGCGGAACGATAGCACGGATACAGCACTTTTACTGGCATTCATTAGAAGTGCGTCGTCGGAAGCATATCCCCATCCCTGTTTTACCAGGTTCAGCGCCAGACTCGATTTGCCGCTTCCGGATGGTCCCAGAAACAGGCAGCCACTCCCGTCATTGGTCAAACCGGCACCGTGCAGGTCATAGTAACCATATTTCGCCAAAAGATGAATCAAGCCGATCAGGAAAAAATTACTTTTTGCTAAAAGTGACTTCTCAGGGAAAGACGAATGAAAGGTGATGCGGCCTTTGCCGGCGTGGTGATCAATGGCAAATGCAGACTTGCCATCAGAGATAACGGTTTGGCCGGTCCCATTGCAGATGGACAGGCCGTAGCTCTCTGTTGTTTGAAAATTGTTCCCCGGTGTAAGTGGTCCGGTTGCGAGTTTGCAGTCGAGACAGATGTCGGCAGGACGGCTTGGCCTTTGATTCTCGCGAAACGGTACAATGGACAAAAGAAAACGAAATTCATTTTCCGACAGTAAATCATCCCAGCTAACATCAATCGTCAGTTCGGAAAAAGAGAAGCAGCGTCGCCCACCTATTTTCATATACAGACGGGTATCGCGTCTAACTCAGGTTGTTGGGCGTAAACGTACCAAAGAAACCACCGGTGATTTTGGTGGCATCACCATGCTTGGTCAGTTTCGGTTCGATGAACTTCAATTTGGGTTCTTTAAATTCTTTTTTTTCAGGTTCAATTGCTACTTGATTGTCAGCGTCAGTTGATGATTTTCCGGTCATCAGGTTCTCCTTTTAATGGTAGATGCCAGCATTAACAGAGCGTTGAAAATGAAATGCAAGGTCACTTTAGTTATCAATAACCCGCCAGAATGGTAGCCTATTGAAACTCACGCAAATAATGTACCAATAAGGATTATTGCGTGGATTGTCTTTAATATTGGGAAGATAGGCTATGCAATCGTTTTGAATCTGATTGATATATTAGGGAAACAGTATGTAAATGTGGTATTGTTTGCACAAGACTGATGAAGTTTTTTACATGGCTGTGGTAATTTGGGCTATCACATCCGTTCACCAACAACGGCGAGAGACAGGGCCGTTATAGACCCCGTCTTATATCCTTAGCCAACTAATCATTGACGGTCTCGTAAAAAGTCCAACTTCTGCGTTGTGCTGCATTTCGTAATCATTCAACGTACGATAAGTACGCCTCATGATTACAAAATTTGCACGCCTTGAATTTGAACTTTTTACGAAACCGTCTAAATCGGACTTTTTACGATTTTATCAATCATTAAGATT
>JABZFO010000122.1 GCA_014237405.1 Desulfosarcina sp. | reverse complement strand
AGCACGAGAATTCTCTTTTTTTCCGCTGCCAGCACGTCCATGGATGCCCCGAGGATAGCGGCCATGCCCGAATCCATCACGTAAACCCGATCGGTGGGCAGGGCCTTTGCATCATTGGCGATGGCCGACAGCCGATTCATCTCTGCCGGCACCTGATCGAATCGGTAAAGCAGGGCCTGGGGAGCCGGGTTCCGGTCCAGCGCCGCCGTGAACATCCGGTGCCTGAAATCCAGGTGAGAAACTCCGGGCGGGGCCACACCATGATCCTGGGCGCAGACGGCCACGGCATCGAATTCAAAGGGAACGCCGAAGCCCTGGACAAGGCGCCGCAGCCGATTGAGCTGAAGGTCCCCTGTGCGGATGTGATGAAATCGGGAATCGTTTTTCAACGCATCCGCCTCGGCAGCCGCAACCACGCGGATGCCATGGGCGATCACCCGCTGCACGTCGTGATGGATGGTGGCGGCGGACTGCTCCGACATCACCACGTCGAAGGTCTTTGCGCGGTCGATCAGGGCCTGGGATACCGGGCCGCCACCCATCTCGCAGCCGGTGACCACCAGGTTTCCGCGGGTCTGCCGGATCTCGTCCGCCAGCACCCGCACCGGTGATCGGACCACCGCTTTGTAGTGAAGATCGTGGTCGGTGTCATGGCAGAGTATGTCCAGGGTACCGGCACCGATGTCCAGCATCAGATAGCGTCCCATGAGGCTATTCCTTTCACGAGAGCCAATTTCAAAACACCCCATTTCGGCCAATATCGGTGTTGGGCTCACATTTCGCACGCAGTGAAGCTTTTCAGCGCTATCCTCGAAATACTCGATGTATTCCTCCGGTTGAAATGATCGCCCGCCTTGATCTTGGCCGAACTGCAACGTTTTGAAACAGGCTCATGAGGGCTTGAATTTGCCGATCTGGTCCCGGAGAAACTGCTGGAATCCGCTTCTCTCCTTCTCGAAGGCCTGCTCCAGGGGGCTGCGGTTGCGGTTTTCGATAAGCGTTTTAATGGCGGCAAGAAGCTGGGGATCGGCCTGCACGATCTGGGCGGCAATGGTTTTAGCGCGGTCCAGCAGATGCTCCCGGGGCAGCACCTCGTTCACCAGTCCCCAGGCCAGCGCCGTATGGGCGTAAATGGGCTGGCAGGCAAAAGAGATCTGCTTGGCCCGGCGTTGCCCCACGGTCTGCTGAAGCAACTGGGTCATTCCCCAGCCCGGATGGATGCCCACTCGGGCGTGGGTATCGGAGAACTGCGCATTCTCGGCTGCGATGATAAAATCGCAATTCAGCGCCAGCTCGAAGCCGCCGGTAATGGCGTGGCCGTTTACCGCTCCGATGATAGGTTTTTTGCAGGCACGCATCAGATCCGGCAGGTCGCTGCCGTCCCCCCGGGGGTCGAAAAGGTTCTCCCTTCCGATGGCGTCCAGGTCCAAACCCGCACAAAACGAAGGTCCGTTGCCGATGATGATGGCCACCTTGATGTCATTTCGGGTGGTCACCGCATCCAGTGCGTTGTAAAGATGGATAAGCAGCTGCTGATTGATAGCGTTTCGCCGCTCGGGACGGTTGAGCGTGATCACTGCAATCTGATTCTCCACGTCAATAAGCACGGGTGGCGCCATGGTTTTTCTCCTTGCAGGGTTGGTGTGGATGGTAAAACAGGTCAGACGGGCGCGTCAGCGGGAAGTATGGCAAAAGCGGTACCCGCGTCAAGGAATCGGTTCAGGCGGTTCACAATGCTGTCATCTGTCGTGAATCGTCAACAATCAGCCCGTCCACACCCATGGCCAGCATCCCACGGGTGTCTATTTGTCCATCCACCGCATAGGGAAACACCCGCGCGCCCAGATCGTGAAGGGTGTCCACCTGTGAGCGGGTCAACACCCGGCAGTCCGGGTGCCATGAGAACCCCTTGATCCGCTGATACCAGTAGAGCAGGCTCTCATCCGCGGGAACATCGGAAAGCAGGCCCAATGCGATGCCCGGCTCCAATTTCCTGAGGTTTTCCAGAACCTGCCACTCGAAGCTGGACACCAGGACATCGTCGCGCATCTTTTTCTCACGAATCATGTCCAGCACCTGCCGCTCCACGGCGTCTGCAGGCCCTTGTGCCTCGAACGCCTCGGGCTTGATTTCGATATTCACCAGCATGTGCCCTTTTACCTCATCCAACACCTGGGCCAACGTGGGCAGCCTTTCTGCGTTGAACCGCGGATCGAACCAGCTGCCGGCGTCCAATTGGCTGAGCTGCGTCAGGGTAAACGCGTTGACCGCACCGGTTCCACTGGTGGTTCGATCCACGGTTTTGTCGTGGATCACGACCAGTTGGCGATCCTTCGACAGGTTGACGTCCAACTCGATCATATGGGCGCCGGCATCAATGGCACCCTTGAACGCGGCAAGGGTATTCTCCGGATAACGGGCACTACAGCCTCGGTGAGCGATAAACAAAGGTGTTGGAAAGTTATCGATATTCATCTATACGTATTTTTTGTGCCTGTTTCAGGTCAGGTGCAATATACCAACCGTTAAAAACCAGAGACTAAACCGTATGGTTACCGACAAATCTGTCGTAAATACCGCATCAGGCTATTGAATTCAATGGAAATGAAACCGATCGTAGCTTTTCCCATAAATGAAAAACGGCAGATCCGCTATGTGCTCACCGACATCGACGACACCCTCACCGTCAAAGGAAGGCTGCCTGCCGTGGTATTCGCCGCCATGGAAGCCCTTCAGCGGGCCGGTATCCGCGTGCTGCCGATCACCGGTCGCCCGGCCGGATGGTGCGACCACATCGCCCGCATGTGGCCGGTGGACGGGCTGGTGGGAGAAAACGGCGCCTTCTACTTTCGCTACGATGGCCGTGAGAAAAAGATGTTCCGGCGCTACTGGAAATCGGAGAAGGAACGGCTGTCCGATCGCACCAGGCTCGACGCCATCCGTGAGAAGGTGTTGTCCGCCGTTCCCGGCTGTGCGCTGGCCGCTGACCAGGTCTATCGGGAGGCGGACCTGGCCATCGATTTCTGCGAAGACGTATCGGCCCTGCCCCTGTCAGCGGCAGCGGCCATCAAGGCGATCTTCGAAGCGGCCGGCGCAACGGCCAAGATCAGCTCCATCCACGTAAACGGGTGGTTCGGTGACTACGACAAGCTGTCCATGTCCCGCCTGATGTTCAAGGAAATGTTTGAGGTAGATATGGATGCGGTGCGGGAACAGATGATCTTCTGCGGCGACTCCCCCAACGATTCGCCCATGTTCGGCTTTTTTCCCCACTCGGTGGGCGTGGCCAATGTCCGGGCCTTCGGGGCGCAGCTGGAGGCGCCGCCGACCTGGGTGACCCGGTCCGAGGGCGGGTTCGGATTTGCCGAAATGGTAAACGTTATTCTGAATTGATTGGCTCACACATCTACTTCTCCCGTTCCACCAGTCCTCTCACAAACCAGCGCTGCATGAACAGCACCACCAGGATGGGCGGCAGCATCACCAGCAGCGAACCGGCCATGGCGATGTTCCAATAGGGCAGGTCGTCCGCCTGGGGAATCAGGTTCTGAAGCCCGATGACAGCGGTCATCACATCCGGATTGGTGGTGATGAGCAGCGGCCACAGGTACTGGTTCCAGCCGTAGACAAACTCGATCACCACCAGGGCGGCGATATTGGTTTTGGACAGCGGAAAGAGAATCTTTGTGAAAAAGGTCATGGCCGAGGCGCCGTCCATTTTTGCCGCCTCGCACAGCTCCTCGGGCACGGTGAGAAAAAACTGACGGAACAGAAAGGTGCAGGTGGCCGAGGCCACCAGGGGAAGGATCAGCCCCGTGTAGCTGTCCAGCAGGCTCAAATCCAGATTGATTTCCACTTCGTGGCCGGCAATCCAACTGGCCACTGCACCCAGACCAAGCTTTTCCCACATCAGGTTGAACGGGCCGAAAACATTGGCCGCCATTTCATAGGTAGGCAGAATGCGGACCTCCACCGGCAGCATGAGTGTACAGAAAACGGTAACAAACGCCACCGTGCGCAGCCGGTAGTCGAAATAGACGATGGAAAAGGCGCCAAGCATGGATACACATATTTTGCCGATGGTGATGCCGGAGGCCATGATGAACGAGTTGACCAGCTGGGTGCCCAGGTCGCCCTTTTCCCAGGCCGCCTTGATGTTGAACATGAACTGATCACCCGGAATCATGGGCATGGGGACTCGGGAGACATCTTCGATGGGCAGGGTCGCGGCAATGATGGCATAGATGATGGGAAATCCCACAATGAGAATCCCAAGCATGAGAAAAATATAGGTCAACGCGTCAAGTATGGGTGTTTTTTCAACCATGGGCAAAAATTCCGTCTATCCGGTGTACTGCACCTTTCGCTCCACGTACTTAAACTGAAGTATTGTGATGATGATAATCAGGGCCATAAGAACCACGGACTGGGCCGCGGAGGATCCCAGATTCAAACCGATGAATCCATCCTGATAGACCTTGTAGACCAGGATGTTGGTGGCGCCGCCTGGTCCGCCCTGGGTAACGGTATGGATCACCCCGAAGGTCTCGAAAAAGGCGTAGATGATGTTCATGACCGTCACGAAAAACAGGGTTGGTGAGAGCAGGGGGACGGTGATGAACCAGAACCGCTTGAACGGGCTGGCCCCATCCATGGCCGCCGCCTCAATCAGCGATTTGGGGATGGACTGCATACCGGCCAGGAAGAAGACGAAATTGTAGCTGACTTCTTTCCAGGCGCTAGCCATGATTATCATGATCATTGCGTCACCGCCCCGAAGCACCGGATTCCAGTCCAGCCCGAGGGTTTTCTTCATGAAAAGGGCAACGATGCCATATGACGGGTGCAGCAGAAACAGCCAGAGAACGCCCGAAATGGCCGGCGCCACGGCATAGGGCCAGATCAGCAGGGTCCGGATAACGGCTTTGGCCTTCAGGGCACGATTGGCCATGGTGGCGATAAACAGCCCGAACGTAATGGATACCGCTGCGGTGGCCGCGCTGAAACCCAGCGTGGTAATGATGGATTTTAAATAAAGGGGGTCTTTGAACAGGGTAATGAAGTTGTCGAACCACACGAAGGTATTGTGCAGCCCGAACGGATCGCTGAGCATCATGGACTGCATCAGACCCTGGAAGGCCGGCCAGTAGAAAAACGTGACGGTGACCAGGATCTGGGGAAGAATCAGCAGATAGGGCAGTGTTTTCGAGGTGAATATGGATCGTTTGATCACACTCTTAATCCCTATCGGTTTTCAGCTGATGATCTCCAGCGGTGCCGCGGGCCGAGCGTTGCACCGGACTTGCCGCATCGCCGGAGATTATAACATGTGGATGTACACTACTTATAGGTCTTTTCGAATTCCCTCAGCTTTTGGTTGCTGCGTGCGGCCGCACGATCCAGTGCATCCTTGGGAGACTTCGTATCGTTCCAGACCAGCTCCAGTTCTTCATTGATGATGTTGCGGATCTGGATGAAATAGCCCAGGCGCAGGCCGCGGGAGATCTTGGTGGGGATGCGGCGGGTCATCTGCTTGATGCCCACTTCCTGGTAGGGCTGTTCATCATAATAGCCTTTCGCTTTGAGGCTGCGATAGGCGCTCTGGGTAATTGGAAAGTAGCCGGTTTCCTTATGCCAGTATTCCTGCATCTCGTTGGTGGCCAAAAAGGCCAGAAATGCGGCAACACCTTCATACGCCTCTTTACTGTGACCCTTGAGCACCCAGTTGGACGCGCCGCCGATGATGGTATTCTGGGGTTCTTTCATCCAGAACTCCACCGGCAGGGGCGCCACATCCCATTTGAAATCTTTGACGGCTTTTTTCAGCTTGGCGATGCCGCTGATGGAGTCGATATACACGGCCGCATTCTGAGCAAGAAACTCGGCCTTGGGCCCCTGGTATTTCTGGCCGCCATAGAAAAACCGCTTGTCACCCATCCAGCTCTTAAGGCGGGCAATGTGGTTGATGACCTTGTCGTTATTGATTGTCAGTTCACAATCCAGTCCCTCGTACCCGTTGGATTTGGTGGCAAAGGGGATGTTGTGAATGGCACTGTAATTCTCGATCTGGGTCCAGGATTGCCAGGCGGTGACCATCCCTCCGGGAACACCGGCCCCGACGATTTTTTTGAGCATTTCGCCCAGTTCGTCCCAGGTAACCGGCTTCTCCTTTGAAAGTGGCGCCAGTCCCGCTTTTTTAAACAGGTCGACGTTGTAGTACATGACCGGTGTTGAGGAGTTGAAGGGCATGGACATCAGGTTTCCGTCGGCATTCATGTAATAGGAAAGCACCGGCTGCAGGTAGTCGTCCCAGTCGATTTTATATCCCGCGTCCGCCATCAGCTCGTATACCGGATAGATGGCCCCGGAAAGCATCATGGTCTGGGTTCCCACCTCAAAGGACTGAAGAATGTGGGGCTGCTTTTTTGCCCGGATGGCTGCGACGCCGGCATTCACCGTTTCGTCGTAATTGCCTTTGTTGGTGCCGATGACGACATATTTATCCTGGGATTCGTTGAACTGCTTGATCATGGTCTTGCAGACTTCGCCCCGGGCACTTCTCATGGCGTGCCACCAGTGAATTTCAATGGGTTTCGCAAAGACCGTATCGGCGGCGAAGACCGCCAGAATCACCAACACCATCAACATCATGAGTTTTTTCATCATGGCTGCACACTCCTCCTAATTGAAATGTAACGGTTTGAAAATAGTGAGAAAAGGCCGGTGTTCATTCCGAGATGAAACCCAGCGTAATGGGTTGGCGCTCACGAGTCAAGAATTTATTGTCGTGACGGTGCAAATTGACGGGCAACACTCTCTATCGAAAAGAAATACGACGCACCGTTTAAAGAGTGCTTGACTTGAACCTGCAAAGCGTGGTCATTTTTCACGACAAAAACTCATAACTCAGGATACGCACTTCATGGCACAGGTCACTCTCAAGGATATCGTAAAAAAATTCGGGAAAACGGAAGTGGTCCACGGCATCAGCCTGGACATCGCGGACAAGGAATTCGTGGTTCTGGTGGGCCCCTCGGGATGCGGTAAATCCACGGTGTTGCGTATGGTGGCCGGGCTGGAAAAGATTACCTCGGGCAGCGTCAGTATCGGTGACCGTACCGTGAACGACGTGGCACCCAAGGACCGGGACGTGGCCATGGTTTTCCAAAACTATGCGTTATACCCCCACATGAACGTCTTCAACAACATGTCTTTCGGGTTGCGACTGAGCAAAACACCCAAGTCGGAAATTCTCGAACGGGTCAACGAAGCAGCCACCATCCTTGGGATGGAAGACCTGCTGCATCGCAAGCCCCACCAACTGTCCGGCGGTCAGCGGCAGCGGGTGGCCATGGGGCGGGCCATGGTCCGCAAGCCGTCTGTGTTCCTATTCGACGAACCCCTTTCCAACCTGGACGCCAAGCTGAGGACCCAGATGCGCACGGAAATCAAGCGGCTTCACCAGAAGGTCCAATCCACGATCATCTATGTCACCCACGACCAGGTGGAAGCCATGACCCTGGCGGACCGGATCGTGGTCATGCGCAACGGCACTATCGAACAGGTGGGCCAGCCCATGGAGCTGTTTCAAAATCCGGCAAACACTTTCGTGGCCGGATTTATCGGCAGCCCCCCCATGAACCTGGTGGCCGCCCGTATCGTCAAAGCTGACGATGCTCTCGTGGTTCGCCTCAACGACCGGCTCAGCGTGGCCATCCCCGAAAAGGCGGGCATGACGATCCGAGAAGAGACGGATGTGGTCATGGGCCTGCGAACCGAGGATTTTACCGTGGACAACGGCAACGGTAACTTTCCCGAGGAATGGAAGCTGGACGGCACAGTGGAGGTGGTCGAGCCCCTGGGCGGCGAAACCCACATGCACATGAATTTTAAGGGAGTCACGTTCATCGCCAAAAGCGAGGGCCGAAAAATCTTTCACGCCGGCCAGCAACTGCGCATGGCCATGAACCTGAACCATCTGCACCTGTTCGATGCCGATACTACTCATTCCATTTATTGATTGTCTTGAGAGCCAATTTCAAATCGTCCCATTTCGGCCAATATAGGGACGTGCGTTGACTCATGGATAAAATACGTGTAACTATTGCAGATTAGTTTTTCTGCACGTAATTTTCCCGAACTGTTTTTATTCATTTTAGTTTCTTTAGTCTATACGCCGGATATAGACCGTTTCATTCATCAAGGAGGACCCAAGATGCAAGTGACCCTGACAAAAGCCGAACAGCTGAAAACCAAGCCCGACGAAAACAAGCTTGGTTTCGGCACCATCTTCACCGACCACATGTTCAACATGGATTACAGCGTGGAAAAGGGGTGGTATAATCCCCGCATCGAACCCTACGCGCCACTGATGATGGCTCCCTCCACCATGGTTCTTCATTACGGACAAGGGGTCTTCGAAGGACTGAAAGCTTACCGGAACGCAAAGGGCGGCGTTCAGCTGTTCCGCCCCCAGGAGAACTTCAAGCGGCTGAATGCCTCAAACCACAAGCTCTGCATCCCCGAAATCGACGAGGCTTTTGCCCTGGATGCGCTCAAGCAGCTGCTCACCGTCGAAAATGACTGGGTGCCCAGCGCACCGGGGACCTCTTTGTACATCCGCCCCACCATCATCGCCACCGACCCCTTTTTGGGTGTCCGGGCGTCGTTCACCTACCGGTTTTTCATCATTCTCAGCCCGGTGGGTGCCTATTATGCTGAAGGGTTCAGTCCGGTAAAAATCATGGTCACCAAAGAGCATGTACGGGCCCAGGTGCTGTGGCTGGACGGTGTGGAGCAGAAGTATGTGGAAGAGGTGGGCGCCATGAATATCTTCTTCGTCATCGACGATGAACTGATCACCCCCATGCTCTCGGGCAGCATCCTGCCCGGCATCACCCGCGACTCAGTGCTCGAACTGGGTCGCTCATGGGGTATGACGGTGTCCGAAAAAAAGATCAGCATCGACGAAGTGATGAACGCGCATGCATCGGGCCACCTGAAAGAAATCTTCGGTTCCGGAACGGCGGCGGTCATCGCTCCGGTGGGTGAACTGAAATATGAAGACACGGTCATCACCGTCGGTGACGGCCAGGTAGGTCCTCTGGCCCACAAATTATTCCAGGCCCTTCAGGACATTCAATACGGCGCTATCGAAGATCCCCAGGGTTGGATTGAGGCGGTCTGATTTGTTTCACCATAGGCCAGGCTGCAATTACTTTTAGCCGTGGAGGTTTCATGAAAGTCAGAAAAGCCGTTTTTCCCGTTGCGGGCCTGGGCACCCGGTTTCTGCCGGCCACCAAGGCCATTGCTAAAGAGATGCTTCCTATCGTGGACAAACCCCTGATCCAGTACGCCGTGGAAGAGGCGTATGCATCCGGTATCACGCAGATCATCTTCGTCACCGGTGCCAGCAAGAAGTCCATCGAGAACCATTTTGGCCACACCTACGAGCTGGAACACATGCTCTTGGCCCGGGGCAAGGACGCGCAGCTGAAAGAGGTCCAAGCCCTGATCCCCGAATCCGGCTCCATCATCTACACCCTTCAAAATCAGCCCTTGGGGCTGGGCCACGCCATCTGGTGCGCCCGCAATATCGTGGGCAACGAGCCTTTTGCCGTCCTTTTGGCCGACGACCTGATCGAAGCTGATACGCCGGTGTTGAAACAGATGATGGAAAAGTTCGATGAACTTCAGTCTTCCATCGTCTCGGTGGTGGAGGTGGACCAGCAGGACACCAGCAAGTACGGCATCCTGGATGCGGACCCACTGGTCAACAACGTCACGAAGATTCGCGGACTGGTGGAAAAACCAAAACCGGAGGAAGCGCCCTCCAACCTGGCCATCATCGGCCGGTATATCCTGACCCCGGAGATCTTTGACATTCTGGAAGGCAAAGAGGTGGGCGCCGGTGGAGAAATTCAGATTACCGACGCCATGGCCCGGCTGCTCAAGACCCAGGATGTCTACGGCTATCGTTATGAAGGCACCCGCTTCGACTGCGGCAACAAGGCGGGCTTTCAAATGGCCAACCTCGCCTTTTCTTTAGACCGGCCGGACATGCGCAACCGGCTGCTGCCCTTTATCCGCGATTTGATTAAAAAATATTAAGCGGCACGGCTATACAAATTCCAAACCGGTATTGAAATGAGCTGGGCGCCGATAAAGAAATCTTCAGAACCATGGTGCGTTCAACCCCACCTGCTGGATTACGAAAAAACCTGCGCCGGTTTCACCTGGGATAAAATTCGCCATGAGTTGGACGGCCTGCCGGGCGGCCTTGGTATTAACATTGCCCACGAGGTTGTCGACCGTCACACCAACGGGCCGCGCCGTGATCAGCCGGCCATTAGATGGCTGGGCCAGGACGGCACGGTACTGGATTTAACCTACGCCGATCTCCAAGAGCAGACTAACCGATTTGCCAACGTACTATCTAAGCTTGGTGTGCACAAAGGCGATCGGGTGTTCACCCTGACAGGAAAAATTCCCGAGCTTTATATCGCCGCCATCGGCGCATGGAAGCAGGTTGCCGTTTTTTGCCCTCTATTTTCGGCCTTTGGCCCGGAACCCATCTACCAACGATTACGCAAAGGCAACGCCAAGGTCCTGGTGACCACCAAGCGGCTGTACCGGAAAAAAGTCGCTGACCTGCGGGAGCGCTTGCCGCAACTAACCCATGTCCTTTTGACGGATGCTGAAAAAGACCTAAACGACGGTGTCTGGTCGCTGCCACAATGCATGGCGCAAGCATCCGGCAAGTTTGTCATCCCGCCCACCGATCCGGAGGACATGGCGATTTTGCATTTTACCAGCGGCACCACGGGTATGCCCAAGGGAGCCGTCCATGTACACAATGCTGTCCTTACCCATTACTGGACAGGTAAGGTTGTGCTGGATTTCCACCCCGAAGACGTTTTCTGGTGTACGGCGGATCCAGGTTGGGTCACAGGCACCTCTTACGGTATTGTTGCACCGCTGGTTCACGGCATCATAAACGTCATTGCGGAGGCCGATTTTGACGCCCAGCGCTGGTACCGCGTACTGGAAAAAGAAAAGGTGACCATCTGGTATACGGCGCCCACGGCCATCCGCAGGATGATGCGATTAGGCATCGAACCGCGCAAACAATACGACCTGCGTCACTTGCGCGTCATTCACAGCGTCGGTGAACCACTCAACCCCGAAGCTGTCGTATGGGGGCAGCAGGCCCTGGGCTTGCCGATTCATGACAACTGGTGGCAGACCGAAACCGGCGGCATCATGATCGCCAATTTCCCTGCCGTCGATATCCGACCCGGATCCATGGGGCTTGCTTTGCCCGGTGTCGAAGCGGCCATCGTTGGTCGGATGAACCCAAGAACCGTCGAGGTGATAAAAGCGCCTGACGTCAAGGGTAATCTGGCGCTTAAGCCCGGCTGGCCCTCCATGTTTCGGAAATATTTGCACGATGACCAGCGCTATAAAAACTGTTTTAGGGGCGGCTGGTATATCACCGGCGACATGGCCCGGCGGGACGCCGATGGTTATTTCTGGTTTATCGGGCGCGCCGACGACATTATCAAAACCTCGGGACACCTGGTGGGTCCGTTTGAAGTGGAGAGTGCGCTGATGGAACATCCGGCGGTGGCCGAAGCCGGCGTTATCGGCAAGCCCCACCCGTTGATCGGGGAGATGGTTAAGGCCTTCGTAGCGCTTAAACCCGGTTCAACGCCCGATGACAAGCTGCGTCTGGAGCTTATCGGTTTTGCCCGCAAGAAGCTAGGACCGGCAATAGCGCCCAAAGAGATCGCGTTTCAGGACAACCTGCCCAAAAATAAAGGATCCACCTCCAGAGGAGGTGGTTTTGAAATAACCCCTAAAAGGGGATAAATTGCCTTTTCCCCCTGAGGAGGCAAAGGTTGAGTTGTCCCTTTTAAAACAATTTACT
>JABZFO010000051.1 GCA_014237405.1 Desulfosarcina sp. | reverse complement strand
AAAAGTCTAGACAAATATTGCCTGTAATATCAATATGTTGTGGGCTATCATTCTGACCCCCACAATAGCTTGGGCTTGATAGAAATCAAGCTCCCCAAAATCCGTTATAACCAGAAAAAATGATGCCTGGGTGCACGTGGATGGTGCCTTCGGCCTGTGGGTAAAAGCCTCGAATGTGAGAAAAACCCTGGCGCAGGGGGCCGAGTTGGCCGATTCATGGTCCGTGGACGGGCACAAGACCCTTAACGCGCCTTACGACTGCGGCATCGTGTTGTGCCGTCAGCGGGATTCCCTGGTAACCGCCATGCAGGCCAGCGGTGCGTATATCCAATACAGCGACAACCGGGACGGGATGATGCACGTTCCAGAGATGTCCCGCCGTGCCCGTGCCGTGGACCTGTGGGCGACCCTCAAGTATCTGGGCAGAAGGGGCGTCGCGGAACTGATCGACGGGATGTGCGACCGCGCAGCACAGTTCGCTGAACAGCTGGCTCAACACAAGTTTCGGATACTCAATGACGTGGTTTTCAACCAGGTCCTGGTGGCCTGTGACACGCCGTTGCAAACCCAGGTGACCCTCGCAAACATCCAGGCTTCAGGCGTTTGCTGGTGCGGCGGGACGGAATGGAAAAACGAAACGGCCATTCGCATCAGTGTCAGTTCATGGGCCACTACGCCGGATGATGTGGATCGGTCCGTGAAAGCTTTTGTCGACGCAAGATCGAAAGCGATGTCAGAATCAGGTGTGTCGCCATCCGCCATCGATGTAAGCCCCGATATACCGTTGAGAGGAAAGGGCATTAAATATGCCCATGTCGAGGAGGCCTTTGTGTTCTTGAGCATGACGCAACCGTTCGACAATTATGCCTACCTCAATAAAGAAACCGGAGAGGCATTCTATGTATCCGAGTATGGCGACTCGGACGAGCTTCCGGAAGATATCGAAGACAATGAAAAATATATCGAAGTGCCGCACAAGAATGAGCTGGACTTAGGCCGGAATCTGGTTTTCGATTTTGTCGGGTCGCAGCTTCCGGATGATTTCGATCGGGTCCAAGGCATATTCAGAAGCAGAGGCGCCTACCGGAGATACAAAGTCCTGCTCGATTCCAGAGGAATGCTTCAAGCCTGGTACGATTTTGAACAGCGAGCCACGGAATCAGCTCTTCGCAAATGGTGCCGGGATAATGGTATTCAATTGGAAGATTAGAAGCCATCTCAAAAATGTCTTTTGGCCCAATCTCATTAAAGATTCGATTCTTGTTTGCGCTGATTATCAGAGGCTCTTGCCTTACACGCAATCGGAATGACGGCAAATACAGGATCCATCCCCTCAGGCGGTGGATCCTGTATTTGCCGTTGCCTGTCTCTGTTCGGCTTGACTTTGCCGGTATACCCTTTATTATGTTGATTAAATGTTTGCTCCCTGCCATTGACAATCCATTTTAACCCGTCGAGGTAAATCTATGTTTTCCCACCTTGATCCTGTATTCCTGGCACGCGCCCAGTTTGCCTTTACTGTGGCCTACCACATCACCTTCCCGGCGTTTACCATTGGCCTGGCCAGCTGGCTGGCCGTAGTGGAGTGGCGCTGGCTCAAAACCGGCAACCCGCTGTACGAGCAGATTTACCGTATGTGGGTGAAGATCTTTGCGGTGACCTTCGGCATGGGGGTGGTCACTGGTGTGGTGCTTTCCTACCAGTTTGGCACCAACTGGTCCGTGTTTGCCGACAAGGTGGGCAGCGTTTTGGGGCCGCTGCTTGGCTACGAAGTGCTCACCGCCTTTTTCCTGGAGGCATCCTTTCTGGGCATCATGCTCTTCGGCAGGAACCGGGTGAGCAAAAAAATGCATTTTACCGCTACGGTGATTGTGGCTGCAGGAACCCTGATGTCGGCCTTCTGGATCCTGTCCGCCAACAGCTGGATGCAGACCCCGGCCGGCTTTCGCGAAGGGGCGGATGGCTTGCTTTACCCAACCAACTGGATCCAGGTGATTTTCAATCCATCGTTTCCCTACCGCCTTATCCACATGGTTACCGGGGCCTACCTCACCACGGCCTTCGTGGTGGGCGGCATCGGCGGTTATTACCTGTGGCGGGGCCTGCATGTGAACCACGCCCGGATCATGCTGGGCATGGCCATGATCATGGCCATTTTCGTGGCGCCCATGCAGCTTTTGTTCGGCGACCTTCACGGGCTGAACACCTTCAAGCACCAGCCCGTGAAGGTGGCGGCCATGGAGGGCATCTGGGAAACGGAGCAGGGGGCCGCGCTGCGGCTCTTCGCCTGGCCGGACCAGATTGAGGAGCGGAATAGGTTCGAAATCGCCATCCCCAAACTTTCCAGCTTCATTCTCACCCATGACTTCAACGGAGAGGTGAAGGGGCTCAAGTCGTGGGCGAGAAAAGACCGTCCCCCCGTGGCTATGGTCTTCTGGACTTTCCGCATCATGGTGGGGCTGGGTATGCTGATGATCGCCACCGGCCTGGTTGCGCTGGTGCTCTACTTTAAAAAACAGCTCTTCTCCACCCGGTGGTTTCACCTGTGGTGCGTGGCCATGACGCCGTCGGGCTTCGTCGCCGTGGTGGCCGGCTGGTTCGTCACCGAGGTGGGCCGGCAGCCATACATCGTGTTCAACGTATTGCGAACGTCGGAAACCATATCGCCGGTGGCCGGGGGAACCATCGCCATCTCCCTGGCCGCCTTTGTGATCACCTACGGCCTGGTGTTCACCGCCGGCGCCTATTACATCCTCAAGCTCATCGGCAAGGGGCCGGATACTACAGAAGAAGATGCCTACGGAAGCCACGGCGTGAAGCAGCCGCCCCTGGTCACGGATCTGGCTGACCAGACAGGAGGAAAAGATGTTTAGTTTCGAGAGTTTTCTGGATCTGCCGCTTATCTGGTATTCGCTGATCGGTACGGCCATCTTCCTTTACATCCTGCTGGATGGCTTCGACCTGGGTGTGGGCATCCTTTTTCCCTTTGCCCCTACAGACCAGTGCCGGGACCGCATGATGAACTCCATCGCCCCCTTCTGG
The DNA here is from genome assembly GCA_014237405.1 of Desulfosarcina sp. Classification (GTDB taxonomy): domain Bacteria; phylum Desulfobacterota; class Desulfobacteria; order Desulfobacterales; family Desulfosarcinaceae; genus Desulfosarcina. The sequence goes on along the minus strand of JABZFO010000051.1, from coordinate 5,957 downwards.
GACGGTAACGAGACCTGGCTGGTGCTGGGGGGCGGCGGACTGTTCGCCGCCTTTCCGCTGGCCTACGCCATTCTCATGCCGGCCTTCTACATTCCCATCATCCTCATGCTGCTGGGGCTGATCTTCCGCGGCGTGGCCTTCGAATTCCGCTTCAAGGCCACCGGCAAATCCAAGCGTATCTGGGACTACTCCTTTCACCTCGGCTCTCTGATGGCCACCTTCATGCAGGGCATGGTGCTGGGCACCTTCGTTCACGGCATCGCCGTGGACGGCCGCAATTTTGCCGGCGGTCCCTTCGACTGGCTGGATGCCTTCAGCGTGATGACCGGCGTCGGCCTAGTGGCCGGCTACGCACTGCTGGGCGCCACCTGGTCGATCATGAAAACCGAGGACGATACCCAGGCATGGGCGCGCAAGTGTGCCAAGCACATCATGTTTTACGTGGCCCTGTTCATGGGGCTGGTGAGCCTGACCATGCCGCTGATGAACAGCGACATCAAAGACCTGTGGTTCAGCCTGCCCAACTTCTACTTCCTGCAGCCCATGCCCATCCTGTCGGTGGTTTTTTTCGTCTTGCTATGGCGGGACCTGCGTGCCGAGCGGGAATTCCGGCCATTTTTTCTCACCCTGGGCATTTTTTTCATGAACTACATTGGTATCGGTGTGAGCACCTGGCCCTGGCTGGTGCCCTTCAAGGTGACCCTGTGGGATGCGGCCGCCGCACCCGAGTCCCAGTCCCTGCTGCTGCTGGGTACGGTGTTCCTGTTGCCCTGCATTCTGGCCTACACGGGCTACTGCTTCTATGTGTTCCGTGGCAAGGCGTCCCACGAGCATGATGCGGCTTACTGAAAAACAGCGCCAGTGGTTGTGGTTTTCGGGGCTGTTCATCGGCGGGATGGCCGCCATGCTGGTGTTGGCAGGGCTGGTGCGGTTGATGTTGAGAATTAATCAATTGAGGTAACCATGAATATGCGTATTGTTGTCGCCCCCAACGCCTTCAAGGGTAGCCTGAGCGCCATGGAAGCGGCTGAAGCGATGAAGAAAGGCATTTTGTCCGCCATTCCCCAATGCGATGTCACTTGCGTCCCGGTGGCCGACGGTGGCGACGGACTGACCGAAGTCATGCTTGGCGGGTTGGGCGGGAAGCGCATTGAGACAACGGTTTCGGGTCCGAGAATGGAACCGCTTTCGGCACCGTTTTGCATGGTTTCCTCGCGGAAACTGGCCGTGGTGGAAATGGCCAAAGCCAGTGGGCTGGCCCTGTTGTCGAAGGATCTGCATGACCCGACACGGACCACCACATACGGCACCGGTGAGATGATCCGTGCGGCCATGGACAGCGGAGCCACACGGATCATCGTGGGGATCGGCGGCAGTGCCACCTGCGACGGTGGCATCGGCATGGCGTCGGCCTTGGGATTCCGCTTCCTCGATAAAAACGGTGCAGCGGTCGAGCCGGTGGGCGGGTCCTTGGAGGCGATCGCTTCCATCGACCGGGAGAACATCGATCCAAGGCTGGATGGCGTGTCCCTATCGGTGGCCTGTGACGTGACCAATCCGCTGATCGGCGAAAATGGCGCAGCCACGGTCTACTCTCCCCAGAAGGGGGCAACGCCCGAGCAGGTCACCCGGCTTGAGGCGGGGCTGGCCAATCTGGCGCGGGTAATCCAAAAGGATCTGGGCGTCGCCATTGCGGATATGCCGGGGGCCGGTGCGGCCGGCGGCCTTGGCGGCGGATTGCATGCGTTTGTCGGTGCCGAACTGAAACCGGGTATCGACCTGGTGGTCGATGTGGTAGGGCTTAAAGACTGTATTGCCGATGCCGACCTCGTGTTGACCGCCGAAGGCCGGATTGACGATCAGACCCGGTTCAACAAGGCGCCGGCCGGTGTGGCCCGGACGGCAAAGGCAGCCGGAGTGCCCTGTGTCGCCATTTGCGGCGGGGTCGGTGAAGGCATTGAATCGTTGTATGATATCGGCATCGATGCCGTCTTCTCGATTTGCAGCGGGCCGCAGTCGCTGGCGGAGGCGATGCAGGACGCCAGTGATCTCCTGGCCCGGTGTACCGAACAGGTTGTCAGGGCCTTTCTCGCCGGGCGATCGGGTCAGTAGTCATAAAACAGCTGCTGAACCTCTTCCAGGCTACGCTTTTTCAAAAGCGCCATCATGAGCAGGATTCTGGCCTTGGCCGGGTTGAGTTCATCCGAGGCGATAAACCGCATGCGGTCATCATCGATCTCCACGTTTCGCCCCACTTTTCCTGTGGGTACGCGGGAGCTGCGTACGATAAATATTCCCTTTTTTGCCGCCTGGGCAGCCCGTTTGATGGTCGCCGCGTTCATGTTGCCGTTGCCATCGCCGGCGATCACAATCCCCTTTGCACCTTTTTCCACCGAACAGTCGATCAGGTCGGCCGGCATGTCGGCACAGGCGTAGAGGATATCCACACGGGGCAGCGATGTGACCCCTTCCAGAGAGAAGTCGCTTTTATCGGTGTGTTTGCGAAACGGCTTTCGGAAATACTCGGTCTTTCCATAATTGACCGTTCCGATCAGTCCATTGATGGGAGAAATGAAGGTTTCCACCGACGTGGTATTGGTTTTGGTCAGCGAATGGGCGCCATGGATCCGGTCATTCATCACCACGAGCGTGCCGCGCCCGGCGGCATCCGAATCGGCGGCGACGGCAACGGCATTGTAAAGATTTAACGGCCCGTCGGCGCTGACGGCGGTAGCAGGGCGCATCGCCCCGGTCAGGACCACAGGCTTTTTGCTTTTAACGGTCAGATTGAGAAAGTGGGCCGTCTCTTCCATGGTATCGGTGCCGTGGGTGACCACCACGCCGTCGACCTCATCGGCGCCCAAAATTGCATTGATCCGGTTGGCCAGGTCGATCATGATGGCAAAGGTCATATCCTGGGAACCCACATTGGCCACCTGCTCCCCGTGGACACGGGCGATTCCGGCAAGTCCGGGCACCGCGCCGATCATGGCATCGATGGACACCCGACCGGACGTGTATCCTGCCTGGATACTGGAATCGGCAGCGCCGGCAATGGTGCCGCCCGTGGCGAGAATCATCACGCGGGGTTTTTTGTCCGGTGCTGGTTCATGATGGGTGGAATGCATAGATTAACCTCTTCAGCGCCGGTTTCAATCCGATTACCCGGCTGGCAATAGCTGTACGGATCCATCCGTCCGTTTCCGTTGATCTGGCCTTTGACAACATTCATTGCCATCTGCTATAGATTATTGGAAAAATTAAGATCTGCCAAGGACTTGTTTTTCTTTTTCATTCTGATCCGGCATTATTTGTTTCTATCGTTTCGACAGACAACGGGCGGGTAGCCGAGTTTCGTTGATACCTGACCATCGGTACGGTACCGAAATAGAAAGATTGGGGCCGCGACAATCCATGGGTGTATCGCTGATCGAGGAGTTTTTGACCGGTGACAGCAAAGCGATCCGGGACCTTGCCAATAACGAGGCGGCATTGGTCGGATTCCTGACACTGGCAAAAGGTATCGATGACCTGCCGGATATAAGCATCCGGTTCTACGAGGAGTCGCGGAGCCTGTACCAGGTGACCTCGTCAGAGCATTCCATCGATGAACTGGTGGAGATCCTGTCCGAGTTTTTCGGCGTGCCGGCCAAAGCGCCCGGCAAAAGCCTTCCCGGCGCCCTGCGCTTCGATCCTACGGTGAGATATATGGGAGGCATCCGCAAGGATCAGACCCTTTTCCTGAAAAAACTGAAAACCGGAGCGTTCTACGGCGCCTTGTGGCCCTGGCAGCGGGATGCCGCAAAGATCGAAGTCCACCTGGGGTTCTGTTCCTCCAGCATGAGCGATGAGGATTACAACCAGCTGGAAACCCTGGTCCAAAAGTTTTTAAACAAAAAAAAGATCGAAACCATTTCCGACGTGGGTGGGCAGATCCACGGCATCAGCCTTCCTTCGTTTCTTCAGATGTCGGAAATGGAGGGCGCCACCTATACACTTAAAGTGACCAGCGGCAACCGCACCGGCCATCTCTACCTCGATGGCGGCAGCCTCATTGCGGCGCAGTATGAAGGGCAGACGGGCAACGAGGCCGCTTACCGGATCATCAGCTGGGACAACACCGCTATTCAGATTGAAGAGGCCGACTCCGACCGGGATAGAGAAATTCACGACCCTCTCATGCATGTGATGATGGAGAGTCTGAAAATCAAAGACGAAGCCGGTGCTGAGCCACCGCCACCTTCGCCGGACCCCCAGGTGTCAGCGCCACCTCCAAAAGCGAAGAAAGCCCCGCGGCCGGCGGACCAGTCGGAAAAGCAAAAAGTAATCCAACCGGTAAAAAAGCCTGCGAAAAAAGCTTCAATGCCGGCTCAGAAGAAGCCTTCCGAAAAAGTGGCAGCTCCGCCGTCCCCACCGGAATCACTGGTGAGCGTACCCTTTGAAAAAACCGCAGATCGTTCGGTGGGCAAGCAAGACCAAATGGGAAGGACCGGCAAACTGCTCATTGTTTTAGGTATGGTGATCATTTTTGCCATCACGGTCACCGTCGGCGGAAAGCTGCTCAAAAAAAGACAGATCAATCGCCGGTACGACCAGTTGATCGCAGACCTTTCGGTTACCAAAGCGCTGGACGCCCAGATTGTGCTGCTGATGCAGTACATCAAAGCGCATCCTGAAGATGTCCACCGGTCGGAACTGGAAGCCCGAATGAACGATACCTATACCGAAATTGAAAAGCGGGACTATGAAAAGACCATCCTGGATGTCAATGGCCTGCCGATTGACGAAAAATACGAGAAAAAAGCACTTTCCCTGTATACCGCGTTTTTAAGGAAGTACCCCCAGAGTCCTTATGCCAAGCAGATCAATGAAGCCATCGGCGGCATCCGGCAGTTGCTGGGGACCGCCTATTTCGAGGATTTGAAAAAGGTTGCCTCCACCGGTTACCTGGAGCGCTACGCCGCCTATCGTGCATACCTGGAGCAGTTCCCTCAAGGCACGGAGCGGGAGGCTGTGGAACGGATGGTCACCGATCTGGCACAAGAATATTACGGTGCCATTGAAAAGCAAACCGCCAGTTGCGATGCCCAGGAAAACTGGGACGACTGCATCGCCCAATGCGACCGTTTCCTGTCTGCAATCACCAACGGGGCTGCGGTGGAAAAGACAAAGATGCTGCGGTCTACGCTTCAGGATAAAAAGGATGTAGTGGAACTGAAAGTTAAGGCGGCCCTATCGGCTGATGACTATGCTACATCCAGGAAGGTCTATACCGACTATCTTGAAAAACGGCCGGACACCACTCAAAAAGAGACGATCGTTCAGCGTATCAATGCATTGAATAACGATCTTGCCAGGCAGGCAGCATGGAAAAAAATGGCGGCCTATGCCACCAATCCGGCCAACGATATTTTTAGCCGGATCCGCCAATTGGATATATATGTGGAGAATCAAGCGTCGGGGCTTTATTCTACGCTCTCCAGAAACCTGAGAGAGCAGCTCAACCCGGAACTTCAGGACGCCATCCACGCCCAGCGGGCAGAAGAGGAACAGCGCCAGGGGCTGGCCCGGCAACAGGCTGAACAGGACCGCCGGACCAAGGAGGCCCAGCGGATTCAGAGGCTCCGGGAGCAGGTGGCCAGGCAGCTTCAACCCGTGGCGAGCCGGTTCGTCGATCACGGAGACGGTACGGTCACCGACCGGGTCACCGGGCTCACCTGGTGCCTGCTGGATTCCTACCTGGACCTCGGAAAATGCATCCCCTATCAAACGGCCAAAGATTATGTTCATGGGTTGAACACCAGCGGCCATTCGGACTGGCGTCTTCCCACCGCCGGTGAACTGGCCATCCTCTATAAAAACACCCCCTTTTTTCCCGGTACCGGCGCTGCGTGGTACTGGACGTCGGAATCATTTGCCAAGGGATATCACCGGGTGGTGGATGTGGTGACGTCGGT